>NZ_JAPDNC010000020.1:0-30258 GCF_025947915.1 Erwinia sp. INIA01
TGAAATACAAAACGCCCGATGAGGTTCATCGGGCGTTTTACAGGCAGAACGTTGTCAACCTAAATCAGGACTAGTCACATTTATGTTATTCAATCTCTTGATAGATGGCATAAACACCCGTCGCAGAAAAATCCCCATGGGCGCAGTAAATGGCCTTCTTTTGTTCCATAAGAATAAATTTTCTGACTTTTTTCGTGTAGTAAATGGTGAAGATAAAACCCAGGAGAAGCCACAAAATGACCGCTAAGGTAAACGGAATCATTGACGTGACGAAGAGCTTTTCCTTGTTAAATTTAGCGATCGCATTTTCCAGATGAGACTGGCCCTCGGCTGTTGTCAGCAGCGCGCATAAGTCCTGTCGGTTCCTGGCGCTGATTAACCCCTGGCTTTCTGTTGCGGATAACGTGTTCTGCCGGCACTCCTCCACCGTTACAGACCAGCTGGAAGGCAGGAACGTCGTGGCTTCCGACGCTTTTTTTTCGGATATGTAGAAGGGTTTTCCGGATTCTTTCCAGATCAACAGCGTTGAGTCTGGTGGGGTTCTCAATGTCTGAATCAGAGCGGGAATCAGAAACCAGGACGCCAGCAACAAAATAATGAAAAAAACAAACGTAATGACTTTCTCAGGTTTGCCGATCGCGGGTAGCTTCTTTAATGGAATTGAGATGATAAAGAAATTCAGCATGAATGCCGGGACGCCACCCTTTTTCAAAATCTCACTGTGTCCTTTTTTATAGGTGAAAATTCTGTTGGCAATTTTAATCGCTGGTTTGATGAGCAAGGCCAGAATGGTGATTAACGCAACCGTCGTTCCTAACGGGGCATTGGTGAATTCAGCGTTGACCATATTAAGTGAGGGGGTGATATTCTGCATTTCTGCACCTTAATCTGCTGTTCTGTAAGCCAATTATTATCACCTCTGATGGCGTTGATAAAGTCCAGGAAAATAACTACCAGGGATCGATTCCCCGATTTATCACTGTAACTTCTGCTGCCAAACGGCGCGAATACGGGGGTTGATAGCACGGTTACAGAGTGAATAACACATCCGCCGCTTTCAGAGGACGCTTCCATTTTTCAGATTTCCCTCTAAAATTAACTCTCTGTTTTCACTCCAAAACGTCGCTTATGACCCTGCTTAACCAACAGATTACGCGTGCAAAACGGCGGTCAGGAATATGGCTGAGCGCGCTGGCGATGTTTTGCCTGGTCCTGGTCCTGCTCAGCCTGTGTGTTGGCGATCGCTGGGTGCCACCGACGCGCTGGTTAACGGCTGATGCCGAACTGTTCGTCTGGCAGCTGCGCCTGCCGCGCACTCTGGCGGTATTGCTGGTAGGGGCTTCGCTGGCAGTCGCGGGCGCGACGATGCAGGCGCTGTTTAACAATCCGTTGTCGGAACCTGGCCTGCTGGGTGTCTCCGCCGGAGCGGGCGTCGGTCTGGTGCTGGCGGTATTTGCAGGGAACGGCGACCCGTGGGTGATGAGCGTCAGTGCTATTGCCGGTGCGCTGTTTATCACACTGTTGCTGCTGCGTTTTGCCCGCAGGCATCTTTCCGGCAGCCGCCTGCTGCTGGCCGGGGTGGCTCTGGGGATCGTTTGTAGCGCGATCATGACCTGGGCGGTCTATTTCAGCAGCAGCCTCGATCTGCGTCAGCTAATGTACTGGATGATGGGCGGTTTCGGTGGTATCGGCTGGAACGAACGTTGGCTGATGCTGGCGCTGCTGCCGGTGTTACTCTGGCTGACGACTCGCTCAACGGCCCTGAATCTGCTGGCGCTGGGTGAAACGTCAGCCCGTCAGCTGGGGCTGCCGTTGGTTCTGTGGCGCAATCTTTTGGTGCTGGCGATTGGCTGGCTGGTGGGCGTCAGCGTTGCGCTGGCCGGAGCGATAGGCTTTATTGGCCTGGTGATCCCGCATATTTTGCGCCTGAACGGTCTTAGCGATCATCGGACGCTTTTACCCGGCTGTGCTCTTGCCGGCGCGGGTGTGCTTTTGGCCGCTGATATTATTGCCCGCGTGGCGCTGAATTCCGCCGAACTTCCGGTGGGCGTGGTGACCGCCACGCTGGGTGCACCGATCTTTATCTGGTTATTATTGAGCAACCGTTAGCCGCTAAAACGGCTATCCATCCACGTTAAACAGGAAAATTCAATGAGCATTTATGCAACAGAGCTGACTACGCTGGACGGTGAGAAAACCACGCTGGCACAGTGGCAGGGGGATGTCCTGCTGGTGGTGAATGTCGCCTCAAAATGCGGCCTGACGCCGCAGTATTCTCAGTTAGAAAATCTGCAAAAGGCCTGGCACGATAAAGGCCTGACGGTGCTGGGTTTTCCCTGCAACGCATTTCTTGAGCAGGAACCGGGTACTGAAGCGGAAATAAAAACGTTCTGCAGCACCACCTACGGCGTCACCTTCCCGATGTTTAGCAAAATCGAGGTAAACGGGCCGGAGCGCCATCCGCTCTATGCTCAACTGGTTGCCGCGCAGCCGCAGGCGCTGGCCCCGCAGGGGAGCGGCTTCCTTGAACGCATGACCAGTAAAGGCCGCGCGCCGAAGCAGCCGGGCGATATCTTGTGGAATTTTGAAAAATTCCTTATTGGTCGCGACGGTCGCGTCCTGCAGCGCTTCTCACCGGATATGGAGCCGGAAGATGAAGTCGTAGTCAGCGCAATTAAACAGGCGCTGGAAGGATAAGTGCTGCTGGATATTCGCCAGGCCGCCGTTGACCAGCGTCTGTTTCCCTTTAGCGCCGAGGTCGACAGCGGCCAGCTGATCCATCTGGTGGGGCCAAACGGCGCGGGGAAAAGCTCGCTGTTAGCCTCGCTGGCCGGCCTGCTTGACGTAAAGGGAGATATTCTGCTCAATGATGAGCCGCTGGTGGCATGGGCAGCGCCGCGGCTTGCCAGGCATCGCGCTTATTTGCCGCAGCAACAGCGGCCTTCAGAGCAGATGCCTGTCTGGCACTATCTGTTAATGCACGATGTACAGCAGACTTCGGCCAGCGAGCAGCAGCTGATGTATTTTACCGATGCGCTACAGATCAGCGATAAGCTGCATCGCCCGCTGGGCCAGCTTTCCGGCGGTGAATGGCAGCGGGTCCGGCTTGCTGCCGTCTTTTCGCAGGTCAGCCAGCCGCAGGGGCAGCTTCTGCTGTTAGATGAACCGATGACCGGGCTGGATATTGGTCAGCAGGCGGTGTTTGATCGCCTGCTTCCTGAGCTGCTTGAACGAGGCGTGACGGTTGTCATGAGCAGCCACGATCTGAATCACACGCTGCGACATGCCGATATCGTGTGGCTGATGCGAGCTGGGCAGCCTGCGCTACAGGGCAACCCGCAGCAAATCCTGACGCCTGAGCACCTGTCTGCGCTGTATCAGGTGCCTTTCCGCCAGCTGCAGGTAGAAGGGCGCTCTTTTCTGACCACGTTCGCGTAACCGGCCGCTAACGCTGTCAGCGCGGCGAGTTTGCCGCTAAAGTTAATATTCCGACTCCAGAGGATGGTGTGCTATGCGTTACTGGTTTGTGCTCATGATCGTGATTCTTGCCGGCTGCAGCAGCCATGCCCCTCCGCCAAAAACGCAGCTTGCCGACCGGATAATGGTGATTGCGCAGCTCGACGATCAGCTTTCTCAGTGGCACGGAACCCCTTACCGCTACGGTGGCATGAGCCGAGGTGGCGTTGACTGCTCGGGTTTTGTTTATCTGACCTTCCGCGATCGCTTTGATTTGCAGCTGCCGCGCACCACCTCCGCGCAAACTGATATTGGCACACGCATCAGCAAGGATGATCTGCTGCCCGGCGATCTGGTGTTCTTTAAAACCGGCAGCGGCGAAAACGGCCTGCATGTGGGCATTTATGACACCGACAATCAGTTTATCCACGCCTCGACCAGCCAGGGGGTGATGCGATCCTCACTGGATAATGTTTACTGGCGCAAAGTGTTCTGGCAGGCGCGACGGATTTAAACGGACGAACGCAGCGTTGACCGCTTTTGTCAGGCCTGTTTATCCGATGATGCGGGAAGAAAGCAGAATAACCCTTCACAGTCTCCGTGTTTTATCCACGCTCCGCGATTTACACTAGGTCCGGCACCTGCCTTCGGGGATGTTCCCGCGGGCACTGATGGAGACAGCATGCAATTTAATAATACCTGGTTCCAGGAACTGAGCGGCTGCTACAGCGCCGTATCGCCCACACCGTTAGCGAATCCGCGCCTGCTGTATCGTAACGCAGCGCTGGCGCGTGAACTGGGGCTGGGCGACGAGCTGTTCAACGCGGAGAACGTTGGGCTGTGGAGCGGCGACCGCCTGGCGGATGGCATGCAGCCACTGGCGCAGGTCTACAGCGGACATCAGTTCGGCGTCTGGGCCGGACAGCTCGGTGACGGGCGCGGACTGCTGCTGGGTGAGCAGCAACTGGCCGACGGGCGTAAAGTTGACTGGCACCTGAAGGGAGCGGGGCTGACGCCTTATTCGCGGATGGGGGATGGGCGTGCGGTTCTGCGCTCCACGCTGCGCGAGTTTTTGGCCTCGGAAGCGATGCACGCGCTGGGAATCCCGACTACCCGGGCGCTGACTATTGTTGCCAGCGACGAACCCGTTTACCGCGAAACAACCGAACGCGGTGCGATGCTGCTGCGCGTTGCGGAGAGCCACCTGCGCTTTGGCCACTTTGAGCATTTTTACTACGGCGGCAATCAGCAAAAGGTTAACGAGCTGGCCGACTACGCCATTCGTCATCACTGGCCGCATCTGCAACAGGAAGCGGATAAATACCTGCTGTGGTTCAGCGACGTGGTGAAGCGCACCGCGCGGCTGATCGCCAGCTGGCAGAGCGTAGGGTTTGCCCACGGCGTAATGAATACCGATAACATGTCGATACTCGGCCTGACGCTGGATTACGGCCCTTACGGTTTTCTGGATGACTACCAGCCGGAATTTGTCTGCAACCATACCGACCATCAGGGGCGCTACAGCTTTGAGAAACAGCCAATGATTGGGCTGTGGAACCTGAACCGCCTGGCGCATTCGCTCTCGGGCCTGATGACTACCGAGCAGCTTAAGCAGGCGCTGGCGAACTACGAACCGGAGCTGATGCGAGCCTGGGGCGAAAAAATGCGGGCGAAACTGGGGCTGATGACCGCCGACAGGCACGATAACGATATTCTTACCGGGCTGCTGTCGTTAATGACGCGTGAGGGAAGTGATTACACCCGTACCTTCCGGTTACTTAGCGACAGCGAGCAGCAGCAGTCCCGTTCACCGCTGCGCGATGAGTTTATCGATCGCGATGCGTTTGACGGCTGGTATAACGTCTGGCGTCAGCGGGTCTTGCAGGAAGAGCGTAGCGATGAGGATCGTCAGAAGGCTATGAAACAGGCTAATCCGGCGGTAGTGCTGCGTAACTATCTGGCACAGCAGGTCATTGAGAAAGCGGAACAGGACGACATCAGCGCACTGGCAAGACTTCACCAGGCGCTGTCATATCCGTTTGAAGACATCGAAGAGTTCGGCGATCTGGCACGTCGACCGCCGGACTGGGGTAAGAAAATCGAGGTCAGCTGCTCCAGCTAGCGGCGCAGAGCCACCTGTGGCACCCCTTCGATCTGATGCGGGTGCACCATCACGTCAGCGTGATACCAGCGCGTCAGCGTCTCTTCATCCAGCACGTCGGCCGGCGAGCCTTCGGCTACCAGTTTCCCCTGCGCCAGCAGTATCACACGGTCCGACCACAGCGACGCAAGATTCAGATCGTGCAGTACACAGCAGACGCTGAGCGGATGCTGTTGGGTCAGCTGCGACAGCAGGCGCAGCAGGTGCTGCTGGTGATAGAGATCCAGCGCCGAGGTTGGTTCATCAAGGAACAGCCAGCCGCGCGGTCCGTCCTGCTGCCACAGCTGCGCCAGCGCGCGGGCCAGCTGCACCCGCTGCTGTTCGCCGCCGGAAAGCTGCAGGAAGTCGCGATTTGCCAGATTCACACAGCCGGTCAGCGCCATCACTTCCTGAACGATCGCCTTTTGCGGTTGTCCGGGCCAGGGCGCGCGGCCCATCGCCACCACATCAGTTACGCTGAGCGGGAAGCTCATATTGCTTTGCTGACGCATTACCGCCCGCTGCTGCGATAATTTTGCCGGTGACCAGGCCGCCAGCGGCTTGCCGTTAAGCGTGCACTGCCCGCGATGTGGCGTGTAGAAACCGGTCAGCAGACGCAGCAGTGTCGATTTACCGGCCCCGTTTGGCCCAATCAGCGATACCAGCTCACCGGGACGCAGACTGAGGGAGATATCTTCAAGCAACCAGCGCTGGCCAGGGTTATAGCCCAGCCCGCTGGCCGTTAATGACTCATCCATTCATACCTCCACGGCGGCGCAGGATCAGCCACAGGAACCACGGACCCCCTATCAGGCTGGTGAGTAAACCAACGGGCATTTCCGCAGGAGCCACCAGCGTGCGAGCCAGCGTATCCGAAA
This sequence comes from Erwinia sp. INIA01, assembly GCF_025947915.1. Lineage (NCBI taxonomy): Bacteria > Pseudomonadati > Pseudomonadota > Gammaproteobacteria > Enterobacterales > Erwiniaceae > Erwinia > Erwinia sp. INIA01. The sequence continues at coordinate 6,475 of NZ_JAPDNC010000020.1, forward strand.
TCAGCAGCAGGATGGCACCGCTGAGCAGCGAAGAGGGCAGTAGCCAGCGATGATCGCCGCCGAGCCAGAAGCGCATCAGATGCGGCACGACCAGGCCGATAAAGCCGATAATACCGCTGACCGATACCGCAGCGGCCACCAGGAGCGCGCTGAGCACCAGCAGATAGCGCTGAGTGCGCGGCACGTCGACGCCGAGATAGTGCGCTTCTTCTTCACCCAGCTGAAGCAAGTTCAGGCGCCCGGCAAGGCGCTGAACCAGCACCATCGCCGGTAACACCACAGAGGCGCAAACCAGTACGGTTGGCCACTGCGCGGAACCCAGACTGCCCATGCCCCACAGCGATAGCTGGCGCAGCTGCTGGTCGGTACTGACCCACGACAGCACGCCCACGGCCGCTGCACAGAGGGCGTTGATCGCAATCCCCACCAGCAGCAGGCGGCTCAGTCCGCTAAAACCCTGGCGGCTGAGCAGGAAAATCAGCACTGTTACCGCAATACTGCCGATAAACGCCGCGAACAGCGGTACATACAGCGCGAAAATTCCCGGCAGCGAAACAGACATGACGATAGAGAACGCCACCGCCAGCGCCGCACCGCTGCTGATCCCCAGCAGGCCAGGATCGGCCAGCGGGTTACGGAACAGACCCTGCATAACACAGCCGGAGAGCGCCAGTGCACCGCCGACGATGACCGCCAGCAGTACGCGGGGCAGGCGAATAGTAAACCAGATTTGCCACAGGCTGCTGTCCGTTCCGGCATGCCACAGCATCGGCAGCGACAGCTTCATCGCCCCGATATTGGCTGCGCTGACGGCGAGCGTCAGCAGCAGCAGCAGTAAAATGCCCAGCCAGCGTAAGGCGCGTGCTGACATCACTTAATGGTTTCCGCAGTCTGGCGCAGCTTCAGAATGGCCGCAGGGGTATCAATACCGAAGCCCAGCAGCGCCATATCATCAACCACCAGCAGCTGCTTGTTTTTCGCCGCCGGAGTCAATGCCAGACCCGGCAGTTTCCACAGGTTTGCTTCACCGCCGACGGTTTTCAGGCCATCGGTGGTGATCACAATCAGCTGTGGCGCACTGGCAACCACGCCTTCCTGCGACAGTGCCTGATAACGGTTTACCGAAGCCATGGCGTTTTGCAGACCTGCCGCCTGGATAGCGCTGTCGGCAGACGTGCCGCTGCCCGCAGCCATAGTGCCCATCCCCTGGTGGGCGAGGATAAACAGCACCTTCACCGGCAGCTGAGTTTTAGGAATGCTGGCCAGCTCGCTGGAGATCTTCGCCTGAAGCGCTTTGCCTTCCTGCTCGCGATGCAGGGCGACGGCAACAGTTTCAATTTTCTGATTGATCGCAGAGACGTCGGTCTTACCGGTGACATCGACCACTTTCACGCCGTTTTTCGCCACCTGTTCCAGCGCAAGCGCCGGTTTAGCCAGCTCGGTTGTCAGCACCAGCGTCGGTTTCAGCGCGAGAATGCCTTCAGGGTTCAGCATACGCATATAGCCAACGTCGGGCAGTTTCTTCACTTCTTCCGGGTGCAGACTGGTGGTGTCACGTGCGACGAGATCTTTTTGTCCGTCAAGGGCATAGATAATCTGCGTTACATCACCACCGATGCTGACGATGCGCTCAGCGGCCAGGGTTGAAAACGACAGCGGTAAAACGCAAAGCGCGGCTAACCATGATTTCATGCTGAAACTTCCTCGCTGCTGAGGGTTGCTAACTGTTCGCGCCACTGGCTCTGTTCCGGTTGACCTTCGCTACGCTGACCGTAAAGCTGGGCGATCTGCGTGCCGTCAGCGGCGAAAAGCTCAAGGCTGGTAACAATGCCGTCGGCGGTCGGTTTACGGGTGATCCAGGTTTCGGCAATTTTCAGCTCCTGCAGGTGCAGAGTGAACGCCGGGTTAAAGATATTCAGCCAGTTGTGCATCGGCATCAGTTTCTCAATCACGCCGGTGAAAATCTGGGTGCAGGCGCGGTTGCTGACGAAAATCATGATTTCGTTACCGTCGCGCTTAACGGTTTCCAGCAGCGTCGCCAGTGACGTATTGCTGACGCGGGTCGCCAGATCGTCGGCAACGGCGCGGAAAGCCTGCTGGCGGGAGACGTTATGGCGCTTCAGCAGACGGAAGAACTGGTGCACGTCGGTCATTGCGCGCCACTCGCTTTCCAGCACTGCGGCATCCACGCTGTCAGCAAAGCTGGCAGGTTCTGCGGCGGCTACGCTGAATTCAGCGGCCGGTTCGGCTTTGAATTCTTCTAGCACGGCCTGCCAGGCATCCATATCGGTTTTATCGGTCGCGTAGACTTTCAGCACCGCATCGCCCTGGCGATCGAAGAACTGAATGCTCTGGCGTTCGCCGTGGCCGGTCATTTCCTGCAGATGGAACACGCTGGCCCACTGATTCACAAACACGCGCAGATCCAGGGCGCGCGGATTCAATACGATCCCGGCATGTTCATTGATATGGATATTGTTAAACGTACCCAGCTGTTCATGAACTGCATATTCGTTGCGGGTAATACATTTAGTTTCACCCACTTTTTCCAGCGCGTGCAGCAGTTCGCGCATTGCAGGGCGCAGTGGAGCAGCCTGATGGCCAACGCGTGCAGCGGTCAACTCGGCTTCGCTGATCCCCATCAGCGCAGCAAGATCGCGGGCATATTTTTTCGGATGCTCTTCTTTTAATTCGGTGTAACGTTGGTATTGCGCTGTCATTGCTGCTCCTCACAAAGTTCATCCACTGACAATCGTCAGTGACAATCATTACCACTGATGGCTCGTAAATTCATGGCTGCCGATCGCATACTCGGGAGCGATCACACAGAATAGCCGTTGATAGAAAAAGGATATTCATTATCAGAATGATAATCATTATCAGGGAAAGGTGGCGGTAATCAAGCAGAAATTCAGCTTATTGACGAGGGAGAGCATAGAAGTTGAAAGACTGGCCATAAAATGGCCAGCCAGAAGATTAAAAACGACTGTCGATAGCGTCAGCCAGCTGCGCCAGAACGGCGGCGCTGTCATCCCACCCGAGGCAGGGATCGGTGATGGACTGGCCCCAGGTCAGCGGCGTATCCGGCAGAACTTTTTGCGCGCCTTCCTGCAGGAAACTTTCAATCATCACCCCGGCAATCGCCGTTGAGCCGTTGCGGATCTGCCCGGCGATGGAGGCTGCAACGTCTTTCTGTCGACGGTGCTGTTTCAGGCAGTTACCGTGACTGAAGTCGATCACCATCTGCGTCGGCAGGCGATGTTCGGTAAGTGCCGCGGCGGCTTCAGCAATGTCCTGTGCATGGTAGTTAGGCTGCTTGCCGCCGCGCATAATGATATGGCCGGAAGGATTTCCGCTGGTCTGGTAGATCGTCATCTGCCCCTGTTTGTCAGGAGAGAGGAACATGTGACTGAAGCGGGCCGCACGGATAGCATCCACGGCGATACGGATGTTGCCGTCGGTGCCGTTTTTGAAGCCGACCGGGCAGGAGAGCGCAGAGGCCATTTCACGATGAATCTGACTTTCAGTGGTGCGCGCGCCGATAGCGCCCCAGCTAATCAGATCGGCAATAAACTGCCCGATCACCATATCGAGAAATTCAGTCGCGGTGGGCATGCCCAGTGCATTGATATCCAGCAACAGCTTGCGCGCCACTTCCAGCCCGTGGTTAACGCGGAAACTGCCGTCCAGATCCGGGTCTGAAATCAGTCCTTTCCAGCCCACCACCGTGCGCGGCTTTTCAAAATAGGCCCGCATCACGATTTCCAGCCGGGACTGATACTTATCGCGCAGTTCGTTGAGGCGTGAGGCGTACTCCAGTGCTGCAGCGGGATCGTGCAGCGAGCAGGGACCGATGACCACCAGCAGACGCTTATCCTCGCCCGAAAGAATACGGGCAATACGCTGGCGCGAGGTCATCACATTTTCAGCTATGGCGGCGGTAATGGGCTGTCTGGCAAGCAGTTCGGCAGGCGTTATCAGGCTGTCGATGCGCGCGGTCCGCAGTTCATCTGTTTTATTCATGGTCTTCTCTAAATTTTTGTCTTCGCAACGGCAGGAATACCGGGAAGTAATGGCGATCACCTTAAAGCAAACGGCGATGATTTCAACCATCGCCGAAGGATAAATGCCATAAAAAAACCACAGGCCCGCCTGTTTGCCGGGCGTCAGTACATGCGTCGCGCCAGTCCCATGATATCGAGGATCTTGGTAGCGATTTCTTCTACCGAATAGTTGGTACTGTTGAGATAGCGGATCTGATTGGTGCGGAACAGCGCTTCAACTTCACCTACCTCCAGTCGGCACTGGCGCATTGAGGCATAACGCGTATTCACCGCACGCTCCTGGCGAATCGCCGCCAGACGTTCCGGGTCGATGGTCAGGCCAAACAGCTTGTTCTGGAACGGCTTCAGCGCAGGCGGCAGCTTCAGGTTATCCATATCGTCGGCGATAAACGGGTAGTTCGCCGCTTTGATGCCAAACTGCATCGCCAGATAGAGGCTGGTAGGGGTTTTACCGCAGCGCGATACACCCAGGAGTATCACCTGCGCTTCCTCCAGCCCGCGCAGAGAAATACCGTCATCGTGGGCCAGTGTGTAGTCAATGGCGGCAATGCGGGCGTCGTATTTGCCCAGGTTGCTGGCGGTCAGTCCGTGGGTTCGGTTAGCGACCGGCGCAGGCGCAACGCCCAGCTCCTGCTGGAGCGGTGCCACCAGCGACTGAACGATGTCCTGGCAGAATCCGTCACTTTGTAAAATGATCTCGCGTATTTCCGGCGTAACGATAGAGATAAACACCAGCGGGCGAATACCGCTGTGCTGATAAATGGTGTTGATTTGCGCTTTCACCGCCTGTGCCCGCTGCACGTTCTCCACGAAGGGCAGCGTCACGCTGTTGGTTTCCACCGGGAACTGGGAAAGTACGGCATGACCCAGCACCTCGGCGGTTATTGCCGTACCATCTGAAATATAGAAAACACTGCGTTCGGCATTCACGTCCATTTTATCTCCAGAATGAGCTATGCGGGCAGACTAAATTATTTCCGATACGGAAAGCAAACTGTGATTTCATCGACAAAACAAAATGAAAAATCCAAATAAAAGATGATTTGAAATTTTTATTCTTATAAACTTTGCATTATCATTTCATTCTGCAAAATTGAAATGACGTTTCTATTTACTATTCAATTAATACCCCCTTTTTTATAAAATCATTCTTAAATGGAATCCTGTTTTTGTTGCGCAAACAAATTTGTGCGATTTAGGAGTGATTTTTTAACTTTATGAAAATTAACGCATTTGTTTTTTAATTTGATTTCTTTCAGTCATTATCCTGCGCAGAGTTGTCTTAAAAACGCCGCCGCCGAGTTGCTTGAACGATTCAACACTTTCTCAACCCTTCGATGTTGTGACAGTCTCACTAAGCAATGCTGTATCCCTTATTCCTAATTAAATCTTACAAGGATTGCTTCAATGTCCAATAAAGGCCAATTGCCGCTCGTGCTCTGGTATAACGAACTTGGCATGCACGATGTCGATCGGGTGGGAGGCAAAAATGCTTCTCTGGGTGAAATGATTACTAACCTGTCATCACTGGGTGTGTCCGTGCCGAACGGCTTTGCGACAACCTCTGATGCTTTCAACCAGTTCCTTGATCAAAGCGGCGTTAACCAGCGTATCTATGAACTGCTGGATAAGACCGATATTGATGATATTGATCAGCTGGCGAAAGCGGGTAAGCAGATCCGTCAGTGGATTATTGACACGCCTTTCCAGCCGGAGCTGGAACAGGCTATTCATCAGGCCTACGACCAGCTGTCTTCTGACGATGCTGAAGCGTCGTTTGCCGTGCGCTCTTCGGCGACCGCTGAAGACATGCCGGATGCGTCGTTTGCCGGGCAGCAGGAAACCTTCCTGAACGTGCAGGGTTATGACGCGGTGCTGGTGGCGGTGAAGCACGTCTTCGCCTCACTGTTTAACGACCGCGCGATCTCTTACCGCGTGCATCAGGGCTATGACCACCGTGGCGTGGCGCTCTCTGCCGGTGTTCAGCGCATGGTGCGTTCTGATCTGGCGTCATCGGGCGTGATGTTCACCATTGATACCGAATCGGGCTTCGATCAGGTGGTCTTTATCACCGCGGCGCTGGGCCTGGGTGAAATGGTGGTGCAGGGTGCGGTTAACCCTGATGAATTCTACGTGCACAAACCGACGCTGGCCGCGGGCCGCCCGGCGATTGTGCGCCGCAATATGGGATCGAAAAAGATCCGTATGGTCTACGCCGATTCGCAGGAACACGGCAAGCAGGTAGCGATCGAAGACGTTCCGGAAGCCGAGCGCGACCGCTTCAGTCTGACCGACAAAGAAGTTGAAGCGCTGGCGGTGCAGGCGGTGCTGATTGAGAAACACTACCAGCGCCCGATGGACATCGAATGGGCGAAAGACGGTCACACCGGCAAGCTGTTTATCGTGCAGGCGCGCCCGGAAACCGTGCGTTCTAACGGCCAGGTGATGGAGCGCTACAACCTGCAGGGCAAAGGCAAAGTTCTGGTTGAGGGCCGCGCAATCGGCCATCGTATCGGTGCCGGTGAAGTGAAGGTGATTCACGATATCAGCGAGATGGGCCGCATTGAGAAAGGCGACGTGCTGGTAACGGATATGACCGACCCGGACTGGGAACCGATCATGAAGAAAGCGTCGGCGATTGTGACCAATCGCGGCGGTCGTACCTGCCATGCGGCAATTATTGCCCGTGAGCTGGGTATTCCGGCGGTAGTGGGCTGCGGTGATGCGACCGACCATCTGAAAGACGGCCAGAAAGTGACCGTGTCCTGTGCGGAAGGTGATACCGGCTATGTGTATAACGATCTGCTCGACTTCGAGGTGAAAAGCTCACAGGTTGACGAAATGCCGTCGCTGCCGCTGAAGGTGATGATGAACGTCGGCAACCCGGATCGTGCGTTCGACTTTGCCTGCCTGCCGAATGAAGGCGTAGGTCTGGCGCGTCTGGAATTTATTATCAACCGTATGATTGGCGTTCACCCAAGAGCGCTGCTGGAGTTCGATCAGCAGACGCCGGAACTGCAGCAGCAGATCCGCGGGATGATGAAAGGGTTTGATGACCCGGTGGAGTTCTACATCGCCCGTCTGACCGAAGCGATTGCAACGCTGGGTGCGGCGTTCTCGCCTAAACGCGTGATCGTTCGTCTGTCTGACTTTAAGACTAACGAATATGCCAACCTGGTTGGCGGCGAGCGCTACGAACCTGAGGAAGAGAACCCGATGCTGGGCTTCCGCGGTGCCGGTCGCTATGTTGCCGACAACTTCCGCGACTGCTTCGCGTTAGAGTGCGCGGCCGTTAAGCGCGTTCGCAACGAGATGGGACTGACTAACGTGGAGATCATGGTGCCGTTCGTGCGTACCGTGGCTCAGGCGAAGGCGGTGGTTGAAGAGCTGGAACGTCAGGGACTGAAGCGCGGCGAAAACGGGCTGAAGATCATCATGATGTGTGAGATCCCGTCCAACGCGCTGCTGGCTGAGCAGTTCCTGGAATACTTTGACGGCTTCTCTATAGGTTCCAACGATATGACCCAGCTGGCGCTTGGCCTTGACCGCGATTCGGGCGTGGTGTCCGAGCTGTTTGACGAGCGTAATGACGCGGTGAAGGCGCTGCTTTCTATGGCGATTCGCGCGGCGAAGAAGAAGGGTAAATACGTTGGTATCTGCGGTCAGGGTCCGTCGGACCATGAGGATTTTGCGGCCTGGCTGATGGAAGAGGGGATCGACAGTCTGTCCCTGAACCCGGATACTGTGGTGCAGACCTGGCTGTCGCTGGCTGAACTTAAGAAGTAATGTCTTTAATAAAGGGGGTGTGATGCTCCCTTTTTTGGATACGCCGTGGTGTGTTTTCAGCCTTCGGTGATTATCTGAGGCACTTATAAAAACCGCTCTCGTTTTCGATGGCGGTTTTTTTGTTTTGCTGCCTGGTGCCTGGTGCCAGGTGCCAGGGCCGGTCCGTCTGCACCGATCCGGCAGGCTGACGAGCGAAGTGAAGGAACCACGCTTTGCGTGGCGCGAGGACCCGGGCAATCAAAGGCACGGCCAGGCAGCGTAGAACCCGATGCCGCAGTAGTCCCCACAACATCCCCCACAATCACAACCAGCGGCCACATAATTGCAGCCAGGACCTCCGCAGGGCGGATTTGAAAACATCAATCGCTAAATAGCGAGACTCACTCCGTCAACACGCAGCCAAAAAAAAGCCCATCGCAGAGGATGGGCAAAGACTACACACAGCAATTTTGTACTTCACTCAGGGGAAAGGGCGTTTAAAAATCAGTAGCTTGATTTCAAACATGGATTCAATAGTAAGCAACGCGCATTCTGGCGTCATTAAGAATCATCTTATTAGTTTAAAATCAATAATGCATCCACGAGCGGATAGCCGATTATTGTCATTTATTCAGAAGAAAAGGTTAACAAAAGTGCTGGGTTGGGCTGTTTACATGCTGTTTCCAGGTAATACAGTCAAGATTTGCTAATAAAATGGAGGTGGGGGCATGAGGATACTTTTTTATTGCTAATGATTGCGACCAGCGATACTGGCCGCGTTTATCATTCTGAGAGCTGAGAGCTGAGAGCTGAGAGCTGAGAGCTGAGAGCTGAGAGCTGAGAGCTGAGAGCTGAGAGCTGAGAGCTGAGGTATACGATTAGAGATGCCGCGGATTATCGTTTTCGAACTCGACCAGTTCTTCGACTACCATCGTTGGATCGTCACTGGGAACCGGAACCTCGTGGACCCAAACGGAGAGAAGCCGATAGGAAACCGCTAACACCACCGGGCCAATAAATAGCCCAATCATGCCGAAAGCCACCAGGCCTCCGATCACGCCTGAGAGGATCAGCAGCAGCGGCAGGTCGGCACCCATGCGGATTAACATCGGGCGCAGCACGTTATCCAGTGTGCCGACCACGCAGCTCCAAATCACCAGTACGGTTGCCCATGACGTGTCGCCGCTCCAGTACAGCCAGATAATCGCCGGGATAAGCACCGTCAACGGTCCCAGCTGTACCAGACAGGAGAAGATCATGAGTACGGTCAGCAGTGTGGCGTAGGGAATGCCGGAAATCGCCAGTCCAATACCACCAAGCACGCCCTGCACCAGTGCGGTCACCACCACACCCAGCGCAACGGCGCGTATTGCCTGACCGGCAAGCAGTACGGCAGCATCGCCACGGCGGGCGGCAAGGCGGAAGGCAAAATGACGTATCCCGCGGCCAACCTGCTCGCCGCGCCAGTACAGCAGCATACTGAACAACAGCATCAGGCCAAGATGCAGCATAAAGCGGCCAAAATATCCCGCCTGAGCCACAAAGAAGCCGGTTGTCCGGCCGATATAGGGTTGGATTTTTGCCATCAGGGCGGTACCGCCACCGGCAATCAGGGTGTGATAACCAGAATAGAGATTGTCCCCGATCATCGGCACATCGTTCAGCCACTCAAGCTTTGGCATTTCCAGGCGTCCGGAACTGATCATGGCGATAACCGGTGCGCTGGAATCCAGCAGGCTGTTGACCAGCAGTGAAATCGGAATAATAAACACCAGCAGCAGCAGCAACGTCATCGCGATAACCGCCAGGGAGCGGCGTCCCCAAAGCAGCCGTTGGATCTTAATCATCAGTGGCCAGGTGGCGATGACCACCATGCTGGCCCAGGCAAAGCTCAGGATAAAAGGCTGAATTACCCAGAAGCAGGCGATGATCGCAATGCTGATAAACAGCAGCGTAAACACAATCTGCGGCAAGTCCCAACCTTTATAAACATTCTTCATGTGTGAACCATAACCTCGGGTCAGTAAATTCTCTATTCGCGGCGACCGAGTGGGGAGCGCGAATAATTTGTCATTCTGTCTTCAATCATTTTATTTCTGAAAATCCGCGCCAGCGCGACAGTTACGCTAAGGCAGCTGGTTTAATCATGATGTATGAAACGATTTTGTGACATACACAACAGGTTATTCTTTTGTTTCGTTTTTTGAAATAACGGCAGGTCATAAAAAAATGTGATAAAACGGATAGCTGCGTCATTTACGACACGCAGAATGATCCATACAACATTTTGGTCACCCGATAATGATCCCACAGATTTCCCAGGCACCGGGCCTTGTTCAACTGGTGCTGACGTTTTTGGATACACTGAAGCAGGAAGGTTTTACCGGTGATACGGCTACCAGCTATGCCGATCGCCTGATAATGTCGACCGATAACAGTATTTACCAGCTGCTACCCGACGCAGTTGTCTTTCCCCGCTCTACCGCTGATGTTGCGTTGATCGCCCGCCTTGCCGGTGAAGAACGCTTTGAGTCGCTGGTTTTTGCACCGCGTGGCGGCGGCACCGGCACCAACGGTCAGTCTCTGAACCGCGGGATTGTGGTAGATATGTCGCGCCATATGAAGCGCATCCTCGAAATTAATACCGAAGAAGGCTGGGTAAAAGTTGAAGCGGGCGTGATTAAAGATCAGCTCAACGCCTACCTCAAGCCCTACGGCTATTTCTTCTCTCCTGAATTGTCCACCAGTAACCGCGCCACTCTTGGCGGGATGATTAATACGGATGCCTCCGGGCAGGGGTCGCTGGTCTATGGTAAAACCTCCGATCACGTCCTTGGCCTGCGTGCGGTTCTGCTCGGCGGTGATATTCTGGATACCCGAGAAATGCCTGTCGAACTGGCGGAGCAGCTGGCGCAGCAGCAGGGTGCTGAGGGGAATATCTATCGTGTTGTGCTGGACCGCTGCCGTCAGCAGCGCCAGCTGATTCTGGATAAGTTTCCCAAACTTAACCGCTTTCTTACCGGCTACGATCTTCGCCATGTGCTGAGCGACGATCTCCAGCAATTTGACCTGACTCGCCTGCTGTGTGGTGCCGAAGGTACACTGGCGTTTATCACCGAGGCGCGGTTGGATATCACGCCGATCCCTAAAGTGCGGCGGCTGGTCAATATCAAATATGACTCGTTTGATTCCGCGTTGCGTAATGCGCCGTTTATGGTGGAAGCCAAAGCGCTGTCGGTCGAAACCGTTGACTCTAAAGTGCTTAATCTGGCGAAGGAAGATATTGTCTGGCACTCGGTCAGTGAACTGATTTCCGACGTGCCGGATAAAGAGATGCTCGGCCTGAATATGGTCGAGTTTGCCGGGAATGATAAAGCGCTGATTGACGGCCAGGTCGATTCACTCTGTGAACGGCTGGAAACGCTGATGGCGGAAGGCCAGGGCGGCGTGATTGGTTATCAGCTCTGTAACGACGTCGGCGGCATTGAGCGTATCTACGGCATGCGTAAAAAAGCGGTGGGCCTGCTGGGTAATGCTAAAGGCCGGGCCAAACCGCTGCCTTTTGTTGAGGATACGGCAGTACCGCCGGAAAACCTGGCGGACTATATCGTTGAGTTTCGGGCGCTGCTCGACAGCCATAATCTGAGCTACGGGATGTTCGGCCACGTTGACGCCGGGGTTCTGCACGTGCGTCCCGCGCTGGATATGTGCGATCCGCAACAGGAGATCCTGATGAAAAAGGTCTCCGATGAGGTAGTCACACTGACCGCCCGGTATGGCGGCCTGCTGTGGGGAGAGCACGGTAAGGGCTTCCGTGCGGAATACAGTCCGGCGTTCTTTGGCGAAGAGCTGTATAGCGAGCTGCGGCGAATCAAGGCAGCCTTTGACCCGGCTAACCGGTTAAATCCCGGAAAAATCTGCGCGCCGATCGGTGTTGACGATCCTATGTTGAAAGTTGATGCGGTTAAGCGCGGTACCTGGGACAGACAAATCCCCATTTCTGTGCGCAGCGACTGGCGCGGTGCGATGGAGTGTAACGGTAACGGGCTGTGCTTTAACTTTGATGTGAACAGCCCGATGTGCCCATCGATGAAAATCACCAGCAACCGCATGCATTCACCGAAAGGGCGCGCCACGCTGACCCGTGAATGGCTGCGTCTGCTGGCCGAACAGGGTGTCGATCCTCTGGTGCTGGAGAAGCAGCTGCCGTCGAAAGGCATCAGCCTGCGCGGGATGATCCAGCGGACCCGCAATAGCTGGCATGCGCGGCGAGGCGAATATGATTTTTCACATGAGGTGAAGGAGGCGATGTCTGGATGTCTGGCCTGTAAAGCCTGTTCCACCCAGTGCCCGATTAAAATCGATGTGCCGGGCTTCCGTTCGCGCTTCCTGCAGCTTTACCACACCCGTTACCTGCGCCCGGTCAGTGACTACCTGGTGGCTACGGTTGAAAGCTACGCGCCGCTGATGGCCATCGCGCCGAAAACCTTTAACTTCTTCCTTCGCCAGCGCTGGGTTGGCGCGCTAAGTAAACGCCAGTTAGGTATGGTGGATCTGCCGCTGCTCTCCTCGCCGACACTGAAACAGCAGCTATCGAAGCACCGCAGCGCGACGACGACCCTGGAACAGCTTGAGCAGATGAGCGCCGAACAGCGTGCGCAGCACGTGCTGGTGGTGCAGGACCCGTTCACCAGCTATTACGAAGCGCAGCTGATTGGTGATTTTGTGCAGTTGATTGACCGGCTTGGTTTTACGCCGGTGGTGCTGCCGTTCTCACCCAATGGTAAAGCGCAGCACGTGAAAGGCTTCCTGCAGCAGTTTGCCCGTACGGCGCAGAAAACATCCGATTTCCTTAATCGCGTGGCCCAATTGGACCTGCCGATGGTCGGTGTCGACCCGGCGCTGGTACTCTGCTACCGCGATGAATACCGCCAGGTACTGGGGGATAAACGCGGTGACTTCAACGTGCAGCTGGTGCATGAGTGGTTGCAGAATGCACTGGTGGATCGGGATATTCAGCCGGTCAGCGGGGAAGCCTGGTATCTGTTCGGCCACTGTACCGAAGTGACCGCGCTGCCGGGTTCGATCAAGCAGTGGGAAACGATCTTCTCGCGCTTCGGTGCAAAACTGGAAAGTATCAGCGTGGGCTGCTGCGGCATGGCGGGCACCTACGGCCATGAAACTAAAAACCTGGAAAACTCACTGGGTATCTTTGAACTGTCCTGGCAGAAGGCGCTACAAAAGCTGCCCCGTCAGCGCTGTCTGGCTAGCGGTTATTCCTGCCGCAGCCAGGTGAAACGCCTTGAAGGAAGCGGTATGCGCCATCCGCTGCAGGCTTTACTGGAGATTGTCTGATGGCTATCTGGAAACGTGAGGTAACGCTTGAACAGCTGAACCTGCACAGCAAAGGCACCATGGTAGAGCACCTCGGCATCCGTTTCACTGCACTGAATGACGACAGTGTTGAAGCGATAATGCCGGTCGATAATCGTACCCGGCAGCCGTTCGGGCTGCTGCACGGCGGCGCCTCAGTGACACTGGCCGAAACGCTGGGGTCGATGGCAGGGTATCTCTGTACTCAGGGAGATCAGCAGGTGGTCGGTCTGGAAATTAATGCCAATCACGTGCGGTCCGCGCGGGAAGGGGAGGTGCGCGGCGTTTGTCGCGCCACCCATATAGGGCGCACGCATCAGGTATGGCAGATCGAGATTTACGGGCCGGACAGTCGATTATGCTGTAGCTCGCGCTTAACAACGGCGGTGATAAGCTAATAACCCCAAATTATCCGGGGTTTTTAGCTGCTCTGCCACGCGGTATACTGGTAACGGGACTACATAATCCACGAAGCGTGTTTCACAAAATCGCTTTGCAGTACCGTTGCTTTATCCCATTCACCGTTGAGTGCCAGCTGATGACACAGGCGACTGAGGGAATGGCGCGCCAGCTGCCAGGCCTGCATGCGGAACAGTCGTTCGCGGGATGTATTGCTCAGCTCAACAACCAGTCGTTGATGAAGTTTGCCCATTGCGTGCAGATAGCTCTGATCGTCACCGTTCAGCTGGCAAAGCTCAGCCATATCGAGACAGGTATCATTGAACTTGCGTAACTGTTCAATGGTGCATTCCGGGCGGTTCAGCTTTGCCTGTGCCATATAGAAATCGACGGTGATATCACGTACGGAAAACTTATATTCATCAATCTTGTGTTGCAGCCACGCACTCATCGACAGATTCATTGCTGGTCCCAGTCGCGCTAATGATAATCATTATCATATTATAACTGCGTTAATATTCAATCACCCGGTGGGATTTTTTATCGATAAATGCCGCCTTTCAAAAAAATTGGTATTACCGATAAGCGCGATGAGGGATTTAGGTGAATGATTATTATTAAGAAGTGGCTTGAGGTTACAACTTAGAAACATTTTGTTTTCAACAATTTATCTTTTGCGGTTTTGACCTGAAGAGCACGTCACTATCTGTTTCGCAGGGGCTAAACTTACTCAATAAGATTAGAAAAACACCCAAAGGGTAATATCCCTGCAAAACAAGAGGTTGAAGTGATACAGGTTATCACTAACATAGAGGCACTAGCCCGAAGGGCTAACGTATCGCGAGGTAATTTATGCAATCAGCAAATCCAGCATCTTTTTCTCCAGATGACTTTATCTGGAAAGGATTGACGCTCACCGACAGCGCCGCCAAACAAATCAGCAGCCTTGCCGCTGGCGATCCTGAAATCAAAGGTTTGAAGCTGGGCGTGAAGACGTCAGGCTGCGCCGGTTTTGGTTACACCATGGACCTGGTGAAGGAGACGGCGAAGGATGATTTGGAGTTTAGCCATAACGGTGCATCGCTGTTCGTGCCCCTTCAGGCAATGCCCTACATTGACGGTACGGAAGTTGATTTCGTCCGTGAAGGTCTGAACCAGATTTTTAAATTTAATAACCCTAAAGCTCAACACGCCTGTGGCTGTGGTGAAAGCTTTGGCGTTGAGTAAACTCTATGTCTCGTAATACTGACGCATCTGATGATGTACAGGTTTGGGAAGGCAGCCATCAGAAATATAAAGAAGGCTTCTTTACCCAACTGGAAACCGAAGAATTCGCCCACGGCATCAACGAAGATGTGGTGCGTGCGATCTCGGCCAAGCGTAATGAACCTGAGTGGATGCTGGATTTCCGCCTGAAAGCGTTCGCGGCCTGGCTGGAAATGGAAGAGCCGCACTGGCTGAAGGCCAACTATAAAAAACTGGATTATCAGGATTACAGCTATTACTCCGCGCCGTCCTGCGGCAGCTGTGACGATGCCTGTGCCTCAGAGCCGGGTGCTACCCAGACCTCCGGTAGTGAAGCGCCGAACTACCTGACGCAGGAAGTGGAAGAGGCTTTCAAACAGCTGGGTGTTCCGGTACGTGAAGGCCAGGAAGTGGCGGTTGATGCCATCTTTGACTCCGTTTCGGTTTCCACCACCTACCGCGACAAGCTGGCGAAAGAAGGCATCATCTTCTGTTCATTCGGTGAAGCGATTCACGATCACCCAGAGCTGGTTAAACAGTATCTTGGTACTGTGGTGCCGGCCAACGACAACTTCTTTGCCGCGCTGAACTCCGCCGTTGCCTCTGACGGCACCTTTGTGTACATCCCGAAAGGCGTACGCTGCCCGATGGAACTGTCGACCTATTTCCGCATCAACGCGGCGAAAACCGGGCAGTTCGAGCGCACGATCCTGATCGCCGATGAAGGCAGCTACGTGAGCTACATTGAGGGCTGTTCTGCCCCGGTACGCGACACCTATCAGCTGCATGCGGCGGTGGTCGAAGTGATCATCCACAAAGACGCAGAAGTGAAGTACTCCACCGTGCAGAACTGGTTCTCCGGCGGCGACAGCGAAGGCGGCATTTTGAACTTCGTGACCAAGCGTGCACTGTGCGAAGGCGAAAACAGCAAAATGTCCTGGACCCAGTCTGAAACGGGCTCAGCCATTACCTGGAAGTACCCGAGCGTGATCCTGCGCGGCGACAACTCCATCGGTGAATTCTTCTCTGTTGCGCTGACCAGCGGACGTCAGCAGGCCGACACCGGCACCAAGATGATCCACATCGGTAAAAATACCAAGTCGACGATTATCTCGAAGGGTATTTCAGCCGGTAAGAGTGAAAACACCTATCGCGGCCTGGTGAAGATTATGCCGACGGCGACCAATGCGCGTAACTTCACTCAGTGTGACTCGATGCTGATTGGTGCTGACTGCGGCGCGCATACTTTCCCGTATGTGGAAGTGCGCAACAATACTGCCCAGCTGGAGCACGAAGCGACAACGTCACGTATTGGTGAAGATCAGCTGTTCTACTGCCTGCAGCGTGGCATTAGCGAAGACGATGCGATTTCCATGATTGTTAACGGCTTCTGCAAAGACGTCTTCTCTGAGCTGCCGCTGGAGTTTGCGGTAGAAGCGCAAAAACTGCTGGCAATCAGCCTGGAACACAGCGTGGGCTAAGCCCGCGCCAAGAACTTTACCCAAGGGTATTTACAGTGCCGGAAAGCACTGCAAAGGAAACCATATGT
Organism: Erwinia sp. INIA01; assembly: GCF_025947915.1. Classification (NCBI taxonomy): domain Bacteria; kingdom Pseudomonadati; phylum Pseudomonadota; class Gammaproteobacteria; order Enterobacterales; family Erwiniaceae; genus Erwinia; species Erwinia sp. INIA01. The sequence goes on from NZ_JAPDNC010000020.1 coordinate 22,870, forward strand.
TAAGCATTAAAGATTTACAGGTCAGCGTTGAAGATAAAGCTATCCTGCGTGGGTTGAATCTTGAGATCAAACCCGGTGAAGTTCACGCCATTATGGGACCGAATGGCTCAGGGAAAAGTACGCTGTCTGCAACGCTGGCAGGGCGCGAAGATTACGAAGTGACCGGTGGCTCCGTCGAGTTTAAAGGTAAAGACCTGCTGGAACTGGACCCGGAAGAACGTGCTGGTGAAGGCATCTTCATGGCCTTCCAGTACCCGGTTGAGATCCCGGGCGTGAGCAACCAGTTCTTCCTGCAAACTTCCGTGAATGCGGTGCGTAAATACCGCGAACAGGAAGAGCTGGACCGCTTTGATTTCCAGGACTTTATCGAAGATAAAATCCATCTGCTTAAGATGCCTGAAGATCTGCTGACTCGTTCAGTTAACGTGGGTTTCTCCGGCGGTGAGAAAAAACGCAATGACATCCTGCAGATGGCCGCGCTGGAGCCGGATCTGTGCATCCTGGATGAAACTGACTCCGGTCTGGACATTGATGCATTGAAGATTGTGGCGAACGGCGTGAATACACTGCGCGACGGCAAACGTTCTTTCATCATCGTAACTCACTATCAGCGTATCCTTGACTACATCAAGCCTGATTTCGTTCACGTGCTCTATCAGGGCAAAATCGTTAAATCAGGAGATTTCTCGCTGGTGAAACAGCTGGAGGAGCAAGGCTATGGCTGGCTTACCGACGAAGAGTGATAACGCGCTGCAACAGTGGCACCACCTGTTCGAAACCCGCGCCGGGCATCGCTCAATGCAGGCCCAGCAGCACTGGCAGCAGCTGCTGCGCGAAGGTCTGCCTACGCGTAAGCAGGAAAACTGGAAGTATACGCCGCTGGATGCGTTGTTCGATCATCAGTTCGTTCTGCCGCAGCAGGCTGAACTGACAGCAGAAAACATTGATACACTGGCGCTGGCTATTGACGCCGTGCGTCTGGTCTTTGTTGATGGCCGCTTTTCCGCCGCGTTGAGCGATGCTGAACACGACCTGTTCAGCATCCAGGTCACCGGTTCCGGCGAACGCCGCGAGCTGAATGCACCGATACAGCCGGAGGTGTTCCTGCATCTGACCGAAAGCCTGGCCGAAGAGTCTACGCTGATCCATCTGGCTCGGGGTAAGGCTGCGGGGCGTCCGCTGTATCTGTTGCACATCAGTAGCGGCAGCGCGGCAGGCGAGATGAACACTTCGCACTATCGCCATCATCTGCAGCTGGATGAAGCGGCTGAAGCGACGATCATTGAGCACTATGTCACCCTGAATAATGCCACGCACTTTACCGGCGCGCGTTTTACCGCCGACGTGGGTAACGGTGCGGCGCTGACCCACTACAACTTCGCCTTCGAAGATCAGAGCAGTTTCCACTTCTCTCACAACGATTTGGTGCTGGGCCGCGATGTGCGCGTTCAGAGCCACAGCTTCCTGCTGGGGGCGGGCCTGACCCGTCATAATACCAGCGGACAGTTGAACGGCGAGGGTAGCGATCTGGTTATCAATACGCTGATGCTGCCGATTGATAAAGATGTGTGCGACAGCCGTACCTATCTGGAACACAACAAAGGCTACTGCCAGAGTCGCCAGCTGCATAAAACCATCGTGCGCGATCGCGCTCGTGCCGTATTCAACGGCATGATCAAAGTGGCGAAGCACGCCCTGAAGACCGACGGTCAGATGTCCAACAATAACCTGCTGCTGGGTCGCCTCGCTGAGGTGGATACTAAGCCGCAGTTGGAAATCTACGCCGACGACGTTAAGTGCGGACACGGCGCGACCATTGGCCGTATCGATGAAGAGCAGATGTTCTATCTGCGTGCCCGTGGTATTTCGCAGGATGCTGCTCAGCGCATGATTATTTATGCGTTTGCTGCCGAGCTGACCGAGGCGATTGGCGATGACACGCTGAGAGAAGCGGTGATGCAGCGTATTGCTCAACGCTTTCCCGGAGGTTTGCAATGAGTTTTGATCTGGCTCGGGTACGGGCGGATTTCCCGCTGCTGACGCGTGAGGTTAACGGGCAACCGCTGGCCTACCTCGACAGCGCTGCCAGCGCACAAAAGCCGCAGGTGGTGATTGATGCAGAGAGCCAGTTCTATGAGCACGGTTACGCTGCCGTTCACCGTGGCATCCATACGCTGAGTGCGGAAGCCACCACTGAGATGGAAAATGTGCGTGTTCAGGCTGCGCGTTTCCTCAATGCGCCGTCGACGGAAGAGATTGTGTTTGTCAAAGGTACCACCGAGGCAATTAACCTCGTGGCCAACAGCTGGGGCAGCAGTCAACTGCAGCCCGGCGACAACATCATCATTACCGAGATGGAACACCACGCCAATATCGTTCCGTGGCAGATGGTGGCCCAGCGTACCGGAGCGGAAGTGCGCTTTATCCCGCTCAACGCTGACGGCGAGCTGGATCTGGCTAAACTCCCTGAGCTGATTGATTCACGTTCCCGACTGCTGGCGGTAACCCAGGTTTCCAACGTGCTGGGCACCGTTAACCCGGTGAAAGCGCTGGTGGCGCAGGCGAAAGCGGCGGGGCTGGTGACGCTGATCGACGGTGCGCAGGCGATCATGCACGGGCAGGTAGACGTGCAGGATATCGGCTGTGATTTTTATGTCTTCTCCGGGCATAAGATCTACGGACCGACCGGCATTGGTATTCTGTATGGCCGCAAGGCGCTGCTGGACCAGATGCCGCCGTGGGAAGGGGGCGGTTCGATGATCGCCACCGTCAGCCTGACCGAAGGCACCACCTATGCTGCCGTGCCGGGCCGGTTTGAGGCGGGAACGCCGAATACCGGTGCGATTATCGGCCTGGGGGCGGCACTCAAGTACGTGACCGATCTGGGGCTGGATGCAATCCAGCAGCGTGAACAACAGCTGATGCACTACGCGATGGATAAACTGGCCTCTGTACCGGACCTGGTTATCTACGGTCCTCAGGAGCGCAGCGGGGTGATTGCCTTTAATCTGGGCAAACATCATGCCTATGACGTGGGCAGTTTCCTCGATCAGTACGGTATTGCGATTCGCACCGGCCATCACTGTGCGATGCCGCTAATGCAGCACTACGGCGTTCCGGCGATGTGTCGTGCCTCGTTTGTTCTGTATAATAGTGAAGAAGAAGTCGATCGCCTGGCGGCGGGATTAATTCGTATTCACCGTCTGCTGGGGGGCTGATCGCTCTCTGAGCAGGAGCGATTTGAGCCTTAAAAGGGCGAGGCATGCCTCGCCCTTTCTACGTGTTTACCCGATAGAGTCATGTCGTTAAGAAGCCGATTTAAGTGAGGAAGCAATGGCAACTCTGCCAGATAAAGAAAAACTGGTGCGCAACTTCAACCGTTGCGCAAATCAGGAAGAGAAGTATCTGTATATCATTGAACTGGGATCGCGCCTTGAGGCCGCATCCGAAAATCTTCACCAGCAGGAAAATATCGTTCCGGGCTGTCAGAGCCAGGTTTGGGTGATTGTTGATCTTGATGAGAATGGTCAGGTCCGCCTGCAAGGCGACAGCGATGCCGCACTGGTTAAAGGGCTGATTGCTATTGTCTTTGCCGTTTACCAGAAGATGTCGCCGCAGGAAATTATCGATTTCGATGTTCGCCCTGTGTTTGCCGAACTGTCTCTGACCCAGCAGCTTACTCCATCCCGTTCTCAGGGACTGGAAGCCATGATTCGTGCAATACGTCAGAAAGCGCTGATTCTCACCGGCGCGTGAGTTGCTAAACTACTCGGTCTGCGCCCCGCTGATATACAGTGGGGTTGTTCTCCCTTCATAACCGAGAAAAACGCATGAAACCTTTGTTCCGTTTTGCATTTATGGTCACGCTGCTGACCGGGGCGTACAACGCCAGTGCTACAGAATATCCCCTCCCGCCCGACGACAGCCGTTTGATTGGGGAAAACAGCACGTACATCGTGCCCAATGACGGAAGGCCGCTGGAAGCGGTAGCGAAGGAGTATATGATTGGCCTGCTGGGTATGCTGGAGGCCAATCCGGGAACCGACCCCTGGCTGCCGAAAGCCGGTACGCAGTTAACGATCCCCACCCAGATGCTGCTACCGGACACGAAACGTGAAGGTATCGTGATCAACGTAGCGGAGCTGCGGCTCTACTACTATCCGAAAGATGAAAACAAAGTGATTGTCTACCCGATTGGCATCGGTCAACTGGGTGCCAATACCCCGGCGATGGTCACCAGCATCAGCCAGAAAATCCCCAACCCAACGTGGACCCCCACCCCTAACATCCGCAAGCGCTACGCAGCCAAAGGCGAGATCCTGCCAGTCACCGTACCTGCCGGGCCTGATAACCCGATGGGGCTGTATGCGATGCGTCTGGCCTACGGTAAGGGCCATTACCTGATCCACGGCACGAATGCTGATTTTGGTATCGGTATGCGCGTCAGCTCCGGCTGCATCCGCCTGCGCCCTGACGATATTGAAGCGCTGTTCAACAGCGTGCCGAAGGGAACGCGCGTTCAGGTGATTAACCAGCCGGTGAAGTATGCCGTAGAGCCTGATCGCAAGCGTTGGATCGAAGTCCACCAGCCGCTGTCGCATAACGAGAATGACGATCCGCAAACCATGCCGATTGCGCTGAGCCCGGCCGCGAAGAAATTCATTAACAGCGCCAGCAGTGATGATGCGGTGATTAAGGCGGCATTAACGCGCCGTTCGGGTATGCCCGTTCTGGTTAGTGAAGGGGAAGTTGTGAAAGATGATTCGGCAGTACCCGAATTTCTTCACCAGAAGGGAGCAGAAGGATTTAAATCACAACCAGCGGGGATAACTCAGGTTGGGGGAGAAAGCGCTCAGAATTGATTACAGTGCGTTTGGCGGCGGGGTCAACATCCGCCGTCGGCGAAGCTGATATGCAGGCAAAAAAAATGGCGCACAATGTGCGCCATTTTCAGTACCAGAACTCTTACTTACGGTAAGAGTGAGCCTGGTTGTCCAGACGCTGGTTAGCACGAGCTGCGTCATCTTTAGCAGCCTGAACGTCAGAACGAACTGCGTTCACGTCGTTGCTCAGCTGGTCAACTTTAGCGTTCAGAGTCTGAACGTCAGAAGACAGCTGGTCGATTTTAGCGTTGCTTGAGCAACCAGCCAGCAGAGTTGAACCCAGGATTACCGCGCCCAGTACCAGTTTAGTACGATTCATTATTTATACCCTCTAGATTAAGTTAATCTCCATGTAGCGTTACAAGTATTACACAAAGTATTTTCTAATGAGAATAATTTTTTGATGAGAACGTGCTTAAATTTGATCGTTCGCTCAAAGAAGCATCTTCTTTGGGTGTTAAGGCAAAAAATTAAGCGAAAACAGACGATTTTAATCGGACAGGTCTTAGTTTTTAGTGCAGTTGAATAGTTAATTTCGATTGGAAATTTTGTGAAATGAGGTTACGCAAGTTGAAAAAAAAGCACCCCTGAGGGTGCCTTATTAGTCGATAGTGTAATCTTAAATTACAGAACGTGGACCGAAGAGGTATTGGTCGTACCGCTTGGCACCAGTGCACCGGAAACCATCACCACAACATCGCCTTTCTGCGCATAGCCGCTGGCCAGCGCCGCTTCTTTGCCCAGACGGTAGAAATCGTCGGTAGAGGCGATTTCCTGCACCATGCTGGTAATCACGCCTTTGGTCAGCAGCAGCTGACGGCTGGTCAGCTCATTGGTGGTCAGCGCCAGAATGGTGGCGTGAGGGAAGTATTTGCGGATGGATTTCGCTGATTTACCGCCTTCGGTCGCTACGACGATAACCGGGGCTTCCAGATTCTCAGCCGTTTCAACCGCACCGCGGCAAACCGCTTCAGTAATGCGCATTTTGCGATCGTCGTTGCGAGGATCGATGCGGCTCTTCATCACGCGGTCAGTACGTTCGCAGATCGTGGCCATAATGGTCACGGACTCCAGCGGATATTTACCTTTGGCGCTCTCGCCAGACAGCATGACCGCATCAGTCCCGTCGAGGATGGCGTTAGCCACGTCGCCGGCTTCTGCGCGGGTAGGGCGTGGGTTCTTGATCATTGAATCCAGCATCTGGGTGGCGGTGATCACCACTTTACGCGCGCGATTACATTTCTTGATCATCATCTTCTGAGCGAAGATCACTTCTTCAACCGGGATCTCTACGCCGAGGTCGCCGCGAGCAACCATGATGCCGTCAGACGCATCCAGGATCTCGTCGAAGTTGTTCAGGCCTTCCTGGTTCTCGATTTTCGAAATGATCTGGATATTTTCGCCGCCGTGGGCTTTCAGATGCTCACGAATTTCCAGCACGTCTGAACGCTTACGAATAAAGGATGCAGCGATGAAGTCAACGCCCTGCTCGCAGCCGAAGATCAAATCGAGCTTATCTTTTTCCGCCAGTGCAGGCAGTTGGATTGAAACGCCCGGCAGGTTAACGCCTTTGTTTTCGCCCAGTTCGCCGTTGTTACGCACTTTGCAGACCACGGTGGTTTCGGTGACTTCGGTGACTTCCATACCGATCAGGCCATCATCAACCAGAATGGTGTTACCCACTTTCAGGTCGGCCGCGAAGCCGGTGTAGGTGACCGCTACGCGCTCATTGTTGCCGATAACGCTCTGGTCAGTAGTAAAGGTGAATGTCTGGCCAGCGGTCAGCGCAACGTCGTTGCCGCCTTCCAGTTTCATGGTGCGGATTTCAGGGCCTTTAGTATCCAGCAGGATAGCTGCCTGATGGCCGGTGTTTTTCACCACGCTACGCAGGTTTGCAATGCGCTTGCCGTGCTCTTCGTAGTTACCGTGTGAGAAGTTCAGACGCATAACGTTCATTCCCGCTTCGAGCAGGTTGGTCAGCATCTCTTCAGATTCAGTTTTTGGACCGATGGTGCAAACAATTTTAGTCTTTTTCATGACGGATTATCTGTAAGTTGTGATGGATGATAAGAATGGGTTCCGCTGACGTGGCCAGCGGAGGAGAAATTAGGTGCCTGAGGCAGATTGCGATACTGGGTAAGGATAGGTGACAGATTAAAGGTATGCAGAAGAAGTTGAGACATGGTTTCGGCGTGAGCGCAGCACGTTGTTGCGCAACAGGTACGGCTTATAAATTGTGTATTTACCATGCGCTGAAACCATTCAAGTGAAACAACGGCTGCATTATAAAGGCTAAGTGCTAGAAAACCAATTAAAAAGCGTTAAGACGTTTAAGTAAGTGCGTCAGAGCGGCGTGTTGCGCAACAAGATTAATTGCTGAAGCGGAATCTGAAAAAAAGGGGAGAACTAAGAGTGGTGCGTTCTAGAGGACTCGAACCTCCGACCCCCACCATGTCAAGGTGGTGCTCTAACCAACTGAGCTAAGAACGCTTTCCTGAAAATCTCT
>NZ_JAPDNC010000020.1:30358-79644 GCF_025947915.1 Erwinia sp. INIA01
GGTGCGTCCGAGTGGACTCGAACCACCGACCCCCACCATGTCAAGGTGGTGCTCTAACCAACTGAGCTACGGACGCAAATTGTTACTTCAGAGATTTGGTGCGTCCGAGTGGACTCGAACCACCGACCCCCACCATGTCAAGGTGGTGCTCTAACCAACTGAGCTACGGACGCACTGTTGCTATCTGGGTGACAGCGGGGACGAATATTAACGGCAGCCTGTACGCCTGGCAAGGAGAAAAAAGCTTTTTTCTACCTGATTGCTGCGCATCTGTGCGAAGCGCAGCAATTTTAATCATATTTCAGTGAAATCTACCGAAAAATTAGTGTGCTGCGCGCGCCAGAATACGTTCCGATGGCTGCCGCTGCAGGCGGATAATTCGCCAAATCATCATTATCGCCGAACTGGTTAGCCCAATAATAAAACCGCTCCAGAAGCCCGCCGGGCCCATCGGTGCCACAACCCAGTCGGTCATCGCCAGCACGTAGCCGCTGGGCAGGCCGAGCACCCAGTAGGCAATAAAGGTGATAAAGAAGATGGCGCGGGTATCTTTATAGCCGCGCAAAATACCGCTGCCAATCACCTGGATAGAATCCGAGAACTGATACACTGCCGCCAGCAGCATCAACTGTGCTGCCAGAGTCACAACCTCGGGATTGTCGTTATACAACAGGGCTATTTCGTGGCGGAAAGTGACCGTGAACAGCGCGGTCAGGCAGGCCATGCAAACGCCCACACCCTGCGCGGTCCAGGCCGCCACGCGTGCCTGCTCGGTTGAACCCTGGCCGAGGCGGAAACCGACGCGAATGGTCGTGGCTACGCCCAGCGACAGCGGGATAACAAACATCAGCGAACTGAAGTTCAGCGCAATCTGATGACCGGCGACCTTGACGATCCCCATCGGTGAAACCAGCAGGGCTACCACGGCGAACAGCGTGACTTCAAAGAACAGAGCCAGCGCAACCGGCAGTCCAAGGCCAACAAGGCGGCGCAGCACTTTCCAGTCAGGTGGGGAAAATGAACTTTCCAGACGAATATCGTGCATAAAGGCGGCACGGTTCACCCAGAACTTCATGGCAATAAACATCACCCAGTAGACCGAGGCCGTCGCCACGCCGCAGCCAACGCCGCCGAGGGCCGGCATGCCGAAATGTCCATAAATAAAAATGTAGTTAACCGGAATATTAACCAGTAGACCGATAAAACCCATCACCATGCCGGGTTTGGTTTTCGACAGCCCTTCACACTGATTACGTGCGACCTGGAAGAACAAATATCCTGGCGCACCCCATAGCAAAGCGTGCAGATAGCCGAGTGCCTTGGCTGACAGTTCCGGATCGACATTATGCATCGCGCCAATCAGATAGCCCGCATTGTAGAGCACCACCATAATAATGAGCGATGAGAAACCCGCCAGCCAGTAACCCTGGCGAACCTGCCAGGCAATGCGATCGCGTCGGCCTGAGCCGTTGAGCTGCGCCACCACCGGCGTTAAGGCCAGAATCAGGCCGTGGCCAAAAAGAATGGTAGGCAACCAGATTGAGGTTCCCACTGCAACGGCGGCCATATCCGTGGCGCTAACGGCACCGGCCATCACTGTATCGACAAAACCCATGGACGTTTGCGCAACCTGCGCAAGGATCACGGGAATTGCCAGCATTAATAACTGACGCGCCTCTGTGAGGTACTTCTGCACGTAATACACCTTTATTTTAATTGTGGAGGGGTTTTAGCTGGGGAATACACGGCGTTTGCTCATTGCCACAGCATAGCAGGCCGCTTAGTGTAGTGTCCGTAGACGAATTAGCCAATAAGCTGCCGTAAGAATAGCTCTTCATGTCACGCAAACGGTTCTCAGTTAAGTTGGCTTTAAGTGGCTGCCAGGGCAAACTAGTGCCAGCGACAACACATTAATAGAGGCATAGCTATGTTTACCGGAATTGTGCAGGGCACTGCTGAAGTGCTGGCAATTGAAGAGAAACCCAATTTTCGCACCCATATCATAAAAATGCCGGAAGCTCTGCTGCCCGGACTGGAACTGGGTGCATCGGTTTCCCATAACGGCTGCTGCCTGACGGTGACGGAAGTCAACGGCGATCGCGTAAGTTTCGATCTGGTTAAAGAAACGCTGCGTATTACCAACCTGGGCGATCTGAAAGAAGGGGATACGGTAAACGTTGAGCGCGCAGCCAAATTCAGCGATGAAATCGGCGGTCATCTGATGTCAGGTCATATTATGACCACGGCAGAAATCAGCAAAATTATTACTTCGGAAAATAACCGGGAAATCTGGTTTAAGGTGCAGGACGCCAGCCAGATGAAATACATTTTGCATAAGGGCTTTGTTGGCATTGACGGTATTAGCCTGACGGTAGGTGAAGTCACCAAAACCCGCTTCTGCGTTCACCTTATTCCTGAAACGCTGGCGCGCACCACGCTGGGCGCGAAACGTCTGGGTCATCGGGTGAATATTGAGATCGATCCGCACACGCAGGCGATTGTTGAAACGGTTGAGCGCGTGCTGGCACAGCGCGAAGCTGCACTGCTGGCAGCAGCCGCGGCTGAAGAATCCGCTGAGTAAATTCAGCCGGTCCGTCAGCGATCGCATCACGCTGTTGCTACGTTTTTAAATAAGCAGCGTCTGGTTCCAGCCAGAGCGTATTTGCGCAGGGGATACTTCTTTGCGTGCAGCATCAGAGGCCTCGTTTTTCTGACGATAAAAAAGCCGCTATCTGATAATGATAGCGGCTTACGTATTATTTCAATGCCGTACAGTGCAAAGACAGCCTGTAATGCTCCCCATTATTGGCTGTCTTTTTCTGCTATAGCGATATCACCGCGCCACGCGCAGTCCACCATCAGCCCCATGAGTGAAGACAACCTGCCACAGTTGAATATCACGTGCGCGGAAGGCTCCTGCACAGGCGTTAAGATAGTAGCTAAACATACGCTTAAACCGTTCCCCATAGTTATCCGCAATCTGCGGCCACGCCGCGAGGAAACGGTGGTACCAGGCCATTAGCGTCAGATCGTAATCTGCGCCGATATTGTGCCAGTCCTCCATCACAAAATGCGGTTCGCTGGCATTGGCAATATGCCTTACCGACGGCAGACAGCCATTGGGGAATATATATTTGTTGATCCAGGGATCAACATTCTCATCGGTTTTATTTGCCCCGATGGTATGCAGCAGGAAAATACCATCAGGTTTTAAATTACGATCGACCACGGAGAAATAGGTCGCGTAATTTTTAGGCCCAACGTGCTCAAACATACCCACTGAAACAATGCGGTCGAACTGCTGGTTCAGATCGCGATAATCCTGCAAAAGGATTGTCACATCCAACCCTTCACAACGCTGCTGAGCCATTTTTTGCTGTTCGGCAGAAATGGTAACCCCAAACACGCTGACGCCGTAATGACGAGCGGCATATTCCGCCAGTCCGCCCCAGCCGCAGCCAATATCCAGCAGCGACATGCCGGGGGCCAGCTCAAGCTTCTCGCAGATCATTTTTAGCTTCGCTTCCTGCGCCTGTTCCAGCGTCTCTGCTTCTTTCCAGTAACCGCAGGAATACTGCATATACGGATCAAGCATCAGCGAAAACAGATCGTTACCTAAATCATAGTGCTCTTTACCGACAATCCAGGCCCTTTTTCGCGACTGGAGGTTGGTCAGGCGAGCGGCGGCAACACGAAGCGTGTCTTTAAAATGGTGGGGGAGTTGTTGATCGAGTCTTGCCAGCAGCACACGCTGGAAAAAAGTATCCAGCCGATCGCACTGCCACCAGCCGTCCATATAACTTTCACCCAACCCCAGCGAGCCTTCCTGCAGCACGCGTTTAAAAAAGTTGGGATTACTGATTCGGATATCCCATGGACGGGAACCGTTTATTTCTATGTCAGCCTTGCGCAACATCTCCTGGACAATTCGGTACCACTGGTTGTCTTCCAGGCTCACTTCTTCTATACACGATGAACTCATTAGCTTCTCCATCACCCTGTGTGATTGAAACCTGAGAAAAGGATAGTCAATTTCTACAGATTTATGAGAAAACTCACGGCAGAGCCGCAGTCTGATATCCGACGTTAACAGAGGACTGAATTATAACCGGCAGAGGCTGAAACAGACGTAACATAACAGAACGGTATGACAGCCTTGTCAGTAAAAAAACACCGAACACCGCCAAAGCGATCTCCGGATTTAAATGTTGGTAACTTGTTATTTTATAGTGCCTGACGAGTATATGCTCCCGTCAGACAATATTCAATGCATTATTGTTAGCTTGCTAACCAAGTGATTTTACAGCATATCACCCTGCATTTTCCATCGCTTGCAGAGCCATTTTTCTCGCGGCTTTGCGCTGCATCAGATAGCCAATTGTAGCCAGTAAAATGGTCAGTAACATGACACGCACAGTGGTTTCTAGCGGTGATTCAATCCAGGTTGAAACGGCAAGACTGGCGATAAAGCACAGTCCAAGCTGCAGCATATTTTGCAATGCGGCGGCTTTCCCCGTTGCCTGTGGGAACGGCAGCAGGGCGCTGGACACCACCACCGGATAAATTGCACCACTGGCCATCGACATGACGCAGAACGGCGTGAGCAGACTGTACAAAGATGGCGCCTGCTGCTGCGCGGCGATAAACAGCGCGATAACCCCCAGGCTAAAGCACAGCAGCATCCACGGCAGCAGCTGCCCGCCGGAGAAACGATTTAGCAGTGCGCGACAGCCAAAGCCACCAATCAGAAAGGCAATAGTCTGCGGCACATAGCTCAGACCGATATCGGCAGGAGACAGGCCCAGATTACCGAGGATAAACGGTGAGCCGGTCAGCCAGGCAAAGAAGCTGGCGGAACAGGCGGCAAACACCAGCACGTTACCGCTGTATACCGGGGATTTCAACAGCGTCAGGAAACCAGGTGCCGGGCCCTTAGCTGCCGCTTTCTCTGCGGATGCACGGCCGGACAGGCGCAGTGTGGGGATCAGCAAGATCACGCTAATCAACAGCAGCGCAACAAAGATTGCCCGCCAGGAAAAATGCTCCAGCAGCCAGGCCCCCATCAGCGGTGCCAGCGCCGGTGAAAGCGCAACCAGCGGCATAATGGTGGCGAATACGCGTTTTGCCTGCTCGGCGCTGTAGCGATCGACAACCAGGGCCTGCCAGCTTACGGCGGCGGCACACACACCCACAGCCTGCATGAAACGGAAAAACAGCAGCCATGGGGCGGAATGCACCCACATCATGGCAGCACAGCCGATGGCGAACATTCCCAGCCCCACCAGCAGCACGGGCTTGCGGCCAAGGCGGTCGGACAGTGATCCCCAAATCAGCTGTGCGCAGGCAAAGCCGGCAAGGAAGATGCTCAGGCTGGCGCTGATAACGCCAGAACCGGTGGCAAGATCCTGCTGCATCTCACCAAAAGCGGGCAGGTACATATCGGTAGCAAGGAAACCCAGCATGCTCAGCATGGCCAGATAAACGATAAAGAATTTTGAAGGCATATTTTACTCGTACAGGGCAGTTTTTTATCGCAGGGAGTGTAAAGGGATGCACTTACGCTTGTGAAACGCTAATATTCGTCAGTTCCGTTGAAAAAATTTGCAGGCAAAGCGATGTGGTCAGAACATTCTCTGGAAGTGATTGAAGCCGTTGCCAGAACCGGCAGTTTTACCGCCGCAGCGGCTGAGCTTCACCGCGTGCCTTCTGCGGTGAGCTATACCGTACGCCAGCTGGAGCAGTGGCTGGCCGTCAGCCTGTTTGAGCGCCGCCATCGCGATGTGGTACTGACAGAAGCGGGACGGGTGTTCAGCGAAGAAGGGCGTTTTGTTATCAAAAAAATGCTTGCCACACGACGCCGCTGTCAGCAGGTGGCTAACGGCTGGCGCGGTCAGATTAATATCGCCGTTGACCGCATCGTCAGGCCGCAGCGTACCCGTCAGCTTATCGTCGATTTCTACCGTCACTTCCCCGATATGGAACTGCATATCTTCCCCGAAGTGTTTAACGGCGTATGGGATGCGCTGGCGGATGGCCGCGTTGATGCGGCTATCGGGGCTACGCAGGCGGTGCCGGTGGGCGGGCGCTTCGCCTTTCGCGATATGGGCAGCCTTAACTGGCGCTGTGTCGTGCAGGCGGATCATCCCTTATTGCAACAGACGGGACCGCTTAGCGACGATCTGCTGCGGGAATGGCCATCTCTGACGCTGGAGGACACCTCGCGCGCGTTGCCGAAGCGTAACACCTGGACGCTGGATAATCAGCGGCGGCTGGTGGTCCCGGACTGGGACAGCGCGTTAGACTGCCTGCGCGCCGGACTGTGCGTCGGCATGATCCCGGGGCACTTTGCCCAGGGTTGGATTGCTGAAGGGGGAATTGCGGAACTGACGCTGGCAAACCCGTTCCCGATCAGCCCATGCTGCTTGAGTTGGTCGGAACAGAGTGCATCACCGGCGCTGCGCTGGCTGCTGGATTATGTTGGCGACAGCGATACGCTGAATGCTGAATGGCTGAGTGAACCGTCCGCCTGAGCGAACGGTAAACGAGCAAGGGATTAGCGGCGATAGTCGCGGAACGGACCATCGGCCACGGAGCGGCGTTCAATCAGTGACGGATGAACTTCAATGGTCTGCGGTTCTTCACGCTTGCTGGTGATGCGATCGAGCAGCATATCGAACGCGGTTTCTCCCAGCCGCTCTTTCGGCTGGTGCACCGTGGTCAGCGCCGGTGTGAAATAGCGTGCGTTGCGCACGTTATCATAGCCGATCACTGAAATATCCTGTGGAACGCGCAGGCCCATCTCGTCCGCGGCGCAAATTGCACCCATCGCCATGACGTCGCCGCCGCAGAAGATGGCGGTCGGGCGCTGTTTCTGCCCCAGAATCTGCTGCATGGCCCGATAGCCGGATTCAGGTTCAAAGTCGCCCTGAACCAGCCACTCTTCACGCAGTGTAATCCCGGCTTCGTTCAGCGCCTTGAGGAACCCCGCATGGCGACCGCCGCCGGTGTTACGCTCCAGCTGTCCCGGGATGGCACCGATATCACGATGCCCACGCTCAATCAGATAACGCCCGGCCAGATAGCCGCCTTCAAAGGCGTTATCCAGCACGGTATCGGTGAAATCTCCGCGCGATTCACCCCAGTCCATGACCACCATCGGGATATTGCGGTGGTCTTCCAGCATCGAGATTAATGAATCCGGGTACTCAGAGCACATCACCAGCAGCCCGTCGACGCGCTTCTGCGCCATCATCGACAGATAAGCCTGCTGTTTGTTCAGGTCGTTATGTGCATTCCCAAGGATCAGGGTATAGCCTTTGGCAAAGCAGCGGTTTTCCACGGCTTCAATAATTTCGGCAAAATAGGGCGCTTCGCTGGAGGTGGCGAGCAGGCCGATGGTTTTGGTGTGGTTGACCTTCAGACTGCGTGCCACGGCGCTGGGGGAATAGTGCAATTCCTTAATTGCTGCCCACACCGCTTCACGGGTCTCTTCGGCTACAAAGCGCGTTTTATTAATTACGTGGGAAACCGTGGTTGTAGACACCCCGGCTCGCTTTGCCACATCCTTAATTGTTGCCATTAAACTTATGCTCCTGGTGTTATCGTAACTATTTGATAACAGGTTGGTTAAACGTTTGCCTGGGTGCAGCCTTTTCCCACCAGACCAAAGTGGTTTGGATGCTGTCGCAACGGGTCGGAAAGGGGAAAAAATCGTCCGTAGAGTGACTGCAGAGCTGGCAAAAACCGTTATCCGCTACTGTTGCGCAACGGAAAAGAGGAATTCTAACAAGGCTGCGCAGAGAAAACGAGATTTTTACGGGGAACTGTGGGAAAATCTTTGTGCATACATTTTGCAGGGTTATTAAGGAGAGACGATGAGTACCGATCTGAAATTCTCACTGCTGACCACGGTGGGTGCGCTACTGATGATTATTGCATTTAGCTTTACGGCTATTCTGCACTAAAAAAATCGGGAGGAGCATGGCTCCTCCCGATTAGCAATTCAGCAATCGCTTACCGCGTTGCGCAATCAGCGAATTGTTTTTGGCGTCATCATTCGACGGGCACCAATATAGTGCTCCTGCCAGTAATCATCGCCCAGCGCGCTTACCTGAATGTCTTTGCCGGTTCTCGGTGACTGAATGAATTTTCCACCACCAAGATATACGCCAACGTGATCGGCGGTACCGCGTCCGTTGATGCGGAAGAACACCAGGTCGCCTTTCTCCAGTTTATCGCGTTTGATCGGCGCAGCATCGCGCAGGTGATACATCTCATTTGCCGTACGCGGGATCTTAAACTTCACCAGGTCCTTATAGGCATACCACACCAGTCCGCTACAGTCGAAACCGGTTGACGGTGATGCGCCTCCCCACTGGTAGGGTTTACCCAACTGGCCCATCAGTTTGTTCATCGCCGTTTCACGCGCTTTCTGATAGCGCGCGCGGTGCGCTTTGCTCAACTTCAGCGGTGATTCAGGGGATTCAGCCTCATCGCGCTCGATAGCACGCAGCGGGCCTTTCTTGCCTTTTTTGGTCTGTAAAGAGGCGAGACGCTCGCGGCCGTAGCGTTTTTTCTCCATCTTACCGATGTGGGTGGTTTTTACTTCGCGTGAGGCCGTCGCTTCCTGGCTCTTTTTCAGCTTTGCCTTCTGGGTAGCAGAAACTTTGGTTTTCTTAAGCGCAGGCTCTTTGGTTTTTTTAATGAGGGGTTCTTTGACTTTTTTCGTGGCAGCCGCTTTAACCGGCCGACGCTTGCGGCGTTCATCCTCACGCGCAGAGTTGTGGTCAACTTTATGCTGATTTGCGTTAACGGGAGCATGAGGCGATGCATGCGCCATATTAAAGAACAGCTGGGCAAAGGCCAGCATGCTAAGCGTGATGATTAAACGCAACGTTCCCATTAACAGTTAAACTCAGTGTAATGACTGCATGGCAATCGAAAAAGAATTCTGCAATTTGCAGGGGTTAGGGCAATTCTAATCTAACTTCTTAACAAAAGGTAAGGTGTTTTTTGTTTCAATAAGACAGATTAAGTAAATGGTGAATTATTGAACGCAATCAGCTGCTTAACTCAACAAAAAAAAGTAATCCAACATCGAGAAACGCTGCAACGATGATAGGAAAATGTTATTTTGTTTTCATAATTTTGCATTTTGTTGCGTTCTGTTCATCAGGGCTGCATAAAATGTCGTTTTCAACGGCGGAGCAGAATCGCTACAATAACTAAACACGAAGTATCGTACTGAGGAAGTCATTTATGAGTACTGTTGAAAAAATTCAGCGCCAGATCGCAGAAAACCCAATCCTGCTGTATATGAAAGGTTCTCCAAAGCTGCCAAGCTGCGGATTCTCCGCACAGGCCGTTCAGGCTCTTTCTGCCTGCGGCGAACGTTTTGCCTACGTTGATATCCTGCAGAACCCGGATATTCGTGCTGAACTGCCGCGTTACGCTAACTGGCCAACCTTCCCACAGCTGTGGGTTGACGGCGAGCTGGTCGGTGGCTGCGATATCATTATCGAAATGTTCCAGCGCGGTGAACTGCAGCAGCTGATCAAAGAGACTGCGCAGAAGTACCCAGCCCCCGCTGCTGAATAAGCCGGTGGCAATAAAAAAACCCTGCTAAGCAGGGTTTTTTTTCGTCTTTATATTGTCAGCGCGGTGGTTAATGCACGCCGCAGAGTTAATACGGCTCAGGACTCCGCTTCCGGCACGGCCAGTGGCCAGCCGCCCAGACGCTTCCAGCGGTTGACCAGCTCACAGAATAAATCTGCCGTCTGTGTAGTGTCGTACAGCGCGGAGTGCGCCTGGCTACTGTCAAAGGTGATTCCGGCCGCGATGCAGGCTTTAGCCAGTACGGTCTGCCCAACAACCAGTCCACTGAGCGCGGCGGTATCAAAGGTCACAAAGGGATGGAAGGGATTGCGCTTCAGGCTGGCACGTTCCGCCGCCGCATTCATAAAGTTCAGATCGAATGTGGCGTTGTGCGCCACCATAATCGCTCTGCTGCAGCCGGTATCCTTAATCCCTTTACGAACCAGCTTAAAGATGGCGTGCAGCGCTTCATATTCGCTGACGGCACCGCGCAGGGGGTTGCTGGGATCGATGCCGTTAAAGGCCAGCGCTTCCGGCTGTAAAACTGAACCGACAAAAGGCTCTACGTGAAAATGCAGGGTTTCATCTTTCTCCAGCCAGCCATCTTCATTCATTTTTAAGGTGACGGCGGCGATTTCCAGCAGTGCGTTCGTTTTGGCATCAAATCCCGCAGTTTCCACATCGATCACTACCGGATAGAAACCGCGAAAGCGGCTGCTCAGAGTATTCAGTTCATTTAATTCAGACATCAGCTTCTCATTGGCGCAAAAAGGCAGGGCGTATTATGGCAAACTTTGCTACGTGATGCAGCAGGCAGGTGAGAAGGAGGGCCCGCAGGCCCTCAGAGGAACTTAATTGCCCAGGCCGTGACCGGCGTGTTTATTCTCAATCAGTTCAATCTTGTAGCCATCCGGATCTTCAACAAAGGCGATGATCGTGGTGCCGCCTTTAACCGGGCCGGCTTCGCGGGTGACGTTACCGCCGTCGTTGCGAATGCGATCGCAGGTTGCGGCAACATCATCCACGCCCAGCGCGATATGGCCATAGGCGTTACCGAGATCGTAGCTGTCCACGCCCCAGTTGTAGGTCAGTTCGATAACGGCACCTTCGCTCTCTTCGGTGTAGCCAACGAAGGCGAGGGTGTACTTATATTCGGTATTTTCACTGGTACGCAGCAGACGCATGCCCAGCACTTTGGTGTAGAAATCGATAGAACGTTGCAGGTCGCCAACGCGCAGCATGGTGTGAAGTAAACGCATAACATCCTCTTTTTTTTGGCGTCATCGGCGGATGACGTTAGAAAAACAGTATAGCGATAATCGTTACGACTGCGAGTGTCGTAGCAATTATCGCTATTAAAACAATCTATTATATCACAAATGTGCCGCTTAACTTAGCGCAATTATCCTAAGACAGGATAATCCGTATAGCCTTCTGCGCCGCCGCCGTAGAACGTTTCCGGACGCGGTTCGTTGAACGGCGCGCCAGCCTGCAGGCGCTCGACCAGGTCCGGGTTAGAAATATAGCTGCGGCCAAAGGCAACTGCATCAATCAGCCCGCGTTCGATCAGGTCTTCTGCTTTTTCAGCACTGTAACCGCCCGCACCGACGATCACGCCGGGATACACGGCGCGAATCGCCTGACGGAAGCTTTCGGTATACGGTTTGCCGCCGGCCCAGTCCGGTTCTGAAATATGCAGATAGGCCAGGTTGCGTTTTGCCAGTTCGGCAATGTAATACAGCGCCGCTTCTTCCTGATCTTCGCCGTTATCCAGGCCGTTAAACGGGCCGAGTGGTGAAATACGGATACCGATACGATCGGCGCTCCAGCCGTCGATGGCGGCATCAACCACTTCCAGTGCGAAACGGGTGCGATTTTCAATACTGCCGCCATACTGGTCCTCGCGCTGGTTAGATGCCGGGGAGAGGAACTGATGAATCAGGTAGCCGTGCGCGGAGTGCAGCTCAACCAGATCGAAATCCGCTTCGCGCGCGTTAATCACCGCCTGGCGGAAGTCGGCAACGATGCCGGCAACCTCGGCAGTGCTTAGCGCGCGTGGGGTAGATGTTGCTTCACGCAGCGGTTTACCTTCAGCATCGCGCAGCGAGGTGCGGGTTTCGGCATTAATCGCCGAGGCGGATACGGGTGCTGCGCCTTCAGGTTGCAGGCTGTTGTGCGATATACGCCCGGTATGCCACAGCTGAACCGCGCTGTGACCGCCATCCTGGTGGATACCCTGGTTAATCGCCTTCCATGCGGCAATCTGTTCCGGACTGTGCAGCCCCGGCGCACCGGCGTAGCCTTTCGCCTGGAAAGTAATTTGAGTGGCTTCGGTAATAATTAATCCAGAGGACGCACGCTGGCGGTAATACTCGCCCATCAGCGGCGTGGGGATATCGCCTGGCTCAATGCTACGCAGGCGGGTTAACGGGGCCATAAAAATGCGGTTTGGCACGGTGATCGCGCCGGTTTTTAATGGGGTAAACAGTTTATTCAAAGCCATAACTTACTCCTGGTAGACCGGTCGACTAGTAAGGGCGTTTTTTTTTAAATCGCCTGAAGAATACGTGTCATTTGCTGCACGGCAATCTGTAAAGGCGCACTGTCGCGGCGAATTTTGCACTGCAGGCTTGCGCCAAGCCACAGCATATAAAGCGTTTCTGCCGTGGAGGAGGCGGAGACGGCAGGTGACAGTTTTTCCTGCTGCTGCGCCTTTTCCAGCGCGGAGGTCAGTTCACCAATCAAAGCCGCTGAACCCGCCGCCAGCGCGTTGCGCATCTCTTCCGACAGGTCGCAAACCTCAGCGGAGAGCTTAACGGAAAGGCAACCAGCAAACTGATGTTCCTGCCACCAGCTGCACGACTGCTGATAATATTCCAGCACCCGCTGACGCGCATCGCCCTGATGTTCCGCAAGGAACGCGCTCAGGTTCTGCACATATCGAGCGAAGTAGCGCTCCAGCATTGCCACTCCAAACGCTTCTTTGGAGGGGAAATAGTAGTAAAACGACCCTTTTGGCACTTCAGCTTTTTTTAGCAGCTCGATCAGCCCCGTGCCGTTAAAGCCGCTCTGCACGCAGAGCTGCTCACCGGTATTGAGGATATGTTCGCGCGTATCAAATCGGGTCGTTTTATTCATCGCAGCAGAGTACCCGACCGAATGGTCGATTTCAACCTGCGCTGATGGGTGGGGCACGATCCGCCTGGCATTTTCCTCAAGCGCTTTTACGACAGCCCTGGAGCATATCCAGATTTTGCTGATACTCATTCGTTTGTATGTTGAGCATGCCGAGCAGCGTATGGAAGATATTATCCTGCGACACCGGCTGGCTTTCTGCCTGTTGCTGCAGACAGGATGAATTGATGCTAAACGCGCTTTCATAATCCGGTGACAGCCACAGCAGGAACGGAATATGCGTTTGCTGCTCAGGTGCGAACAGATACGGTGCGCCGTGCAGATACATCCCGCGTTCGCCCAGTGATTCACCATGATCGGAGAGATAGACCATCGCGACGTTAAATTTACTGCTGTAACTTTTCAGCAGCGTGATGGTGCTGTCGAGCATCGAATCAGTATACAAAATGCTGTTGTCATAGGTGTTGATCAGCGCCTGACGATCGCAATCCTGGATCTGATTACTGTCGCAGGTCGGTGTGAACTGACGCATTGCAGCAGGATAGCGCTGGTAGTAGGCCGGACCGTGGCTGCCCATCTGGTGCAGCACGATAATCGAATCATCCTTAATGCTGTCGATATAGTTGTTCAGGCGGTGCAGCAGCACATCATCCAGGCAGAAGTCGCTTTTGCACAGTTCATTAACCTGCCATTTGGTCATATCCGTATGCGGTACGCGATCGCAGGCACCTTTACAGCCGCCGTCGTTTTCACGCCACAGTACGTTAACACCGGCATGCGCCATGATATCCAACAGCCCTTCCTGATGACGAGCAAGCCCGGCATCATATTGTGTGCGAGGCATATTGGAGAACATGCACGGAACGGAAATCGCCGTTTCAGTTCCACAGGAAGTGGCGTTCTTATAATAGATAACGTTATCGCCTTTCAGTTTAGGATTCGTTTCCCTTGGATAACCGCCCAGAGAGAAATTCTCCGCTCGGGCCGTTTCACCCAGCACGAATACCACCAGCGTCTTTTTCTTTTCTGCGCTAATGATCGGACCTTTACGGGCATCAAGACCGATTTTTACCAGCTGCTGACTGCCGGCAAACCAGCGATCGTGCGTGTAGTGACCAATACCGCTGGCAACGTTAGCCGGAGTAATCATCTTCACCAGGCCTTTATTGTTGCGCACCATCGACGCGTAGTCTTTATAGAAGAGCGCCGCCATCATCAGAATCAGCAGGATAGCCGCTAGCGAACTGACCGAACGCCAGATGATCGATGCCCACCATGGGCGTGAAGATTCAATCTTAACCCGCCACATTACCGCGACCGGCAGCAGTCCGAGCAGTGTCAGCCAGATAAGATAACGCGTGCTGAACAGCGAGGTGGCTTCCTGAATGTCGGTTTCAAACACATTCTGGATCATATTGGTGTCAATCACCGTGCCGAAACTGTACATAAAGTAGTTAGCGGCGGCGCTGAACAGGATAAGTAAGGTTAACAGTGGCTTACGTACCCATGGCAGGGCGAACAGATTAAAGATCAACAGAAAGGCGCAGAACAGCACCAGCGGAATAGAGGCCGAAAAAAAATAGTCCTGTAGGCCAACATAAGGAAAGGTCTGCCACGCGCGCAGCAGAAATACACCGTTAAGGGCAAAAGTAAACAGCAGCGCAGCACAAAGATTAAAAGTAAGATCGTTACAACGTAACTTTAAAAAAGATTTCATGGTATTCCAGTCGCAGTGTTATCTGCGTGCAGAATAACGATGAAACCTTAGATGAACCTTAAATGCGATGTGAACCGTCTGGCCTGCCTGAGGCAGGCCGGGGGGATCAGTATGCGGCGGTGAACTGCTGACGAATATGCTGCGGATTTTCAATTTCATCGACAATAGCCACGGCCAGGTCGGCAACGCTAATCGAAGCCGGATGTTCACCGTTCATCAGCAGTGACGTGGTCCCGAGGCGGAAAGTGCCGGTACGTGGCCCCGGTTCGAGCATCGCGGCGGGTGACAAATAGGTCCAGTCCAGCGCCTGCTCTTCTGCCTGGAGACGGTTACGCAGGTCACGAGCGCCCAGCGCACCGGGCTTGATGTTGGCCGGAAAGACTTCGGTATCAACCAGCTCAACGCCGGGTGCCACTTCCAGGCTCCCTGCGCCGCCCACTACAAGCAGGCGCTTCACGCCGCTGGCTTTTACCGCCTGCAGGATAAGGCCGCTTCCACGGG
The DNA here is from genome assembly GCF_025947915.1 of Erwinia sp. INIA01. Classification (NCBI taxonomy): domain Bacteria; kingdom Pseudomonadati; phylum Pseudomonadota; class Gammaproteobacteria; order Enterobacterales; family Erwiniaceae; genus Erwinia; species Erwinia sp. INIA01. The sequence goes on from NZ_JAPDNC010000020.1 coordinate 45,306, forward strand.
TGAACTTCTCATACAGATCGCTTTCCGCCCAGCCAGGATTGTAGGCGCTGATAACCGCATCCTGGTCTTTCAGGACGCCGCTGAGCCACTGCACGTCGTGAACGTCACCTTGTGCAACGGTCAGGCCGGATTGCGCTGCCAGTTTATCCGCAGAACGAGAGACGGCAATGACCTGATGTCCGCGCGACAGGGCTTCTTTGACGATTTCAGGGCCGACAAATCCGGTTGCGCCAATGATGGTAAGTTTCATGAAGTCATTCCTTATTAACGGGTGTGGATTGCACTTTACAGCTTAACAGTGAAGCTGATAAGTGGCATATTTTGACTTTTATAATGAAGTAAAACTTACGAATAATGGAAAAACTCAACAGAATGGCGGTGTTTGCTATTGTAGTTAGCGAAGGCTCTCTGGCTGCTGCCGCCCGGCGTCTGGGGATGTCGGCCTCGGCCGTGAGCCAGCACCTGCGGGCGCTCGAGCAGGCCGTGGGCGTACCGTTGCTGTACCGATCCACGCGCAAACTGACGCTGACCGATGCCGGCGCGGCTTTTTATCCCGGTTGTGAGGCGATGCTGAACCACGCTCAGGAAGCCGAAAGGCGTCTGGCCGAGATGCGCGATACGCTCACCGGTGAACTGCGCATCAGTGCCACCGTGGGGATTGGCGGACAGCCGCTGTGCAGCGCGATGTCACCGCTGCTGTTACAACACCCCGGACTGCGGCTGCGGATCATCGCCACCGATAACGTGTTGGATATGATTGAACATCGCATCGATATTGCTCTGCGCTTTAGCCGACAGCTGAGCGATGCCAGTATTATTGCCCATCCGCTGGTCGAATGGCCGATGGTGATTTGTGCTGCACCGGCCTATCTGACCCGCCACGGCGTGCCCGAAACGCCGCTGCAGCTGGCAGGGCACCGCTGGATTCAGGGGCACCTTTATCAACGGGTGATTGAGCTGCACCATCCGCGCGAAGAAATGCAAACCCTGCGGCTTAGCGAAGGTCAGGTGCAGAGCGACAGCATGCTGGTGATCCGCGAGTTCACGCTGGCCGGAATGGGTCTGTCGCTGCAGCCGCTGAACGAAATCCGTGCAGAGCTCAACAGCGGGCAGCTGATGGTGCTGTTGCCGGAATGGCGGGCACCTTCACTCAAACTAACCGCGCTGACTCTGGAGAGAGTGCTGCCGGAGAAAAGCCGTCAGGCGTTGCAGGCGCTGCGCGAATATTTTTCCAAATTTCCGTTAAGCGGGCTTGCACAGTAACTGCCGACGAACTTCAATAGAGGCAATACGATCCAGCAGGAGGCGGTGTGGCAGAACAGTTAGAGTTTTTCCCCGTACCCAGTCCCTGTCGCGGGATCTGTCAGGCAGATGCACGCGGCTACTGTCGTGGCTGCCTGCGCAGCCGGGAAGAGCGGTTCAACTGGAACAGCTTCAGCGATGCGCAAAAACGCGACGTCTTGCGTCTTTGCCGCCAGCGTTATCTGCGGCAGCAGCGAACACAGTCTGCCTCGACTGCTGACGAGCCGGATCAACCCACCCTGTTTTAAGTCGAGCCGCGTCAGCGGCGCATATTACGTTATGGAGAGAGTTATGCTGCAAGCCGTGCAAATCGCCCCGCAGGGACCTGAATTTTCGCCGATGGTGATGGGCTACTGGCGTCTGATGGAGTGGCAGATGTCGCCCCAACAGCTCACCGGGTTTATCGAACAGCATGTGGAACTGGGCATCACTACCGTCGATCATGCCGACATTTATGGCGGTTGTCAGTGTGAGGCGGCATTTGGCGAGGCGCTGCGGCTTCAGCCGTCCCTTCGCGGACGTTTGCAGCTGGTCACCAAGTGCGGTATTGCCACCACCGCCAACCCGGAGCATAAACTGGGTCACTACCGTACCGATGCGCAGCATATCCGCCAGAGCGCGGAGAATTCCCTGCGCCATTTTCACACGGACCACCTCGATCTGCTGCTCATCCACCGCCCCGATCCGCTGATGGATGCCGATGAGGTTGCTGAAGCATTTATCCAACTGCATCAGAGCGGCAAAGTGAAACATTTCGGCGTATCCAATTTCACACCGGCACAGTTCTCATTATTACAGTCGCGCCTGCCGTTTACGTTAGCCACTAATCAGGTGGAGATCTCACCGATCCATCAGGAACTGCTGTTGGACGGAACGCTGGATCAGTGCCAGCAGATACGCATCAGGCCGATGGCGTGGTCCTGTCTGGGGCGAGGGGAAATTGTCACTCACCCACAGTATCAGGCCCTGCGCGAAGAGCTGGAGCGCGTGCGCGAGGAAATCGCCGCTGAAAACATCGAACAGGTCATCTACGCCTGGATTCTGGCGCTGCCTTCACGGCCGCTACCGATTATCGGCAGCGGTAAGATTGAGCGGGTCCGCAGTGCCGCCGCCGCCGTCAGCCTCTCTTTAAGCCGCCAGCAGTGGTTCAGAATTCGGAAGGCCGCACTGGGCTACGACGTGCCTTAAGAAAATGATGATCCGACGTGCTATCGGCGTCGGATCGCTACCGTTCAGGCCTTTGTTTCTCGGGGCTGTAGCTGCGAAAGAGAACAGTAAAGACGCCAGACGATCCCCGCCAGTTCGCTTTCCTGCGCATTGCCGCTCCTTATCAGCATATCAATGCGCTGCTGTAACGTTGCCAGCGTATCATTGAGCGAAACATGATGAACGCCGCGTTCGCTGATGATGTTTTGCAGATCGTGCAGCACTGAATCCCGCACCGAAGACAGCGCCGGAAAGGGCGTTTGCCACTCGCGCAGCTGCCAGGCTATTTGCGCGCAGTTCAATAGCACCATTCCCCAGCGCAGCAGCCAGAGCCGCGCATTTTCATCCCGGCTGTTATTTAGCTGATTGATACGATGATAAACCTGTGACTCAAAGCTGTTCTCGCTCAGCCGCGGTCGGCGGCTAAGCTGATCGAGAAACTCCCGACGCAGGGTTCGAATATGACGACGGCTGCGCCGCTTATCGGAGCTGGGACGCAGAATACCGAAGGCGATCCAAACCAAAGTAACGGTACAGACCTTAGCGAGGTTATCGTTAATAAAGCTCTGATAGTCATAAACCGGAGGGTTGCTCACAGAGATGAACGAGCCTAAAAAGACAATCAGCATACCCCACAGTGCCGCATGCTTTTTCTGCTGAAGTTTAAGCAGCTGCATGGTTATCAGTAGGGGGAACAGAACGATCAGAAACTGCCAGAGTACGGTGATCTGAACCATCAGCCCAAACATCATCGCAAAACTGAAAATGGACAGTAGAATCAGCGTCTTAAGCATCAGCAGCGTGCTGCCGGTTGGAGACGGTGCTGATGAATAGAGTACACAGCCAATGGCTGCCAGCGTAATACCGGCAGCGCCAGAATCCCATTGTGTGGCAATCCAGTAGCCGCACCCCAGAAACACAACGCTGAACGTACGAATTGCATTCCAGCCAGCCTCCGCGCCGTCAGCCTGGCGAGCCAGAGCCGGGACCTCGGGGGGAGAGAGCCGGGTATCATTGTCGGCACGTTCAAACTGACGTATCCAGCGAGAATTGTTCAGATACAGCCAGCAAAAATAGCGTAAATGCTTCCAGTAGGCATGATGCTGGTAGCATGATGTATCTCGCGGCGCTGCCGTTTGCAGGATCTGCGCCAGCCGGTACTTGTCACAGTTTTTCAGCGCCAGTTCAGCCAGCAGTTGTTGGGTAGCCTTGTACAGAATTTCAGGCGGGTCCTGCCAGTTCAGCAGCATTCTACGCAGACTGGATATGACGCTGGTCAGGCGTAACTGCTGGTGGAGCACATAGTTCAACACGTTGTTCTGGCGTCGGAAACGATAGTGGCTCCAGAAGGCCTGAATACGCAGCAGATTCATCGTCAGGATCTGGCTGATAACATTTTCGTGTGCGTGACGCATACCGTCCGTGGTTTCACGCTGCAATAGCAGCGTGGCATGTTCAAGCAGCCTGGCGTGCATTTGCTTAAGCGAGTTAATCAACGTTTCGCCGTCGGAGGTGCTCGGCAGCACCATCATCATCAGCCCACCGCAGAGAATACCGGATATCACTTCACATACGCGTGCCTGCGCAATGGTCCACAGTTCGCTGGAATCGGTGACGTTGACACAGCTGAACGCGATAATCGCCGCAGTGTACCCCGACAGTGAAAATGCGTAGGCGACGTTGTTTTGATAGTGATTAGACACCCATGTGCAAAAAGCCAGCCAGGCGGCAATCGTGATGGTAAAAAGCCACGGCTCGTTCAGGGTATGACCGGCAATCAGCAGCGCAGCAAAGGCTCCGATCATACTGCCGACAATACGGCCCAGACTTTTGCTGATCACGCCGCCCACCGTAGGGAAGCTGACGACCGCAGCCGAGGTCATTGCCCAGTAGGGCTGATCGAGCTGCAGACCGTAAGCAATACTCAGCGCAAGACACATAGCGATTGAGTTGCGCAACGCATAGCGCCACTGCGCACTCGTTGCTTTAACCCATGGCAGTTGCTGCCACTCAAGCCAGCTCAGATTCATCGCGACCTCAGTACTGTAACGATATAGTCACCGTGGTACCCGCGACCAGCGGCAGATCTGCCGGAAGATCGGTGAGCCTGATACGAACCGGCACGCGCTGTGCCAGTCTGACCCAGGGAACGTTAGGCTTGATATCGGGCACCAGTCCGCTGTCGGTCTCAACGCTCTGGTCGTAGATTGCCCGTCCGATGCTCTCTACCTCGCCGCCGAGTTCGCGATCGTCGCTGAACAGGCGTAGTCTGGCTTTAGCGCCAGGCCGGATATGGCGCAGTTTGGTCTCTTCGAAATACCCCATAACGTAAAACGAATGACTGTCAACCAGCACAAACAGCGGTGATCCGCTGCTGGCATAGTCGCCTACCCGGGTCACCAGGTTATTTATCCATCCGTCGACGGGAGCATAAACGTTCGTTTGCGACAGTTCCCAGCGTGCCTGATCGAGCTGTGACTGTGCCGTTTTCTCGCTGGCGGCCATCGATTTCACCGCGAGATTTGCCTCATCCAGATCTTCTGCCGAGATAACGTTGCGTGGAAGATCCTGCCGACGGCGGGCCTCATGCTGCGCTTTGACTAAATCAGACTGGGCTTTCGCCAGCTGCGATTCGGCCGTTGTCACGGCGATGCGATAGGGATCGTCGTCAAGACTAAACAGTTTGGTGCCTTTACTGACGAACTGATTATCTTTCACATACAGATGCATGATGCGCCCCGAAACCTGTGGGGTAATGTTAACCAGCTCCGCGCGGACTTTGCCGTCACGAGTCCAGGGAGACTGCATGTAGTAGTTCCATAACCACCATGCAGCACACAGCGCCGCAGCGAACACAATCAGAGTTGAAAAATACTTAATCGAATTCAGTTTCATCATTTCATCCAGAAATCATCAACCACAGCCACAGCGAAGCGCTGACGCAAAGTATAAAAATCGACAGGTCAAGCAGCGTTGGGTGCCAAACTTCCCCGGAATACATCCAGTCCCGGAGTAGGGGATGAAGTATCAACCAGAGGAAAAAGCCCAAAAGAACGGCCTTAAAAAGCGGGGGGAAATAGAGCGAAGCACCAAGAACCAGGTCGGTGAATGGGGCCGCTGTCAGTGAGAGAGTCATCATCACATTGTAAATCCTTATCGTCGTCGGCCCTGTGGCGACTAAAAATCTGATACAAGCGCTTTAAGGAGCGATTTGTATTTTGTCCTGTAAACTCGCAGAATAGTCTAAAATGAGGCTTGATAGCTAGCAAGCTAATTATAAGGAGTGGAAATTGGATACCCCGTTGGGAACTGACCTTGCAAGACTGGTGCGCATCTGGCGCGCACTAATCGATCAACGATTGAAACCACTGGAGCTAACCCAGACTCATTGGGTGACGCTGCACAATATTCATCAGCTGCCTCCCGAGCAGTCACAGATACAGCTGGCAAAGGCGATCGGCATCGAACAGCCTTCACTGGTGCGTACTCTGGATCAGTTGGAAGAGAAAGGGCTGATAGTGCGCAGTACCTGCGCTAACGACCGACGCGCCAAGCGAATCCGTCTGACGGAAGCGGCAGAACCGATTATCACTCAGGTAGAAGATGTGATTGATGCCACGCGCGATGACATTCTGGTGGGGATCTCTCAGGCCGAGATTGACAAACTTGTGACGCTGATTGCCCGGCTGGAAAAGAACATTGTGGAACTGCAGCGTAAAGCTGAGTAAACATGTCGGCTATATACCGCAGGGAGCGAAGCTGCGTGAAGTCGTTACGCAGGGGTGATGCATCGTGGAGTCGTGAGTGGGATGAGCATCGCATTGATTGCAATGCTCATAAAAGCCGAGCGGCCTGACTCAGATATCATCAACCGTATGGTCTAAAACGATCTCCAGCGTTTTGCGTACCACATCAGCGCTGACAACATTGTCCGTTAATTCGAGTATTTCAATCAGGCGCGCAATAATCGCCTTATTAGTCAGATGCCCGTCAGTGGCAATAATGCTGCTGATAACCTGCCCGAGCAGGGCTGACTCTTCCGCCAGCGCCTCGCCTGAAGTACGAAAGTACTCAGAGAGGCTGGTACCTGAAACGCCATGAAAAATCTGTGGTTTTTTAGTTGCAATCTGATTCATCGTTCACACCGTTCAGGTTAAAATTCGCCATTGTCAGTTAATGTTTTTTAGCGCTGCCGGAAACTGTCGCAGTGCCAAACAGAGGAAAAACATTGTCCCTGTGTTGTTCAGTATTCAGCGTTGATTCATCACGATGCAGAAAGTGCTCACTGTTACCACTCAATTGCGTAACCAGATAGGCAATATATTGGCCTCGTTCGGCATCAGACTCATCAGCGCCCATTTGTTCGAGTTGTTTAATTAAAGAATGCTTATTGATAGGCCCTTTGCGCTGGAGAAGGGCAAAAGCCGCTTCTCCTATAATCTCGGCAGCCAGTCTGTCATGTTCAATTCTGTTCATAGCGACATCTCTTATCGCCGCGAAAATAAAAAAACTCAGCGGCATTAAGTCATTTCATTACAAAGCTTTCAGCCTGGCCTGTTCTTTAATGCCTCGGCCTGGTGTCCTGGCTGAATCTGGCTTAAATGAGTAAAACGCCGCATTTACCGTTCAAACAGCATCGAGATGAGTTCCTGATAATGGCTCTCTTCTGATTCATCTGAAGCAGTTTCAAGGCGGCGCAGTAATTTCGTGCAGATTGCTTTGCGGTTCAGGCTGCGCCCGTCGCTGAGTATCTCAACAACGATTTCACCCAGAGTCACCTGCTGTTCGGATTGGGCTGCTTTTTCAAAATAGCGGGCAATGGCATTTGCTGGGGCCGGGCTGTAACCGTTCTGTTGCATATGTCACTCCTGTAATTTTCTCAGTTATCCACCACCCCTTAAAGTTATACCAATACGTAAAATCTGTACATAAAAACTTGTACATATTTTTATTGATGCAGTTTTTAATCATTTAATGTATTGTTTTAATTGATTTAAAACTTACCAGCGCTGATGTTAATTGCGGTGTACAGGTTAGTATCTTCACTCTGTGCTGGTCGCTGGGGTTTATCGTTCAAACTTTGTGTTTCCTCTAGTACTCTCTGGTATTAACAAGACGCAATGACGGTCTTCTGCTAAGGTAGCAACTCACACACTTATCCTCTGGAAGTAGCATGCTTACCACCCTTATCTATCGCAGCCATATTTGTGAGCATTTCCCACCTCATGACCTGAAAGAAATGGTCAACGCTGCTAACTTAAAAAACGGTCAGGCAGATGTGACGGGCATACTACTTTTTAACGGTGTTCACTTCTTCCAGTTGCTGGAAGGCCCGGAAGAGAGCGTTTTTAATATTTACCGCCGGATTTGTGAAGACTCGCGCCATTACAACGTGGTCGAGGTCTTCTGCGATTTCGCACCTCACCGTCGTTTTGGTAAAGCGGGTATGGAGCTTTTTGATCTGCGGGAATATGAAAGGGAAGAGGTGTTACAGAGCGTTCTGAACAGAGGGACGTCTAAATATCAGTTAATTTATGACGACCGGGCGCTGCAGTTCTTCCGCACGTTTGTGGAAGCGACCGAAAAAGAGAATTACTTCGAGATCCCTCCTGCTGATTCATGGGCATTTGTTTCTGATGGAAATAGCGTGCAGTCCGCATCTCTCCCCGCTGAAATCACGACCGAATGCAGTTTTGCTTTTCAACCGATTGTCGATCCTCTTGCCCAGAAAACCGTATCGCTGGAAGCATTGATCCGCACATCTTCGGGGGAGAGTTCAGCGACATTTTTCAGCGGTCTGGAAGGGGATGAAGTCTATAAGGCCGACTTAAAGAGTAAAAAGACCGCCTTCGCCCTGGCCGGAGCGATCAATGTGGGCGCCCGGACGCTCTCCATCAATCTGCTCCCCATGACGCTGGTCAGAATCCCGGAAGCGGTGAATTTCCTGCTGGAGGAGATTGAAGTTAACGGATTGGTCCCGGAACAAATCATCGTTGAGTTTACTGAAAATGAGGTGATCTCTCGCCTTGAAGAGTTCACCAGTGCGGTGAGACAACTTAAGGCCGCCGGTATCCGCGTCGCTATCGATCACTTTGGCGGCGGTTTTGCCGGACTGTCGTTGCTGGCCCAGTTTCAGCCAGAAAGGATCAAGATCAATCGAGAACTGATCCGTGATGTACACAAAAGCGGGCCACGGCAGGCTATTGTCCGGGCGATCATTCAATGCTGTGCTTCGTTGGAAATTATGGTTTCAGCCGTTGGCGTCGAAAAACCCGAAGAGTGGATGTGGCTGGAATCTGCGGGCGTGTCGCATTTCCAGGGGCATCTTTTCGCCGCACCTGCCTTCGAAGGGATCCCTGCCGTCTGCTGGCCTGAAATGTTGAGCGCGATGTAATACCGGTGTGGCTGAACCGAAACTGTACAGTGCAGGTGGTAAAAACCTGCACTGTCGGTGATCTCTTCCGATAAATGTAGTGCTGGTGCCTATCCCCTTTATTAACTGTGGCTTACGTCAGTTACATTCTCGTACAGTTAACACACTTTCAGCCTAAAAAATCCAACATCTCTGTATAATTGACAGAACTTTGTACAGCTTTAACGTGTATACTTTTACCATGGTGTATTGGCTGGCTATGAGGAAGTGAATGGCCTTTTACAGTATTGGTGACGTCGCTGAGCGATGTGGAATCAACCCGGTGACCCTTCGGGCATGGCAGCGTCGTTACGAGTTGCTTAAACCGAAGCGTACGGAAGGGGGACATCGTCAGTTTGATGAGGAAGATATCCAGCGGATTGAGGAGATTAAACGCTGGATTGAAAGCGGCGTCTCCGTTGGTAAGGTCAAAGCGCTTTTAGAACAAAGTGACGTGAATTTGCAGGATGGCTGGGAATCCCGCCAGGAAGAGATGATGGCGGTACTCCGTCAGGCCAGACCGGCTAAGCTGCGAGCGATTATCACCGAGCTGGATCGTAAGCATTCGGTGGACGCGGTGATTGACCAGATCATCTTCCCCGTGCGCCAACGTCTGATTCTTGATGTTTCAACAGCGCAGTCTATGAGCAGCCTGTTTGATGGTGCACTGATTGATTACGCCAGTTCATGTCTTGCTGCATCGCGAAAAAAAGCGGGTAGAAATACGCTGTTAATGAGTTGGGGTAACGGGGATCGAACCCGGCTGTGGCTTGAGGCGTGGCGGCTTTCACGGGGAAGCTGGCACGTTGACGTGCTCTCTGAACCGCTGGAAGATCCGCGACCGGAACTTTTCCCAGGCCAGCACATTTTCCTCTGGACCGGAAACGCGCTTACGCAAGAACAGCAGGAACAAATGGCGCACTGGAAGGCTCAGGGGTACGACGTTGCATTTCATGCAGGATAAAAAAATACCGGCCATTTGCGATGGCCGGTATCAGTTATGTCGAGAGTTTTGGTGTGTGGGGTTAGCGAGGTGAAACGGTAATCTGGCTGCCGTTTGAGGCCATTGCTACACGTTGACCCACCGAGAAGCGGCTGGCTGCCTGCTTCTGTACCACCATGATGGTATTGCCATCATCCTTACGAATTTCCAGCTCAACACCCAGGCTTTTGTTCATTGCTGACTCAACGCCCTGGCCTGCGACACCACCGGCAATCGCACCCGCTGCTGTCGCAAGACTGCGACCGGTACCGCCGCCAACGGTATTCCCAAGGAAACCACCCAGTACTGCACCGCCGATAGCACCGATAACGTTGTTTTCTTCGCCGCCCTGAATCTGGATAGGACGCACGGAAACCAGGGTGCCGTAAGAGACGCTCTGAACCTGTTTGGCCTCAGACGCGGAATACACATCACCTGACAATGTGTCGTTATTTGCACAACCCGCCAGCGTCATCCCGACAAGAGTCACGGCTAGTAAACGCTTCATCATATTAAGAACTCCTTTATATTGCAGTTGCTGCACATAGTCAGGCAGCCGTAATGGCATCATTATATGTTACCAGCTGTGCATTTCTCACTATTGGATGTGAAAAAAGTAAAAGAAAATATAGCCTGCGATGCTTAAACACCGTGTCAATCACCGCATGAAATGTATTCGCGGTGCAGTTAATGACAGCGAGAATAAAAAAATGTTCACTAAATCATGGTATTGCTAACCATATTTTGCCAGGCTGGCAGCATCATTCTCATGCCCTTTAACGGGGTTAAGGCAGACGCATGAAATCGGGACGCTATATCGGTGTGATGTCGGGCACCAGTCTGGACGGTGTGGACGTGGTGATTGCTGCGATTGACCAGCATATGGTGGCGCAGCAGGCCAGCTATTCGCATCCCATTCCACACGAACTCAAGCTGCAGATTCTGGCTATCTGTCAGGGGCAACCGTTGACACTTTCTCAGCTGGGCCAGCTGGACACCCGGCTGGGCAGACTGTTTGCCGAGGCAATAAATACGCTGCTCAAACGCCAGGGATTGAGCCATGAAGACATCACCGCGATTGGGTGTCACGGACAAACCGTATGGCATGAACCCCACGGAGACGCGCCAAACACCCTGCAGATTGGCGATAACAACCAAATCGCGGCCGCTACCGGTATTACGGTTGTAGGCGATTTCCGCCGTCGGGATATGGCGCTCGGCGGGCAGGGGGCACCACTGGTTCCTGCTTTCCACCATGCAGTATTGATGCATCCCAGCGAGCGCAGAATGGTACTCAATATCGGCGGCATAGCTAATCTCTCCCTGCTGATGCCCGGTCATGCACCGCGTGGCTTTGACACCGGACCGGGCAATATGCTGCTTGATGCCTGGATCTGGCGGCAGAAGGGTAAACCCTACGATCTCGACGGTGCCTGGGGAGCGGGCGGTCGCATTATCTATCCGCTGTTGCAGCAAATGCTCAGCGATCCCTATTTCGCACTGAGCGCACCGAAAAGCACCGGCAGGGAATACTTTAATCTCGGCTGGCTGGAACGTCATCTGGCGATGTTCCCGGGACTTGCCGCACAGGATGTTCAGGCCACGCTCATCGAGCTGACCGCCAAGACTATCGCCGATCAGGTATTACTCAGCGGCGGCTGTGACCGGCTGCTGGTGTGCGGCGGCGGCGCTCGCAATCTGCAGCTGATTGCCCGGCTGGTGGCGCTGATTCCGGGTACGGAGGTCACCAGCACCGATAAAGCGGGGATCAGCGGCGACGACATGGAGGCGCTGGCGTTTGCCTGGCTGGCGTGGCGTACGCTGAGCGGGCTGCCGGGCAATTTGCCATCGGTGACCGGTGCGCGCGAGGCCAGTGTGATAGGGGCAATATTCCCGGCAAATCGTCCATTACGCTGATTGCATCTGCGGAAATAGCGTTTTACGCTGGGCTGAACTGACGTAAAAACACAGGAGATAGCGATGAAACAGGGGATTTTTGTGGCAGCGCTGCTGCTTTCTGGCTGCAGCTACTTTCAACATTCCGCTGAGGAACAGCCGAAAACGCTGCATTACACCTGCGGAACGCTGCCGCTAACCGTTCAGCTCAACAACGCGAAAAGTGAAGTCAGCATGATTCTGGACGGCAATCAACTGACGTTGAAACAGCAGGTGGCGGCATCGGGCACCCGTTACAGCGACGGCAACTATGTGTTCTGGTCGAAAGGTGATTCTGCCTTTATTGAGCGCAATGACAAAATCATCATTAACGATTGCCAGTTACAGAGCGCAGGTTAACCCATTGAAATAATGAAGGGTGGGGCGCACAATGCCTTATCCCTTCCCAACCAGAAGTCAGAGCGATGAGCGACAGCGATCACCTGCAACAAATTGCCCACCTGCGGCGCGAATATACCCGTGGCGGCCTGCGCCGCAAGGATCTTCCCGAAGACCCGCTGAAACTGTTTGAACACTGGTTCGAGCAGGCGGTAGCAGCACAGCTGCCCGACCCCTCGGCGATGAGCGTCGCCACCGTTGACGAGCACGGGCAGCCTTACCAGCGAATTGTGTTGTTAAAGCATTTCGACCAGCAGGGTATGGTGTTTTACACCAACCTTGGCAGCCGCAAAGCGCAGCAGCTGGAGAAAAACCCGAAGATCAGCCTGCTGTTTCCCTGGCATATGCTTGAGCGCCAGGTGATGGTGCTGGGCAGCGTTGAGCGCCTTTCCACGCTTGAAGTGATTAAGTATTTCCACAGCCGTCCGCGCGACAGCCAGCTGGGTGCCTGGGTTTCAAAACAGTCCAGCCGCATCTCAGCGCGTGGCGTGCTGGAAGGCAAATTCCTCGAACTTAAGCAAAAATTCCAGCAGGGTGAGATTCCACTGCCCAGCTTCTGGGGCGGTTTCCGCATCAAAATCGACTCGATGGAGTTCTGGCAGGGGGGCGCTTACCGCCTGCACGATCGCTTCTTCTATCAGCGCGAAGACGACAATTCCTGGACGATTGACCGCCTGGCTCCCTGAAGCGCGAAATGAAACGTGAAATAATGGCTTAACCGCTGGATTCGAGCGGAGTGGGCCATTATTCTATATCCCTTATTTTTCTCCGCGTGTGAGCGGAAAGCTGTGTACCAGCTTAGGTGCAGACTTTTTTTACATGGAGTCTTAGATGGCCAGCAGTAACCTGATCAAACAATTGCAAGAGCGGGGCCTGGTAGCCCAGGTAACGGATGAGGACGCGTTAGGAGAAAAACTGGCGCAGGGCCAAATCTCCCTTTATTGCGGCTTCGATCCCACCGCAGACAGCTTGCACTTGGGGCATCTGGTACCGTTACTCTGCCTGAAGCGCTTTCAGGATGCCGGTCACCGACCGGTGGCGCTGGTGGGTGGAGCAACCGGTCTGATCGGCGACCCGAGCTTTAAAGCAACTGAGCGTCAGCTGAACACCACCGATACCGTTAACGAGTGGGTAGAGAAAATCCGTCACCAGGTCGCACCGTTCCTCGACTTCGACTGCGGCGACAACAGCGCGATAGCGGCCAATAACTACGACTGGTTCGGCGGCATGAACGTGCTGACCTTCCTGCGTGATATCGGCAAACACTTCTCCGTTAACCAGATGATTAACCGTGAAGCCGTTAAGCAGCGCCTGAACCGCGACGACCAGGGTATCTCGTTTACCGAGTTCTCCTACAACCTGCTGCAGGGCTATGACTTTGCCGCGCTGAACGAGCGTCACGACGTGGTACTGCAGATTGGCGGCTCCGACCAGTGGGGCAATATCACCTCCGGTATCGATCTGACCCGTCGTCTGCACCAGAACCAGGTCTTTGGCCTGACTGTTCCGTTGATCACCAAGTCTGACGGCACCAAATTCGGCAAAACCGAAGGCGGCGCGGTGTGGCTCGATCCGAAGAAAACCAGCCCGTACAAGTTCTACCAGTTCTGGATCAACACTGCCGATGCGGACGTTTACCGCTTCCTCAAGTTCTTCACCTTTATGAGCATTGAAGAGATCAATGCGCTGGAAGAAGAAGACAAAAACAGCGGCAAAGCCCCGCGCGCGCAGTATGTGCTGGCGGAGCAGGTTACCGGGCTGGTTCACGGCGCTGATGGCCTGGCGGCGGCAAAACGCATCACCGACAGTCTGTTCTCCGGCTCGCTGAGCGATCTGAACGAACAGGATCTGGCACAGCTGGCGCAGGACGGCATGCCAACGGCTGAACTGGAGGCCGGTCAGGATCTGCAGCAGGCGCTGGTTAACGCTGAACTGGCCCCGTCACGCGGCCAGGCCCGCAAGCTGATCGACGCAAAATCCATCAGCATTAACGGCGCGCTGCAAACCAATGCGGAATATGTTCCGGGCGAGGACGATCGTCTTTTCGGTCGCTACACGCTGCTGCGCCGCGGCAAAAAGAATTACAGCTTAATCTGCTGGAAATAAAAACTCTCGCGGGGTCAGCCTCGCTGCTAAAGCCGGGTAAACCGGCTTTTTTATTGGCAGGAAAGTACAGGTCAGCACGATGAAAAATATTCTCTCCATCCAGTCCCACACGGTTTTTGGTCACGCCGGTAACAGCGCGGCAGAGTTCCCGATGCGTCGCATGGGCGCAAACGTTTGGCCATTAAATACCGTTCAGTTTTCTAACCACACTCAATACGGTCACTGGACCGGTACGGTAATGCCCGCAACGCATCTTACCGATATTGCCCGTGGCATTAACGATATCGATCGTCTGAAAACCTGTGATGCGGTACTGAGTGGCTATCTGGGCTCTGCCGAGCAGGGCGAACAGATTCTGGAAATCGTTCGCATGGTCAAGGCCGCGAACCCCAACGCCTGGTATTTCTGCGATCCGGTAATGGGTCACCCGGAAAAGGGCTGCATTGTTGCTCCCGGCGTAGCAGAGTTTCATCGACTCTACGCGCTGCCCGCCAGCGATATTATTGCGCCAAACCTGCTTGAGCTGGAGATCCTAAGCGGTCGCAGTGTGGCCAGCGTGGACGAAGCGGTTCAGGTTTCACGCGAGCTGATTGCAAAAGGGCCGAAGGTGGTGCTGGTGAAGCATCTGGCGCGCGCCGGATATCGTAGCGACCGCTTCGAAATGCTGTTAATCACCGCTGACGAAGCCTGGCATATCAGCCGCCCGCTCATCGACTTCGGTGTGCGTCAGCCGGTGGGCGTGGGCGATCTGAGCAGTGGCCTGCTGCTGGTGGATCTGTTACACGGACTCTCACTGCAGCAGTCTCTGGAGCACGTCACTGCGGCAGTATATGAAGTGATGTTGAAAACGCATCAGATGGGCGAATACGAACTACAGCTGGTTGCTGCGCAGAATGCTATCGCGGAACCCGTACAGCATTTTGAAGCGGTAAAACTGTAATATCGCAGGTAGATCCCCGCTCAGCGCAGCAATAATACTCGTCGGGCAGGCCATCAGCGCCTGCCCGTTTTCTATCGTTCAGCTCTTTAGAACCGAACGTTTATCAAACCAGGCCTTCTGCCTTCAGCGCTGCTGCAACCGCCGGGCGTTCGGCTACGCGGTCGAACCAGCTGTTCAGTGCATCCAGACCGCTCAGATCTAATTTCAGCGCATGAGCCCAGCGGGTGACGGTAAACAGGTAGGCATCCGCCACGGTAAAGCGCAGACCCATCAGCCACTGCTTATCTTTCAGCTCGCCGTTCACATAGCTGAATTTCTTCTCCAGCAGCTCGCGCGTGCTCGCTTTGAATTCATCCGGGGTATTGGGGCGGAACAGCGGACTAAATCCCTTATGCAGCTCGGTGGCGACATAGTTCAGCCACTCTAGCGTGTGGTAGCGATTCAGGCTGCCGCACGGAGCCAACAGCTGGCGATCGCTCTTCAGGTCGGCCAGATACTGCACAATAGCCACACCTTCTGTCAGCAGCGAACCATCATTTAACAGCAGAGCAGGAACCTGTCCTTTGGGGTTGATCTGCAGATAATCTTCGCCCTGTTCGGTCTTTTTAGTCTGGAGGTCGACCGTTACAAGAGTGAAATCGATGCCGGTTTCGCGCAGCACAATATGGGGGGATAGCGAGCAGGCGCCGGGTTTACAGAACAGCTTCATTGCGTTCTCCTGAGGTTTTTGGGGGGCGTTCGGAGATTATCTTACTGCGCGAGTGGCGAAATGTCAGCGCGACAGATCAATTGATTATGCGGTTTTATGCAGAAGAAGGTCGCGGGAGGGGGGAATCGGCCCGGAGCGAGGGCTCCGGACCGTCAGGCTATCAGGCGGTCACTTTCACCGCTTCAGGCTTATCGTCCTGCGCCATGCGATTCAGGCGCGGTGCCGTCAGCAGCATCAGTACGGCGATAATGCCGGTAGCAATACCAATCTTCATAAACACATCACCATAGATATGCAGTGATTCCAGAGGATTGGTAATGTCAGACGGGATGGCCATCATGCTGGCAACGTTACCGGCAATCATTGCCGCACCGGCGGTGGTCAGGAACCATGAACCCATAATGAAGCCCATCAGGCGCTGGGGCACCAGCTGTGCCACCATCGCCAGACCGAGGCCGGAGATCATCAGCTCGCCCACGCTTTGCAGCGCATAGCTGAGAATTAACCAGCTGACCGGCACAATGCCGTGTTCGTTAGCGAAGGAAACGCCCAGCGGCAGTACGAGGAAGGCGGCGGAACACAGCACCATACCCAGCGCGAACTTGTGTGGCATCGGCAGGCGGTCGCCCATTTTGTTGTAGATCGCGGCCAGCAGCGGGCTGAACACCATAATCCACAGTGGATTCAGCGCCTGATACTGCTGAGGCTCAAAGGCAATCCCCAGAATGCTGTGTTCCACGTTACGGATAGCGAAGAAATTCAGCGAGGTTGGCATCTGCATATACAGCACAAAGAACACCACCGCTTCCAGCATCAGCACGAAGGCGAGGATCATTTTACGGCGGGCTACGCCCTTCAGCGCCAGCGCTTCTTTAGCAAACACCAGCACGATACCGATAGCGATGACGGCCAGAACCATGCGGGCAATGCCCTGGTTGTGTAACAGCCAGTATGCCAGAGTAATCAGCACTGCAACCCCGACCAGCGTGATCAGCAGCTTGCCCATATGCATTGGAGCGAAGTCAGGCTTTGAACCGTAGTCTTTGACCGTCTTACGGAACAGCAGGAAGTTCACCAGGGTGATCAGCATCCCGACAAAGGAGAGAGCGAAAGCCACGCTCCAGCCAAATTTCGCCGCCAGAACCGGCGTAGCGAGCATCGAAAAGAACGAGCCAATGTTGATCGACATGTAGTACATGGTGAATGCGCCATCAAGACGCGGATCGTCTTTCGCATAACAGGTCGACAACAGTGAGGAAGGATTGGCTTTAAACAGGCCGTTACCCACGGCGATGGTCGCCATACCGAGGTAGACCATTGACACATTATGGCCGGACCAGGCGATCAGTCCGTAACCGGCTGCGAGAACAATAGTACCCAGCACGATAACGCGTTTGGTACCCAGCACCTTATCGCCCAGCCAGCCGCCGATGGCTACCATGCCGTAAACCAGCGCGCTGAAGGAAGCAAACAGCGTCACGGACTGTGCTTCGGACATGCCCAGCGTATTGACCAGATAACCGGCCATGATGGCCTGCAGGCCGTAGAAGCCAAAACGCTCCCACAGCTCAACGGAGAAAATCAGATAAAACGCTTTTGGCTGTTTAAAAGCGTTGAGGCTTGCCGCCTCGGGATGTTTGTTTGCAGTAGACACGTGTACCTCTAAATAAGACCTGTTTTGTGGCAGGAATTAAGCTGACGAAACGCGGGACGTACGCTCGCCTTATAGTTATAGAACAAGAAATGCGGCCAACAATTTCGCCGATCGTTCCTCTGAGGGCAAGCATTTTTTGAATGCTGAATTTAGCCATGGATTTGGCGATGAAATCGAAAATGAACATGAAAACCAGAATTAAATGCCGTTAAGTCTGTTGTTGTTGAATTTTAATTTTTATGATGGAGTGTAATTTAAACAGAAAGAAGAGTCCTCTGCTGAGAAAGGGCTTTATGAAGTCATCTGTCGCTAATGCATATTTTAGTGGTGAATGATGCTGATAATGAAAATTAAAATGGTTTTAAAACAGATAGTTGAATGCAGCTGGTGGCTGAGTTGACTGTTACAGCGCTTTTTTGTGATTAAAGTCAAAAAAATGCCGATAATTGTCGAAAGAAAAAAACTTTATCAGCGTATCCCTGTGATTTGCAGGGGATCTGCCACATATAACGAATTGGAAAGACGAATATGCGCTCTGCTCTCGAAAAGGATAAAGGATGGATAGCGTATTTTGTACAGGGAGTTCACCAAGGGCTGAAAACGGCAAACGAGGGGGATTCTGCACCGTTCGGTCATGCTACCTGAACGGCGCAGTGAAGACAGTAGACGAAAAGTTAAATTTCTACCTTTTCCGGAAACTCGCAGAGATCTTCAATCAGGCAGGAGCCGCAGCGCGGTTTGCGCGCCACGCAGGTATAGCGGCCGTGCAGTATCAGCCAGTGATGGCAGTCAACCTTGAACTCTTTCGGAACCACCTTCAGCAGCTTCTCTTCGACCTGCTCAACATTTTTACCGGGTGCAAAGCGGGTCCGGTTGCAGACGCGAAAGATATGGGTATCTACCGCAATAGTCGGCCAGCCAAAGGCCGTGTTTAAAACTACATTCGCGGTTTTACGACCCACGCCGGGCAGTGCCTCCAGCGCTTCGCGGCTTTCCGGCACTTCACCACCGTGCTGCTCAAGCAAAATTCGGCAGGTTTTAATCACGTTCTCTGCCTTGCTGTTAAACAGGCCGATGGTCTTGATGTACTCTTTTACCCCATCCACGCCCAGTGCCAGCATGGCCGCTGGCGTATTGGCCACCGGGTATAGTTTAGCGGTGGCCTTATTGACGCTGACGTCGGTCGCCTGCGCTGAGAGCAGCACGGCGATCAGCAGTTCAAAAGGGGAGTTGAACATCAGCTCGGTGGTAGGATGCGGGTTATTATCCCGCAGGCGGGTCAGAATCTGCTGACGTTTATCTTTGTTCACTGAGCCATTTTTCCATCCGGCAGCACCGCCTGCGCTTCTTTTTCGGCTTTCAGGGCGGCGCGCTGTTTCATTTTATTATCGATCAGATATTTCGCGGCAAGCAGCATCCCAAGGCCGATAAACGCCCCCGGTGGTAGCATCGCCAGCAGCATCGGCGAATCAAAATGAATCACCTCGATACGCATCACTTTAGCCCACGGACCCAGCAGCTGATCGGCGCCGTTGAAGATGGTGCCGTTGCCGATGATTTCGCGAATAGAACCCAGTACCACCATCACGCTGGTGGCCCCCAGCCCGATCGCCGCGCCGTCCAATGCGGAAAGCGGAATGCTGCTTTTCGATGCTACGGCTTCCGCACGGCCCACGACGATACAGTTGGTGACGATCAGCGGGATAAAAATCCCTAACGACTGATACAGGCCATAGGCATAGGCGTTAATCAGCATCTGCACGCAGCTCACCACGGCAGCGATAATCATCACGTAAATCGGAATACGAATTTCCGACGGCACCCAGCGGCGAGACATCGAGATGCCGCTGTTGGTCAGAGTCAGTACCAGCGTGGTCGCCAGACCCAGCCCGAGGGCGTTGGTGGCGGTTGAGGTCACGGCCAGCAGCGGGCAAAGTCCCAGCAGCTGAACCAGCGCCGAGTTGTTCTTCCACAGCCCGCCGATTAGCAGGGTTTTAGCTTCACTCATTGGCATCTCCACAGGTTGGCAGCGAGGAAATCTGCCCGGATAAGGTTTCAATATACAACGTCGTGCGCTTCACTGCATTCACCACCGCACGCGGGGTGATGGTCGCACCGGTAAACTGGTCGAAGTCACCGCCATCTTTTTTCACCGCAAAATGCGTATCATCGGCACCGGTGACCTTTTTGCCGTTAAAGCTGTTAATCCAGTCGGAAATACGCAGCTCGATCTTATCACCCAGCCCCGGGGTTTCATGATGCTCAACAACACGGGTGCCGTAAACCGTTCCGCTGAAATCGGCACCGACTACCATCTGAATTGCGCCTGAATAGCCGTCCGGCGCGGTAGTCTCAATTGCCACGGCCACTGGTTTATCATCCTTACGGGCCAGATAGAGGTGGTGCGGTGCGCTGTTACCCAGTGCCGGATTGCTGACGATATAGCACTCTTTCTGTATCGAGTTATTGTACAGCTCCGGTGGCACCACTTGGTCCAGCAGGACCTTCTGCTGTAGCGCCGTTTGATGCGCAATGGTGGGTTTGGTCACCGTATTAATCACTGCGGTCATACCGGTGGTGATGGCGGCAAACACCGCCAGCGTCACGCCGTTTTTACGAATGGCATCCAGCATCATTTATCCTTACAGTGGCCGTAAACGCGCGGCTGCGTGTAGTAGTCAATCAGCGGAACGCAGATATTCGCCAGCAGTACCGCGAAAGCAACACCGTCGGGATAACCGCCGAAACTGCGGATCAGCCAGACCAGCAGGCCAATCATCACGCCGTAAACCAGCCGTCCTTTATTGGTGGTGGAGGCGGTGACCGGATCGGTAGCAATAAAGAAGGCACCGAGCATGGTGGCACCGGAGAACACGTGGATCATCGGTGACGCCAGGGTTTCCGGCGAAGCCAGCCAGCCGATAGCGGCAAACAGCGCCAGCGAGCCGATAAAGCTGACAGGAATATGCCAGCGAATGCTGTTGGTCCACAGCAGGAAAATACCGCCGGCCAGGTAGCCAATGTTAATCCACTGCCAGCCAAGCCCGGCTAACACGCCGCTGTAAATCGGCTGCGCCAGCAGCTGTTCCGCGGTATGCCCGGCGCGCAGGCCGGTCTTAAAGGTATCCAGCGGCGTTGCCTGGCTGATGCCGTCAATGCCGATCTGTAACTGCTGCATGTTATGACCATCCACAGTGTGGAAATGGAAAATCATGCTCAGCGTGTCGCTGAAGGTCGGGGTGATGCCCTGTAACGAATCCGGCGGCAGCCAGCTGGTCATCTGCACCGGGAAGGAGATCAGCAATACAACATAGCCGACCATCGCCGGGTTGAACGGGTTCTGCCCCAGTCCGCCGTACAGCTGCTTGGAGATCACCACTGCAAAAAGAGTCCCGATCACCACAATCCACCACGGTGCCAGCGGCGGGATACTGATCCCCAGCAGCAGGGCGGTCAGCAGGGCAGAATTGTCCTTGAGCGTCGGTGCCAGCGGCAGCTTGCGCAGACGCAGGATCGCGGCTTCCGCGCCAACACCGGCCACTGCGGCAATCAACACCTGGATAATATTTCCCCAGCCGAAGAAGTACCACTGCGCGGCCATGCCGGGAATAGCGGCAAGCAACACCAGCAGCATAATGGTACTGGTGCTGCGGCGGTTATGGGTATAGGGCGAACTTGCAATACGAAATGCCATTTAATCCTCTTGCGTCGAAGGCTGCTGAGCTTTGCGCGCTTTGACCCGCGCAATCGCCGCAGCCACCGCTGCTTTACGTGCATCATCAGAAGCGACCGCTTCCGGTTCAATTTCTACCGCAGGCGGCTGTGCATCAATGCCACCCGCCTGTGCCGCTTTCTTCGCTTTAGCACGGGCGATAGCAGCGGCGATAGCGGCTTTGCGTGGATCTTCAGCGGCTGCCGGTTCAGCTGCAACTTCAGCCTGCGCAACGGGTTTGGCTACTGGCTGAGCCACGGGTGCCGCAGGGGTTTCCGCTACGTTTGCCGGAGATGCCGCATCCGTACCCCCCGCCTGCGCGGCTTTCTTCGCCTTAGCGCGGGCGATGGCAGCGGCGATAGCGGCTTTGCGCGGATCTTCAGCGGCTGCCGGTTTAGCAACGACTTCGGTAACGGGTTCCGCTGCTGCTTCAGGCTTCACAGCAGGAGCTTTTTCAGCAGCATCACCCGCCTGCGCGGCTTTCTTCGCCTTAGCGCGGGCGATGGCAGCGGCGATAGCGGCCTTGCGCGGGTCTTCAGCGGCTGCCGGTTCAGCAACGACTTCGGTAACGGGCTCTGCTGCTGCTTCAGACTCCACGGCTGGAGCCTCTTCAGCCGTACCACCCGCCTGCGCCGCTTTCTTCGCTTTAGCACGGGCGATGGCAGCGGCAACCGCAGCTTTACGTGGATCTTCAGCGACAGCTTCAGACTTAGCCGCTGGAGCTTCTGCAACAGATTCACCCGCCTGTGCAGCCTGCTTAGCTTTAGCACGGGCAATCGCAGCCGCAACGGCAGCCTTACGCGGATCTTCTGCCTGGCGGGTCGCCGGTTCGGTTTCAGCCTGCTTCTCGGCCTGGCGCGCTTTCGCTTCGGCAAGTCGGGCTTCACGCAGCGCAGCGCGTGCGGCATCGTCAGCCGGGCGCGTATTCGTTTCTATAGCAGCGACATCTGCTGCCTGGTCCTGCTGCTGTTTCGCCTTCACGCGTTCGCGTGCTGCATTCAGCGCATCGGCATCCGTCGCCGCAACGGTGCGCTTCGCCTGCTGATGCTTCGCTTCACGCGCCTGCTTCTCACGTTCAAGGCGCAGCTGTCGGGCTTCAAAGCGGGCTTTGGCCTGCGCATTGCGCTCCGATTCCAGATCGATAGCCTGGATTTCGGCTTTCTCCTGGCGGTAATACTGCACCAGCGGAATATTGCTTGGGCAGACGTAGGCACAGGCACCGCATTCGATGCAGTCGGCAATATTATGCGCACGGGCTTTATCGTGATCGCCGCCGCGGCTGTACCAGTAAAGCTGCTGAGGCAGCAGACCGGCCGGACAGGCGTCGGCGCAGGCGCTACAGCGGATGCAGCCTTTTTCCGGCTCGCTGGCACCCATCTCACTGGCGGAAGGAGCCAGAATGCAGTTAGTGATTTTCACCACCGGGACATCCAGCGACGGCAGCGTAAAGCCCATCAGCGGGCCGCCCATCACCACCATCTGTTCGTTGCCAGGTTCAAAGTCCGCCTGCTGTAACAGGTGGCTGATCGGCGTACCGATGCGGCCCCAGACGTTGCCTGGGTGCTTTACGGCTTCACCGGTCAGCGTTACAACGCGCTCGGTCAGTGGCTCACCGTCGATCACCGCACGCTTAACCGCAAAAGCGGTGCCGACGTTCTGCATCAGCACGCCAATATCGGTGGAGCGTCCGCCGTGCGGGACTTCCTTACCGGTCAGAATACGGGTCAGCTGTTTGGCACCGCCGGAGGGATATTTGGTCGGGATCACCCGAATTTGCAGATCGCGTTCGTTGCCGAGCGCCGCTTTCAGTGCGGCAATCGCTTCCGGTTTGTTATCTTCAATACCGATAAGTACGCGCTCGGCGTTGAGTATCCACGCCAGTATACGGCTGCCTTCCAGCACTTCGGCAGCACAGTCCTGCATCAGTCGGTCGTCAGCGGTGATATAGGGTTCGCACTCGGCGGCGTTGATAATCAGGGTGTTCACCCCGCGCAGACCGCCTCTCAGCTTCGTCGCCGTTGGGAATCCTGCACCGCCCAGACCGGCTACGCCGGCTTTGTGCACGCGCGCAACCGCCTCGCTGCGCTCAAGCTGGCGATAGTCGCTGACCGTTTGTTTCTCGCACCAGCGGTCTTCGCCGTCCGGCTCGATAAAAATACACATTTCGGCCAGCGCCGAAGGATGCGCGGTCATGTGTGGGGCGATTTTAGTTACTGTACCGGACGTCGGTGCGTGGATCGGCAGCATCCGGCCGTTACCGAAGGTCAGCGGTTCTCCGCGCAGGACTTTATCGCCCGGGCGCACCCTGATTTCACCTTCGCTACCGATATGCTGCTTCAGCGGCAGAATAAAGCGGGCAGGCAGAGGCAGCTGACGCAGCGGCGTGCCGTTAGACTGGGTCTTCATTTCCGGAGGATGAATACCACCGTCAAAGTCCCAGATTGCGTCTTTTTTGAATCTCTTGAACAGATTAAGCATGACTTTCTACAGGAATAACCCGGACCGGGATGGTTTGCAGATCCCATTTCCAGTTGGCAGTGGTAGTTGCAACCGGACGCATTTCAATGCAGTCGGTCGGGCAGGGGGCAACGCAAAGATCGCAGCCGGTACAGACATCGCTCAGTACGGTGTGCATCGCGCGGGTGGCCCCGACGATGGCATCAACCGGGCAGGCCTGAATGCATTTGGTGCAGCCGATGCAATTAGCTTCATCGATCCAGGCAACTTTGCGCTCCGGCTCCAGTTCGGCTTCATCGCCCAGCGGCTGCGGATCAACGTTAAGCAGCGCGGCCAGCTTGAGCATCGTCTGCTCTCCGCCAGGGGCGCATTTGTTAATCATCTCGCCGCCGTTGGCCACGGCTTCCGCATAGGGGCGGCAGCCAGGATAGGTACACTGGCCGCACTGGCTCTGCGGCAGCAGGGCATCGATCTGCTCAACGATCGGATCTTCTTCAACTTTAAATCGACGTGAGGCGTAACCCAGCAGCCCCCCGAACACCAGACTGAGGGCGCTTAATACTGCAATTGCAATCCAAATCGCCGTCATCAGAATTTAACCAGACCGGTAAAGCCCATAAAGGCCAGCGCCATTAACCCGGCGGTAACCAGTGCAATGGAAGAACCCTTGAACGGCGCAGGCACATCGGCCAGCACCAGACGTTCGCGGATACCGGCAAACAGCACCATCACCAGCGAAAAACCGAGCGAGGCGCTAAAGCCATACAGAGCGGCCTGCAGGAAGGTGTGGTTGAGGTTAACGCTCAGCAGCGGCACACCCAGCACGGCACAGTTGGTGGTGATCAGCGGCAGGAAAATCCCCAGCAGGCGATATAAATCGGGGCTGGTTTTACGCACCACCATCTCGGTGAACTGAACCACCACGGCAATCACCAGGATATAGGCCATGGTACGCAGATAGACCAGATCGAGCGGCAGCAGGATCAGGTGATTCACCAGCCATGCGCAGATCGAAGCCAGAGTGATAACAAAGGTGGTGGCGAGTCCCATGCCAATCGCCGTTTCCAGTTTTTTGGAAACGCCCATAAAGGGACAAAGGCCGAGAAACTTCACCAGAACGAAGTTATTCACCAGCACTGTGCCAATAAAAAGGAGCAGGTAGTCGGTCATTCTTATGCCTGAAAAAAGAAGAAAGAGCAGATTTTAGCGACCCGAAGGTCAGTACTGTTAACCGGCGGTAATACTCACGCGGGTTGTCAGCGCTGCAGCTTAAAATTGCAGGGGTTTATTATCGGATATTGCCCGCCGGACCACAACCGTTGTGCGCTATTCAACGATGTTATAGCGCACTCACGATTAAATTCTTGACGGTTTTTGCATCAGCAATCGGCAGTGAAGGTATTTTTCACCCGTTTTGAACGTTTGAAGTAGGGTACGAGAATACCCGCTGCCAGCAGTGCGATAAGCAGAGTCTGTACTGCGCGGCCATCCGCCACCGGGGCAAATGCGAAGGTTTTTATCGCCAGCACCACGGTAATTAACAACCAGATAATATAGTGTCGAGGCAGGCGGCGGGAGCGTTTGCAGAAAATCCATGTTACCCAGCCAGTGTAAAACCATACCAGCGTCGAGGTGAGCAGCGATAACCCCCAGTTCAGTAGTACCGCACTGTCCTGCGTGAACAGCTGCTGGCGCATGGCAGGATCGAACAGGGCACTGAGGTACAGTGCCATTACCAGGGCGCTGGTCAGTAAGGTCATGATCAGCCATGCCAGTGGCACCAGCAGCCAGCCTCCGATACGATTTTTGGAATCTACAGCCACGCGAAGTCCTCAATATAGCCAGAATAAATGCGATAACTTCGCATTAGCAGAAGCCAACTATACGGAAAAATACCTGCCGAATCACCAGGCTAAGACAGCTTTAGCGGTTTTATACGACATAGTGCCAGAGCGTTTTCGGTACGCAGCCCGGGTCAAATAGACGACCGCCGGAGGCCAGCTCGGCGCGGCGATGATCGGCTGCACGATACATTAAGATGATTTCACTATCCTCAGTGAGCGTATAATTGAGGTGATCAAAAAGTTTTTCCAAACTTTCAAGGTTGTTAACTTTGCGAAACTTTAAAAGGTAGTCGTGAATGCTCATGAGGCCCATATCGTGCAGCAGTAGAAGAAAATCAGTATATAACGGCTACTTACGGAATCCATCTCCCTGATGTTAAAAAACATCAGTTTCGGATAACTGATTAATTTTGTGAAGAATCAGTGGGAAACGCTGATGAATCGTGAGAAACATCACAGTTCAGGATAATTCCTAATCCACAATTCACACTGCGAAGAATGACAGAACTTCACGCGGTGCTGTAATCGCTTCCAAATGCTCAGTCCGCAACCGCTTCTGTTTATTACACTTATTTAACCTGATTTTCATTTATTGCAGGCGAATTATCCATATTCCAGGTGCTGATTTTTGCGGCGCAATTTACCTAATCTCTTTGATTTGTAGCGTTTTGTGAGCGTTGTCGAATATGTTTTTCCACTAATAGTCCAGGATTTAGGTGCAGTTACCCTATACGGCAAAATCCCATCAGAGGAAAAATGATCATGTGGAAGCGTTTACTCTTACCTGTCCTTATCAGCGCAAGCCTGTCTGCTCCCGTGCTGGCTGAATCAATGACCGTTGGCTTCTCTCAGGTTGGCTCCGAATCGGGCTGGCGTGCAGCTGAAACCAGCGTGGCAAAAACCGAGGCGCAGAAGCGCGGAATTACACTGAAAATTGCTGATGGTCAGCAAAAACAAGAGAACCAGATCAAAGCGGTACGCTCATTTATCGCTCAGGGCGTAGATGCAATCTTTATTGCGCCAGTGGTACAAACCGGCTGGGAACCCGTGCTGGAAGAAGCGAAGGATGCCAAGATCCCGGTATTCCTGCTGGACCGCGCCATTGTGGTGAAGGATAAATCGCTGTATCAGGCGGTGGTCACGGCGGATAACGTCTATGAAGGCAAGCTGATCGGCGACTGGCTGGTGAAAGAGCAGGCTGGCAAACCCTGTAATGTTGTAGAACTGCAGGGCACCGTCGGTGCCAGCGTAGCCATCGATCGTAAAAAAGGCTTTGCCGAAGCGATTGCCAATACCCCGAACATCAAAGTGATCCGCTCGCAGAGCGGTGACTTTACCCGCAGCAAGGGTAAAGAAGTGATGGAGAGCTTTATCAAGGCCGAGAACAACGGCAAAAATATCTGCATGGTTTACGCCCACAACGACGATATGGCTATCGGTGCCATTCAGGCGATTAAAGAAGCCGGACTCAAGCCGGGTAAAGACATTCTGACCGGATCGATTGACGGCGTGCCGGATATCTATAAAGCGATGCTGGCCGGGGAAGCTAACGCCAACGTTGAGCTGACGCCGAACATGGCTGGTCCGGCCTTCGATGCGCTGGAAAAACTGAAAAAAGACGGCACCGTACCGCCAAAAATCATTAAAACCGAAACCAAACTGTTCCTGCCTGCGGACGCACAGGCACAGCTGGATCGTAAAAAAGGTATGGGTTACTGAGCCACGTGCCGCTCCACCCGGAGCGGCTTTTTTCATGGTTTGAGGCGCAGCGTATGACCATCGACACCTCCTCTGCAACGCTTCTGGAAATCAGCGGCGTCAGTAAATCCTTTCCCGGCGTGCGCGCGCTGGATAATGTTTCCTTTGAGATCCGGCCGGGCGAAATTATGGCGCTGCTGGGTGAGAACGGCGCGGGGAAGTCCACGCTGATTAAAGTGCTGACCGGCGTGTATCAGCGCGATACCGGTTCGATTTCACTCTCCGGGCAGGCAATTAACCCGCGTAACACCGCCGAAGCTCAGGAGCTGGGCATCGGCACGGTGTATCAGGAAGTGAACCTGCTGCCGAATATGTCGGTGGCGGACAATCTGTTTATTGGCCGCGAGCCAAAGCGTTTTGGGCTGATCGATCGCAAAACGCTGAACCAGCGCGCGGTAAAACTGCTTAACGATTATGGCTTCGAGCTGGACGTGACCCGGCCGCTGGGCCACTACTCGGTCGCCATGCAGCAGATTATCGCCATCTGCCGCGCGGTGGATCTGTCGGCGAAGGTGCTGATCCTCGACGAACCGACCGCCAGCCTGGATGCCAGCGAAGTAGAAATGCTGTTCACCCTGATGAGCCAGCTGCGGGCGAAAGGCATGAGCCTGATCTTCGTCACCCACTTCCTCGACCAGGTGTATCGCATTACCGACCGCATCACCGTACTGCGCAACGGCCAGTTTATCGCCACCCGCGATACCCGCTCACTGCCGCAGATTGAGCTGATTAAGCTGATGCTCGGCCGCGAGCTGTTGGAAACGGCGCTACAGCGTGCCGGCAGTACGCTGCGAAGCGACACACCGGTGGTGGAATTTAAGGACTACGGCAAAAAAGGCACCATTGAACCGTTCAGTCTGAGTGTACGGCCGGGTGAAGCCGTCGGTCTGGCTGGGCTGCTTGGTTCCGGGCGTACTGAAACCGCCGAACTGCTGTTTGGCATTAAGCGCGCCGACTCCGGCACGGCCGTTATCAAAGGCAAAACGCAGACTATCCGCACCCCGGCTCAGGCCTCCCGCTTAGGGATGGGCTTCTGCCCGGAGGATCGCAAAACCGACGGTATTATCGGGGCCGCTTCGGTGCGTGAAAATATCATTCTGGCCCTGCAGGCGCAGCGCGGCTGGCTGCGGCCCATTAAGCGCCGCGAGCAGCAGGAAATTGCCGAACGCTTTATTAAAAGCCTGGGGATCCGCACGCCGGACGCCGACCAGCCGGTGGAGCTGCTTTCCGGCGGCAACCAGCAGAAGGTGCTGCTCTCCCGCTGGCTGGTGACCCGTCCGCAGTTTTTAATCCTTGATGAGCCGACGCGCGGCATCGATGTGGGTGCGCACGCTGAAATTATTCGCCTGATTGAAACGCTCTGCGCAGACGGCCTGGCGTTGCTGGTGATCTCATCAGAACTGGAAGAGCTGGTCGGCTACGCCGATCGGGTGGTGATCCTGCGCGACAGGCAGCAGGTAGCCGAAATCCCGCTGGAACAGCTGTCGGTTGCCGCCATCGTTAACGCTATTGCGGCAGGGGGAGAACAGCATGCTTGAGAGCCATTTTCTACCGGGGAAAACGCCGATGTTGAAACGTAAATTACCGCCGGGACTGCCGCAGATCGGTGCGTTGATCCTGGTGCTGCTGATCGACAGCATGGTGGCGAACAACTTCTTTGCCATTCATCTGCAGGACGGGCGGCTGTTCGGTAGCCCGATCGATATCCTTAACCGCGCCGCGCCGGTAGCGATTCTGGCTATTGGGATGACGCTGGTCATTGCCACCGGCGGGATCGACTTGTCGGTGGGCGCAGTGATGGCCATCGCCGGGGCAACCGCGGCCACGATGACCGTAGCCGGGCACAGCCTGGCGGTGGTGATTCTGGTGACGCTGGGCAGCGGCCTGCTGTGTGGACTGTGGAACGGCATACTGGTGTCGCTGCTTAAAATCCAGCCCTTTGTTGCCACGCTGATCCTGATGGTTGCCGGGCGCGGTATCGCACAGCTGATCACTCAGGGGCAGATCGTCACGTTTAACAGCGATGCGCTGGCTCGGCTCGGCAGCGGTACGCTGTTCTACCTGCCGGTTCCGCTGTGGATCACTATCGCACTGGCTTTGGTGGTCTGGCTCCTGACCCGTAAAACCGCGCTTGGCATGTTTATCGAGGCCGTCGGTATCAACCTCCGCGCCGCGCGTAACGCCGGGGTTAACGGCTGGCTGGTGGTGATGAGCACCTACGTGCTGAGCGGGCTGTGTGCAGCGGTAGCCGGACTGATCGTGGCGGCGGATATTCGCGGAGCCGACGCCAACAACGCCGGATTATGGCTGGAGCTGGATGCGATCCTTGCGGTGGTTATCGGCGGTGCTTCACTGATGGGTGGCCGCTTTAATCTGCTGCTGTCGCTCATCGGCGCGCTGATTATCCAGGCGATGAACACCGGGATCCTGCTTTCCGGCTTCCCGCCCGAACTGAACCAGGTCGTGAAGGCGGTGGTGGTGATGATTGTGCTGCTGTTGCAGTCACCACGCTTTATTCAATTATTTAAAAGAGGGCCGCGCGGTGGTTAAACGTCATCTTCCGTTAATGATAACCCTGCTGGTATTCGTGGTCGGTTATCTGTTCTGCCTGAGCCAGTTCCCCGGCTTTGCCTCAACCCGGGTGATTGCCAATATTCTGACCGATAACGCTTTTCTTGGCATTATCGCCGTCGGCATGACCTTTGTGATCCTCTCCGGCGGTATCGATCTGTCTGTTGGCGCGGTGATCGCCTTCACCGGGGTGTTCCTCGCCCGCGCCATCGGCGATTTCCACCTGCATCCGTTTGTGGCGTTCGGTCTGGTGATGGTGATGGGATCGGCATTTGGTGCCTTTATGGGATGGCTGATCGATGCTTTAAAAATTCCGGCATTCATCATCACCCTGGCCGGGATGTTCTTCCTGCGCGGCTGTAGCTATCTGGTGGCGGAAAGTTCGCTGCCGATCGATCACCCGCTGTATTCCACGCTGTCGTCGATGGCCTGGAAAATTCCGGGAGGAGGGCGTCTCAGCCTGCTGGCGCTGATTATGCTGATGGTGGTCGCGCTGGGAATTATTGTCGCCCACCGCAGCCGCTTCGGTAGCCAGGTGTATGCCATCGGCGGTAACGCCACTTCGGCGCAGCTGATGGGCATCTCCACCCGCAGCACCACGATACGTATTTACATGCTGTCCTCCGGGCTGGCGACGCTGGCAGGGATTGTTTTCTCCATCTATACCTCGGCGGGCTATGCGCTGGCGGGTATGGGCGTGGAGCTGGATGCCATTGCGTCGGTGGTGATCGGCGGCACGCTGCTTTCCGGCGGCGTGGGCACGGTGCTGGGAACGCTGTTTGGCGTGCTGATTCAGGGGCTGATTCAGACCTGGATCAACTTCGACGGTACACTGAGTTCCTGGTGGACGAAGATTGCCATCGGCGTGCTGCTGTTTGCCTTTATCGCACTCCAGCGGTTGCTGACGGTGATGTGGGATCGCCAGCAGAATGCGCCGGTTAAGCGGTTGAGTACCTGATAGTTGGGGTGTTTCGGAAGAGCGGTAATCTGATGGTGGAGGATTTTCGCGGCGAGATTGGCGAACGGGGCGACCGTTACGGGCAGAACGCCGGGTCGCCGTGAACCCAATCCCTGGGGGCTTGGCTGCCGCATCCGTGCGGCAGACACCCGGCTAACCTGTCCCGTTACGGTCTCCCTTTTGAATCCTTGCGTTGCTGCCGGAAGCAAATGGTTTTGAGGCAGCAACACAATAGCATTCAGGCCAGCCCCGATACGCCAGACGCAGGATCTGAAGCAACTCCCCAGCCCGCCGATACGCCATACGCAAAATCTGAACGCTATCGATATAGCTAATTATATGGTAAAAACGGCAGTTATTATTATCATAAATGGGATAGCGAATGCGTCCGGCGCTTGATTTTAATACCCTGAAAGTATTCATTGCTGTGGTTGAAAAAGAGAGTTTTGTTGGGGCATCGAAAGTCCTTGAAATGCCGACCTCAAATGTAAGCCGCTGTATTTCTCAGTTAGAAGAAAAACTGAATCTTCAGCTCATCGAGCGCAGCACCCGACATATGAAACTCACCCAGGCCGGGCATCTGCTCTATAGCCGGGCGAAGCCATTACTGGAAGCGCTCGAGCAAACGGAGACAGAACTCACGCAGCGCCAGATGCAGCTCAGGGGGCCATTACGTCTCTGTATTCCCAATGAGATCGGGCCCGCGCTGCTGGGTTCCGCTATCGCCGATTTCGCCTGTCAGTACCCGGATCTGGAGATTAGCTGCGTCACAAACCTCTCGGGTTTGGAATCACTGCGGGACGATCTGGACTTAGCGATCATTGTAAGCCGGGGCCAGATGGATGACAGTGACTATATAGCCCGTCATCTGCTGACTATCCCTTGCACTATTGTTGCCGCGCCCTCCGTTATTCAACGCTATGGCACCCCTGCCAATATCCGGCAACTCGAACAATTACCCTGTATTACCACCGTGAGTGCGCTGAAAGGAGCACCCTGGCAGTTTGTCAATGCAAAGGGGGGATTCGAGACGGTTAAGGTTAACGGGCATTATCGGGTGAACAGCGGGGAGATGGCAGGGCGCGCTGCGCTGGCAGGCGTCGGTTTTGCCATTTTGTCAAAACAGGGCTGCGAACCTTACATTAGCGATGGGCGGTTAATCGAGGTTGAATTTGAACAATCGGTAGCCCCGCTGCAACTGTTCGCACTTTATTCAAACCGGCGTTATCTGCCCACAAAAACCAGAGCGCTGATTGATTTTATCCAGCAGGAATTAAGCAAACTCTCCTGACAACCCAATACGGGGAAGAGATTGCTCAGCTATTTATCGAAAGGAAGTTAAATGCGTTTGCCAGATTCGGGCCTGATAAAAACCCTTCATCGATCATCATTCGCAGAATGAGTCGTCAACTGTTTGTTACGCTGGATGGCCCCAAGGGTGCGGGAAAAACCACGCTGTTAGAAGCCATGGCGAAAGAATTACGCGCGGATAACCACAAGGTGGTCCGTCTTTGCGAGAAAAAAAGCGATCCCTGGCGTGCAGAAACTATGCTCCTCGTTAACCAGTTTGCCAGACATCCCAACCTGGATTTAGAACGGCAGGTTTGTCAGCGCCTGGCTGACAGCCGCGCGTGGATAACACGGGAGGTGCTGACTAAGCAGCCGTCGGACAGCATTATCCTGATGGACCGCTGGTATCCGTCGGATGCCGCGTTTCGGCGGATGGTGCCCTTTGCAGAGATTTTACAGCTTAATATTGAACGCAATGTGCGAACGCCGGACCTGCATGTCGGGGTGGTCACTGCACCTGAAATTTCATGGGCGAGGGCGGCAGCCCGAACGCGTGGGCTGAGCAGTACGGTGATGCATAAGCTGGAAGAGCATGCTGCCTGTACCCGGGCGTTCGAGCGAGAAATCACCGGGAACGGCTGGTTGTTATGCCGTAATGAAGGAAGCCTTGAAGACGCAGCGATGCAGGTGATTTCTGAAATCTATCGTGTGCTTTGAAGGCTCACGAGCCGTATCAACCCAAAATTTTCGCCGTGTGCCGTGGCTGCCAGGCGCTGTGCGGCATTATAGACGCTGAACCCTGTCTGTTTTGAGGATGACGATATGACCCTTTTTCATCAGCTTTCTGCTACCAGCCTGCAAGGCCAGCTTATCCCGATGGCCGACTACGCGGGAAAACTGGTACTGGTAGTGAATACCGCCAGCCGGTGCGGCTTCACGCCGCAATATGCGGGCCTGGAAGCGCTCTACAAAAAGTATGCTGACCAGGGGCTGGTGGTGCTGGGCTTTCCCTGTAACCAGTTCGGCAAGCAGGAGCCCGGCAGCGCCGACGACATCGCGCAGACCTGTCACATCAACTACGGCGTTACCTTCCCGATGTTCGAAAAAGTCGAGGTCAACGGTGCCGCTGCGCATCCGCTGTTTCGTTACCTGAAAGAGGAATTGCCCGGCGTACTGGGTGGGCGGATCAAGTGGAACTTCACTAAGTTCCTTATCGGACGCGACGGCAAACCGCTTAAGCGTTTTGCGCCAATCGCCACCCCGGAGAAAATGGAAGCCGCAATTCGGGCGGCACTTGGTATTTAAGCGTTTGGGTGATCTGAATGATTCACTTTTAATGATGCCGAACTTATCGAACGAAGGTTTAAAACTTCAGGGCGTGATCTCATGAATGATGGAAAATATGTATTAGGCATTTCTGGCAGTATTCGCGCTGCTTCAATCAATAGCGCTTTTTTACGGGCAATGTCACTTCTTTGCCCGGCAGGAATAACGTTTGAAATCTATGACGGCCTGGACAAAATCCCGCTCTTTAATGTTGACCATGAATCTGTGCAGAACCCTGCGGTTGATCACTGGAGAAATGCGCTTTCCAGGGCAGACCTGGTCGTAGTAGCCAGCCCGAAATATGCACATGGTGTTACCGGAGTGATGAAAAATGCGCTTGACTGGATTGTAAGCAGTGGAGAATTGCTGGATAAGCCTTTGTCATTGCCTAACCTGTCCGTTCGGGCCCATCTGGCACACTCTCAGCTTTCAGAAACATTAAGCGTTATGGGGGCGGTACTGCGCGAGGAATGCTGCCCTGGAGCAACGCTTGCTGCGCCTTACACACTTCCTGATGCGACAGAATTTGTACTTATTGAAAACGCAGAAATATGCTCAAGAATACATGATTTATGGCGAAACATTGAATCGGCGATCTCGAGAACTAACGAGTTATCAGCTAGTTAATGTAAGTGGAGTATTTGCCAGTCAGGACCGAAGTCGCATGACGTGTAAGTAGACCGGATTTAGTTCCAGGCACTTTTTTGAGATTTCCGTATTTTCCGCCATCAACCGGTACTCGTCCGGCGTCAGGTTGTTCAGGGATTCATGAGGGCGT
>NZ_JAPDNC010000021.1:0-2859 GCF_025947915.1 Erwinia sp. INIA01
GCGGCCTCAGCCCGGAACAGTTCGAAAACCAGACCCTCGCTTAGGGACGTGTCCACATTACGTGGGTAAGATCAAACCTACCCTGAAAGCATCCCAACCAATAGCGTGCCTGTGTTTGTTTGTCACTAAAACAGGCCTGACCTTCAGCATCCTGTAATGCCAGAACTATCAGTTCTTCAAAACTTCGTTCAGGTCTTTTATCAAGATTTGCAACAGCCCATAATTCATGTTTCAACTTATCGTGAAGCTGTTGGGCTTTTGCTTTTTCCTCGGTGCCAGCAGAGCGTCTAACTCGCGTGCCATCTGGCGCTGAGATATCGATCCAGTACGTGTGACCCCTTTTGTAGATCGGCATTTTTTTCTCTCCTTACCGCCTACAACACCCAGCCGGAAAACATTGTTATCCGTACCAGGCGCTTCGGCAAACTTTTTCAAACTTTCGGAGTTGGCGCGCCAGTTATTACCAACGCGAAACATGTGATATTTGCGAGGATTGCGATAAATGGTGGTGGCCGAAACCTGCAAAGTAGCGGCCAGTTCTTTTACGGTCATAAGTATTTCCTTAGTGG
This sequence comes from Erwinia sp. INIA01, assembly GCF_025947915.1. Taxonomy (NCBI): domain Bacteria; kingdom Pseudomonadati; phylum Pseudomonadota; class Gammaproteobacteria; order Enterobacterales; family Erwiniaceae; genus Erwinia; species Erwinia sp. INIA01. The sequence goes on from NZ_JAPDNC010000021.1 coordinate 570, forward strand.
GCATACTCACCTCTCGAGTAAATTTTTAAGCCACTTGCTGATCGCGGTTGATGCAGAGTTCTGGCAGGTTGGCGCGTACAAGCGCTTCAGCGAACGGTGGCGGCACGGCGTTGCCACAGCGTGCTACCTGCTTGTCTTTCGCGTACTTGTTGCCACGATAGTCACGGTCGATGACGTACCACGCCGGGAAGCCCTGGGCGTTATACAGTTCCCGCGGCTGCAGCATTCGCATGCCGATATCGACAATCCGGTAAGTCACTCCCTCAACCAGAACAAACTCGCTCAGGCCGTGCTGATGGAGGAATTCAGCCACCTGTACAGCGCGCGCTTCGTCATAATCATTAACGGCCAGACAGGTACGTACTTCCCCAACGTGTTGACCGCCAGCCGTTATGGTCGGCATCGGTTGGTCGGTACGTTGACCATCGCGACAGGTTCCGCGCAGTTTCACCAAGTTTGACGTAACAATAGCGTGGTGGTTTCCGGTGGTAACGGTATGCACTGGCTGGTCAGCAGCGCCGCCCGGGTGGCCGGTGTTATTCACCAGCAGCTGCGCAGTTACCAGCGCGTGATGATCCGTGGTGGTGACCGTGTGTGCAGGGCCGTCGACTGGGGCGCCGGGGCCGGTATAATTGCCACCGAAGTGTTTGGCCAGAAACGCGCTGGTGATCGCAAACTTATTGCCACCGGCTGTAACAGTGCCGACAGGCTTCTGCATATCCAGCACCCGCGGTGCCTGGCCCTGTCGTTCACCGTAACCCATCTGGATTAACGTCGGGCACACCAGTTGGCTTTTTCCGCCGCCACCGGCCGTAACCGTTCCGCTCGGTTGATCAACAGAGTGACCGATGCTGCTGCCGAACTGTCGGGCGATCACCGGTGCGATAACGCAGCTGCGCGACTCCTTCAGAATGGTGTGTATGGGCTTCTCGCAGGAACGCGGTTTGCCCTGGTATTCTGATCCGCCTGCACCTGCCAGGAACGGCGAAAGTTGAGCCTCCACCATTCCCAACGCGTGGCCGTTGCCACCGGGGCGCGCTGAAGTACCGGCGGTGACCGTCGGCAGTGGCTCAGTAACTTCCTGCCCGGTGGCCCCGGTGCGGAATTTAGTGATGTGAGGCGTAACGACCGCAAAACCGTGGGTCTTGGTTATCGTGTGCAGAGGCGACTCCAGCTCCTGTCCCCGGAAACAGTCGTATTTTGTACGGGTGCTGGTGTGGTTGCACTTCACGATGAACGGCGTCGGGTTGTCGATCACGAACCGCTGAATGCCGCGGGCGATACGCCGCAACGTATTCTCTGCCAGCGACTTCTTGCGACCGAAAATCGACGGACATGGGATGTTCCAGTCAATGCACTCCGCAGCGGTGCGCCAGGGTTTTAGCTGGCCGCTTTGCACCGGCAGGCTTTTCGGATCGCCGTGGGAGGATTCCGGCCAGACGACCGGCTGCCCGTCGCAGCGCATCACCATGAAGAAGCGTTTGCGGATCGTCGGTGCGCCGTAATCGCACGCGCGGAGCTCACGATGCTCGACCGTATAGCCGAGCCCTGCAGTCAGCCTCAGCGCCTCCGGTCCGTGCCGGTCAATCTGCAGCGATTCGCAGACCTCATCCAGCGCCGGGTGGTCGGCTGTCACGCCAGTGCTGAGCATGCCAACGAACGCCTCGAAGGTTTCTCCGGTACGTGCCGGGTCTGGACGCTCCTCACCAATAAGCAGCGGCCCCCATGTCCTAAATTCCTCCACGTTTTCCAGCATCATTACGCGCGGGCGGGTGGCTAGCGCCCAGCGCAGAACAATCCACGCAAGTCCGCGGATCTCTTTTTTTACGGGCGTGCTGCCTTTGGCTTTACTGAAGTGACGGCAGTCAGGTGAGAACCAGGCCAGGCCAACAGGCGCGCCGGCGGTCGCGGCGACAGGATCGATATCGAACACCGATTCGCAGTAGTGCAGGGTGTCCGGGTGGTTTGTCGTGTGCATAGCGATTGCGTTCGGGTCGTGATTGATAGCGATGTCCACGCTGCGGCCGGTAGCCATTTCGATGCCGGTGCTAGCGCCGCCGCCACCGGCAAAATTGTCGACGATGATTTCTCGCATCATGCGTGCTCTCCGAAGGTTTCTGTTAATGCCTGGGCGGCGATGAGGATTGAATTGCTGGGTTGGCGCTCCAGCAGCATGGTGTTGATGTGCTGCATTACTTTCCGGTAGTGGACCGGCGGAAGTTCGTAAATGCGCTCGATCTGCTCAGCAATGAGCTTGACTTCATTGGGCCACACGTCATTCTCCGCTGCT
>NZ_JAPDNC010000021.1:2959-66034 GCF_025947915.1 Erwinia sp. INIA01
GGCGCTGCTGGCGCTGCTGGCGCTGCTGGCGCTGCTGGCGCTGCTGGCGCTGCTGGCGCTGCTGGCGCTGCTGGCGCTGCTGGCGCAGACATTTGCTTGTAGGAATAACCGATGCGGGCGCTGGCGGTTACGATGTTGTCCGGATCTAACTCGATGCCGATGAAAGAAAATCCCTCTTCAATCGCCGCGCGGCCGGTACTGCCGCTGCCTGTAAATGGGTCGAGAACAATTCCGCCTGGTGGAGTGATAAGGCGGCAGAGGTATTTCATCAGCGCAATCGGCTTCACGGTCGGGTGCGGGTTCTTCGCACCGTTGTTGCGTCCGGCACCGGCGCGAGGATCGTTAAGGCCCGCGCTACCCTCTTTGCGGCCACCAGTCATTTCCGATGCGGAGAAAGCGATAAAGCGTTCCATGCCTTCGTCGCGCTCTGCTGGCGTCATCTTCGCGCAGTAGAAGAAGCGCGCGGCGCTACCGCTGTCACCATGATGATGTGTCGCGACACGCTTTCTCATACCGAGAATGTTTCCTGTCCCGGCGGCTGATGGCTCAGTACCTCTTACCGGTGATGCTGCGCCAGCGTTTGCCGGGAATATGGCGATCGCTTCATCGCTGCCGTCGTGGATCAGGTTTGCTGGCCAGCGCCCCTCAGGTGTCTGCTGGTAGTTGCTGGCGGGTTCAGTGCTGTCCCGCTGATGCGATAGTAGTGCGCCTTTACCGCCAGTCAGCTCGTCATCGGTTAAAATACGGCAGGCGGTGATGTTCAGCGCTCCGGTACGATACTGCTCCATGTTATTAGCCACCGTCGTCTTGAACGGCTTACGGGCCATAACGATTGGCTCATGGGCGGGCTTAAGGCCCGTTCCCCAGCCGTCAAACTCTCCATCGAGATTGTGAGATTTCGGGAAGCCGGTGCCGTATAACCACTCGATCATGTCACGGATTTCAAAGCCTGCGTCTTCGACGTTTACGACCAAGCGGTGATAGGTTCGGGAACCACCAGACGCCAACAGATGCCCGCCTGGCTTAAGCACGCGTAGACATTCTGCCCATTGCTCAACCGTCGGTACCTGATAATCCCATTTGTGCCCCATAAAGCTCAGGCCGTAGGGTGGATCGGTGACAATCGCATCCACTGAGTTATCCGGCATCGTCTTCAGAACGGCTTCGCAACGACCAACATGTAATTGATAGGAGTTCACTTTAGAAATAGCTCCGCAGTTAACGCCGCGATAAGCAGCAGGATCAGCACAGCCGCCGGGCGGATGCTGGCATAGAAAATATGGTGGCGCGCGAGGTGGCGCCGGATTGTGTTTTTCATGGTAACAGGGCGTAAAAAAACCGCCGGGTGGCGGTTATTGTCTCGATATCTTAAAGGGAGTGGCTATAAACTATTTAAGACAGAGAGTGGGATAATATATTGGTTAATCGGTGTCTATTAAACAATTTAATTAACATGGTATTCATATGGTGGCATCGTTGTCCGGGATTCTGCGAACCAGCAACTTATTGCCATCAATGATCCGAGACCTGTATCTGTGCTCTCCTAGATACGTGAAATTATGAATATACGCCTGCGCTTTTTTTAAAGGTATACCAAGCAAGGCTTTTTCAAAAATAATATACTCATTAACTTTTAGAATTAAAACCCAGTAGCCCATTGTCCTATATGTGAATTTTTTCTTATCATTGATGTAATCGACTTTCACGATCACCTCCTAGCCATCAATTCATAAAAAAAACTGTACATTCATTGCTTTCTCAATAAAAGATTTAAAGCTTAGTATTATCAAAACCTCAAAGTGAATTTTGGTGCAATAGCGAAAAGAAAAATTAGGAAAAAGCTTAGTGTTTTACGTCGGTATTTTTTGAATCTGGTCTGGTATTAACCAGATGTCAGAAAGATAAACTTTTGCTGTGCAATTATTGCTCTTTGAAGGGTTTTAATGTGGTTAATAATTAGTCCGAAAAAATTTCATAAAAACTCATGAAGTTAAAGGATTATGATGTCTTTTTGCGAAACCCTGCAGTTGAGTCACGAAAGTTCAACTAAGAACATACAATGTTCGAAATTCCCAGCCTTTACTTTCGACGTCGGCATAAAATTCTTCAGCGCTGACCTCCGACCATTGTTCCCACTCAGGGCTCCCGTTGTTCTGTCGGATTTGGTAAATCACCCCTGATGGTTCATTAACCATGAGAGCTAACCTAGCTAATGCTACTCTTTCCTCCAGAGATAATTTGCAAATAGTATTTTCGTCGGCCATTTGCATTAGTCTCTCGCGAGTGAACATCTCAATTAGTTTCTTCACTGTTTGACCTCTTTACAGTGAGCGCCGTCTGGCACGGCGGGGAAATCGTCGGCCCAGCCGCCATGAGTACGAACATCAGTCAGCACCTGCTCGCAGACGGCCATGGATGGCATCGGCGTGATGCTCCAGGCGCTGCCGTCGCGCACCGGGGATGCGAGAATCAGGAACACGAAGGTGAGGGTGGTCATGCAATGTTCTCCACAATGAATTTCCCGTTCTTGATTACGGCAACGAGCCTCTGCGCCGCAGCCTTTTGTGCGGAAACGCTAGCAATGACTGTTGGTCTTTCCTTTCCTGTGCTTGCGCACACACCTCCCCAGGAAGAAATCAGGAAAAAGTTCTCTAGGTCCATGATTGTGGATTTTGTGGCGACCTCTTCGATCATCAGCACAACATCACGAACGGAATGGTGCTTTAAAAGATCGTGTACGGCGAAGCCGAAGGCGTTAATCATCACTGCGTGGAACTGGATGTAATCTCGCTTATACTCAGATGGAACGACCCCGTTACGGATATCCTCAGCTGCGGTTAGACTCAGCCAAGCCTCCCAGATGTCATAAACATCTCCCTCTGAAAGAGCTTTACCCCCGGTACCCACGAATTTAGCTGTGGCGTCGCTTAGTGCCTTGAAACTGACCCACAGGCTGCTTTTTGCGGGCACTACGTTGTGCTCAAAATCTGTTATTTCACTGAAAACATTATGCTGAGTGAGAAAGCTAACCATGCCCTGCGCAGTACTATTGCGACCGTCATAAGCCATGTTGATCGCTGCTGATGGCTTGGATACGTTATTATTAATATCTGAGAAGAACTGTTGTCGTGTTTTAAGTGGAAGCTGATGAGTCAGCATCAGCGGAATATGAATAGGCTCGCTAATCGTGCGGCAGAACTCAGCAATACCAGCAGCTCGATGCTGCCCATCGAACAACTTAATTTCCGCATCCATCGGAAATCTCACTACGCCGACGTTTGTATTGCCAAACTCCTCGAACTCAATATCCGAGTTACAGTTTCCAACCAGTGGAGGGATAATAAATGGCTCTTTTTTCTCGTATGCCGCCACCAGATATTCGTAAAACTTTTTCGCGCGAGCGGGGTTTAGTTCACGCTGTGAGCGCTCAAGCGTACTTCCATGGTTATCTGATGCCAGCACTCGTGATAAAGAACGAGCTGGGATGGTCATCATCAGCACAAGCGTACTGCCCTGAAGCCCTCGAGATGCCGGGAATTCGAAGAAATAATCTCCCACTTTGCTCATTGCTGCACCTCCCCGGCGCGGATGCTGGCGGCTTTCTGACGAATTACGTATGCAATTGCACCGGTACTGCCCACGGTGTCCAGAGCCACTAATTCAGCGGCGATGACATCCAGTTCATCAGCGCGAACTTCACGCAGGATGGTATCAGTAACTGAGTCGTCCAGGGCTTTCTGTGCGTCAAAGAAAAGCGCCTCGGCGGGATTCAATGAGTCTTTCACGGCCGTATAACCAGACATGCTCAGCATTCCGATCAGCCGAAAAACAACTCCCTGATAGGTTTTCCCCTCCGCCGCCAGCGCCCGCATTTGCTCATTCAACCGCGCAACCTCTGCGGCGTGTTCACGACAGATCGCATTCAGCACACCACTCACCCTGGTAGCCGTGCTGTAGTCTTCAGAGCCAAAATATTTGGCACCACTATCCGAATCGACGACATCCCACGAATCAACTCTTTCATCATCGTCTTCGCATGAATAGCCGCTTCCGTCTGGACCAGTGCGAACACCTTCTGTAATAAATACTCTTCCCATATCTCTCTCCCGCCGACCGCAGTCAGCCAAAAAATTGCCATAGCCAGCAGCGTGTAAATGCAGCCCATGAGCATGCCAAAAAGGTAAATTCCCAGTGAATTCATCATTGTTGTGGCCTTAGATCCGCAGCTGGTGGCCGCACGCAGGCGCACCGCACCGAATGCGGCGGCGTTGGCTGGCGGTCAGGAGGCGGAAAGGGTGGTTAAATGGTTTTCTTCAGCTCGTTATAACGTTGAAGAAACTGGACGCGAGCCTGTCGTGGCGTAAGCGGGTAGATCATGAAGTCGGCGCACTCGATGCCCTCAAGCACCAGCCACGGCGTTCCGTCATCCATATCGAAATCGCGGCGCTCGGTAGCCAGCATAATCAGGTCCGCACGCTTAACCTGCGCAGACATTGCAGCTGGCAGATTGAACTTGTCCCGGATGAACTGATCGACACGGTGCTCAATCACCTGATAGTCAGGTAGAAACGCTTTAAGTGGCGAACTGACATCACCGCAGTAAGCTTCTGCTGCGTCGTGCAACAGCGCCTCTAACGCCATTTCTGGCGGCACCAGGCGGCTGACGTACACCGAATGCTGCGCCACGCTGTAGAAATCCTGCAAGTGGCCGGTAAAGCGGCAAAGATTCGACAGAGCACCGGCAATATCCTCGATGCTAATCGTTGCCGGGTCGGTTTCGGAGAAACTGAAGTGCTTGCCGGAGAGGGTGTTAATCCAGGTCATTGCTGCTGATCCTTAATTGCTGCGCGGCGGGCCATGCCAGCGCAGAACTCTGCGCGCAGCTGGTACCAGGTGATATTGTTGCCAGTTGCATGGCGTGAGGCTTGCAACCAGTGATGAGCGGCATCAGCGAAAAGACCGTCGCGCTCTTTCTGCGCTGCTTGCTGTGCTGAGCTATTTGGCAGTGGCATAGATACTCCAGAAAGCCCCGGGCGGGGCTGATTGGGTGGCGTCAAAAGGGAATGTCGTCGTCGAACTCAGTCTCCGGTGACGGTTGCTGACCAACGTTTCGCGAGCCTGCGTTTTGCTGCAGGCGTGATTGCTGCTGATTGCCTGTCGCCTGGTTCGCATAACGATTTGAAGTCGGACCGCCACGCGCGCCCGGCGCTGCACCGTTAGGCGCAACTGGTTGACGCTTGTCCACGTCTTTTAACGACAGCAATAACTTATCAATCGCCTCTGCCGGCACTTTGTCAGCCAGCTCGGCATATGTCAGGCGTGTTTTAACCTGGAAAACATGGCGTATGTTCATCTGGTAGGTATCCGATCCGTCGGTACTCTTCGTGCGCAGCTCCTTCTGCAGTACCAATCCAACAGATTTACCTTCGATGGCAGGCAGTGCCCACACCATGCCATCTGGGGTTTGCCGCTGCTGAGGTTGTGCATCACGAACTCCGGCCGCCCACAGCAGCGCGGATACTGTATCCATGCCGAAAGTCTGTTCACCTTCGCGGTTGATAAAGTTGATGCGCAGGTAATTTGCCTTGAGGCCATTCGATTCGAAACCCAGCTCCAGCGTTTGCGACTGGCTGTCGGTCCCGAAGTTGTAGTGAGCGTGCAGGATCACACCCTCATAAGCCCCGGTTTCGTTGAGCATGGCTGAGGTTCCGGCTTTTTTCGCTGATTCCGGGTTGAAAACAAAGCCCATTGGCTGTTGTGGTTGCTGCATCAGATGTCTCCTTCAGACATGAAGTTACAGATGGCCTGGTCTACAGCGAACAGGTCATTGTCCATTTCGGTTTGATCGGGAAATAGGTCGGGTGGCGCTTTGGCGGTGTCGTTGTCATCGCCTTTGATCAGAAATACGTGCTTACCGTCTTTTTTGATGGCGCGCAGCACGATGGAGAAATAGCCCTCCGGCGTCAGCTTTTCGTTGAGCATTTTGCCAGCGGTCTTCATGCGCACTTTGCCTTCTGATTCTTCTGTGTGCGCCAGGAAGTAAACGCGAACGTCATCAGGCAGGTGTGTGGCCGCGGTAATGATGCGCCAAACATGATCCGCCATTTCGGTAAATTTGGTGTAACCGGTCTGGTAAGCACGGATCATGTTTTCGTGCTGCATGACAACCTGAAAATCATCGATAATCAGGATTTTTCGTGTTTTGGACATCACCATCCGCTGGATCTTATCTTCAACATCGGCCCAGTCATCAGTGCGGAACACGTTACCGCGCTGCGGCTCTCCGTTCGCGTCAGGTTTACCGTGAACTTTCCATGTGCCTTTATGGCGAAACGGCAGCAGCTTGGGGATGCACTGAATTAGCAGGCAGTCGTCGGGGTTGAAGTTGCGCAGGCTGTAAGATTTTCCCGCGCCAGAGTCACCGAGGATTAACACGGGAGTACCCATATCAACCTCCCTGCAGGTAATGCTGCATCGTGAATTTCTGGTCCTCGTCGAGGTCCATGTTTGCCAGGCACCATTTCAGATAACCGCGGTCAGTCGCGCCAATTTTCTCGAACGTCGTGCCCTTGTGCTTACCGAAACGCATGGTGTGAAGCAGGGAAGGCAGGGAGGTGATTTCGCGCATCTGCGCGATGGTGAAGCGGGCGTGACGGTTAATTTCGATCAGCACCGCTGCCGTCACGTAGCAGTCATACAGGGCGCGGTGGGCGTGCAGGCCCTCCGGCACGTTGGCGTTAACGCCGAGGTGGTAGCGCATGAACTGGTTGCCGTGGCTCTCCAGCTCCGGCCAGAGCTTGCGGGACAGCTTCATTGTGCAGATCCACGGCGCGGTGATCTGCGGCAGCTTGCTGCGGTCGAATTTGGCGTTGTGCGCAACGTAAACGTCAGCGCCGAGATAGCGATCAATTACAGCATCAATCGGCGGTGAGTCAGCCACGTCCGCTTCGGTTATATGGTGAAGCGCCATCGCAGCAATGCTGATTGGCTCCGGCGGCTTCACGTAGTCGCTCATCGGGTTGCAGATAACGCCATCGACAATGTCGACGCTGGCGATTTCACACACACCACCCTCGAGGCTGGTGGTCTCCGTATCAATTACACGCAAAATGGTCATCAGGTTGTTCCGTAAGGGCATCAGCAGCGGCTTCGCGCTGCGCCAGCTTGTGGGCGATTTGAATCAGGTCAGCCGGGCCGAACTGATTCTGTTGGCAGAGCTGCAGGATTGCGTCGACAGTGGCCTGGCGCATCCATTCGTTTATTGCCAGCGGCGTGGGGATCGGCGTTACATCCATCCGATATACATCCCCGCAGCAATCAGCGCAGCGCCGATAACCGGCAATAACCAGCTGCGGCGCCGCGGGTGGAAGTCGGCACCGGTCAGGCGGTGCAGGAACTGAGATTTGTAGAGCTGGCTCATCAGCGATTACCTCGAATGCGCAATCCTGCAGCGCGTTTATGTGACGGCACCCGGATGCTTTGCTGGTAACGCAGGGCGCACTCCCTGTCAGCGCAGAAGTCATCCCGCTCGCTACGATCCCAGTGTTTAACGGTGCTCTTCACCACATCTTCAGGATGGCGGAACCGGCCGCAGTAGCGGCATCGCACTGATTCCAGGTGCTCGGTACCGGCATCCAGCACCGTGTACTCGAAATGCGAACCGGGAGTGCCGTCTGGCAGCGTGTAATCAACGAACGTTTGCTCTTCGCCCTTAAAGTTCGGGCGTATGCTGCAGCCGTTGAATGTGACCAGCTGAGCGCCGATGCGGATCGGCGTTCCCGGCGGCAACTCGGCCAGGCGCTGGGCGGTTAATTTGGGGATTGGGTGCATGCTTACCTCCGTTTTGAGGGCGAAAAAAAGCCCCCGGAGAAGGGGGCAAACGACTACACACAGCGATGATGGGGTTGTGGCGGCCGGTGCTCCTCGCAGTTCACATGCGCTGGTTTGGCTACCGTTCTCGCTGTAACTGGCGTAAGGGCTAAAAAACAACAAAAAGTAGGTAATAAACTGCGACGGCAATTACTGACGCCAACATGATGGCAGTAAAGACACGCACAACGATCCCCATGATTTGTGACCATGGCAGACGATGCTTATCAAATAAATTGATGCCTGCTGCTACCGCAAGCATCGTCACGAAAATTAGAAAAGCAGACTTAACTGCATAAATGGCCAAATCCACGCTCACTCCTTACTTCGTTGCCCCTGATTTTCTTTGATGCTGCGCAAGCTACGATATCAGCCTAAGTCCCGGTCAACCGGACCGGCTATGACTGCCTCGCTGGAGCTGGCGCAGCTCGAAGAAAACTTCGCCACACTCTCGCAGTGGCCAGCGCCGGTTTCCCGGTCATCATTTGAAGCTGCTTAGTGCGTTAAACCGGGCGCCAACCGTAAACTCAGTGATGCTTTCGCCTCCTCTCCCTCACTACGTCGCCGTGGGAGCCAGACCGTACACGCCGTCTTCGCGATGCCTTTAATGCTTCATTGGCTTATCTCCTGTTGTTAATGGGGCCGACATATGTCGCTGGCCCATGCACCGATCCGTCGCTCGCATTGCTCCTCTTTGGCTCAGCCCAGGTCAGTTAGGGGTGGCCGCTATTTCAGTTTGCCAGGGATGCGATTGAGTACCCGGTGCGCGACTGCCAGATTGTTAAAGAGCGGGTCAGCGCTTGGCGGTGGGCTGCGTTGTGCTGATGAGAGAAAATCACAACAAAGTTTGTAATGGGTAAACAATAAATATTGTAATTTCATTGGTTTTTTACTCATTTATTTGTTTTTTAAAGTAATTTATTTTCTTGAATTGATCGTTTAAACAAAGCGCTCAGGCCTTTTGAGCGAAGTTTGAGTTTTGCCGGAATCGAGGTGTGGATAGTGAACAGCAATCATGGCTGAAGTGATTGGCAACATGGTTTTCGAACATAAATTAAACGACGAGAGTCAAAAGTATCTTGGTTGAAGGTTTATCAAATTAGTTGTGAACGGGAAGGGCACTTTAAGGGAGGCAATTCTGATTAGATAAGAGGGATTGACTGTCCACAAAAAGCCCGCGTTAAGCGGGCTCTTGTTGTTTTTCAAAAAAAAGGGTGAAGAGCAAGAGGTAGATTTCTTTGACCTCTAACCGTGCATTAACCGCCAGGCATCCAAGCACCACTCGCGATAAACCAAACCAGAAGCACTACGCCTGCTATGCCGCAGGCAGCTGGGAACAGATAGCCGATCTTCATTTTTACCGCCTGAGTTTTTATTATGAGGGCATCCCTGCCTGTCTTCTCCAGCCCTAACCAGCCCTGATGCTGATCTGTGTTTAAAAATTGCAATACGTAACAGCGCCGTTTTATTTGTTATCGCGCCTGTAAAGAGTCCACTCTTCAATCCGTTCGCCGCCTGGGAGGGTGCAGTAGCCTACCTCTCCAGCGGGTTCCTTAACGATGTCTAGCTTGCCGCCGATTTTCTGGCAGTACACCGAGGCCGGGTTAGCCATGCCAATCATCTTCGGCTGCTCGTTGTGCGCTGCACACGAGGCGATAAGCACTGGTAGTGCGGTAATCAGTATTTTTTTCATGGTTATCCCTTTTAACTGAAGGCCTCTTCCGACCACTAACCCAGAGTCAGACCTAGCAATAAGTTAACGAAGCCAGCCAAAAGCAATGCCAGTCCCGGTATCAGGAAGTTTTTGTCGCGCTTCTTGCGAGCCAGGTAGAACATGGCGAACGCTACGCAAAACATAGGTACTGCTATCTTTATGTAAACTGACATCTACTTCCTTAGATAAACGTCTCTTCCGTCTGAGGGGGATTATACCAGCCGAAGCTTAGTTTCAATCGCTACACCGATAATCCGGCAGTTACCGTTGATCGGCACCATTGGCCACTGAGGGTTAAGCCCTTTCAGGTACTTTTGGCTACCGTCGATCACCAGCTTTTTGAACGTGGCTTCGTTATCGTCGATCAGCTTTGCAACTACCAGGCTGCCATTCACCGCCTCACGCCCAGTATCGAAAAGCACGAAAGTACCTTCTGGAATACTCAGGCCCATCGGCGCTGTCATCGAATCTCCGTCCACTTCCAACCAGAATGACTCACCCTGCACATGTGCGTCTGACTCTAGCCAGAGATCGATATCCTTTACCGTATAGGCCTCAATGGCCTCTCCCCAGGCACCTGCCTGGACCTTGCTCAGGACAGGATATTTTCGGCCAGGAGAGTATGGGCGAAAACCAGAAACATTATCGCCCGTCACAACGTCTTTACCATCAAGGAGCCATTCGATCTCGCAGCCGAGAGCTTTCGCCAGCTCAGGGAGGTAGCGGGGACGTTTAGTTTTACCACTCTCCAACTGAACAATCGCTTGTTGAGTTGTGCCGGCTCTTTCTGCCAGTTCTGTTTGCGTTAATCCAAGCTCATTTCTTTTCGCAAGGACACGCGCCGCGATCGTCATTAAGTCACCTCTCAATCCAATCAAGAGATGTTTACAAGAAAAGCTGTAATTGACAAACAAGCTATATTGTAATTAATATACAAGAAAGTTTGTCAAAGGAGGCTTTATGCAAACTATCTCGGACCGCCTCAAACAAAAACGGGCGGAGCTCAACCTGACGCAGGCTGAATTAGCCAGTAAGGCTGGAGTTAAACAGCAGTCCATCCAACAGATCGAAGCTGGTTTGACGAAGCGCCCGCGGTTTTTGATTGAGATTGCCCATGCACTGCAGTGTGACCCAGCCTGGCTCCAACATGGAGTCAAGCAAGGTAATGCTGCCTAAACACTATTTTGAAAACGGAAATTATCAATGGAATCAGTAGCAACAACCAGCAATTCAGTAAATATCACCTGCAAAGCAGAAGCGCTGGAGAGTTATTTTCACAGGGAAGCTATCGCTCGCGGTAACAAACCTCTGGCGCTGGATATGGGTATTCATCCTTCGGGACTAAGCCGCAAAAAGGTCGGGCTGGTTGGCCTGGCCTGCAAGCTGATTTTGCAGCTGGGACTGCCTGCTGGCTGCATCGCGGCGCCAGGGTGTGAGCAGAACGTGGTGCTGACCGGTGAAGAGGCGCGGAAGTTGCTTTCGCTGCTGGAGCACATACGGCAACCGGCAGGGGGAACTGGTGGATGACGAGCGTTTCGTTGATACCGATCAGCAATACCACGATCGACGCGGCGTTGTCGTGCGGGTTACCCGGTATGACCGGCAGGAGCGAAGAATCATTTTTATGCGGCCAGATTACCCGCATCCATGCTGCGTGCCGAAATGGTATTTCGAGAAGTATTTCAGGAAGTTTGAAGGGTAAAGCGAAGGCTGAACAGCTGCACCTGAACAGCCGGGTACTGCATTGCTTTGGTCAAGCGAGGTCAATTATGCGACAGAAACGCCGGAAGATGCAACCAAAAAACACTGTACATAAAGACATGTCCCGGGAGCAGTTAGCCCGGGAGTTTACCCCTGACGCGGCGCACAAGTTGCGCCAGCTACTCGAGCAGAATAAGCGTGTGAGGGAAGGGGATGAGTAACACCGCCGAGATCATCAATTTCCGCGCTCGTACAGAGCGTGAGGAGCAGCGCGTGGCCGATACCGATGATGGGTATACCCGGCTGGCTAACATGCTGCTGGAGGAATATGCAGGCGCGGATCTGACGAAGCGCCAATTCAAGGTGCTGCTTGCCGTGTTGCGGCTCACTTACGGCTGGAACAAAACTATGGACCGAATCAGTGATTCACAGATTTCGGAGATCGCTCGACTGCCGGTGAAGCGCTGCAATGAGGCGAAGTTGCAACTGGTTGAAATGAATATTCTTATCCAGCAGGGACGTCAGTTTGGCCCCAATAAAAATGTCTCAGAATGGCGTATCCCTCAAAACGAGGGATTATCCCTCAAATCAGGGGAGAAATTATCCCTCAAATTAGGGGATGGCTATCCCTCAAAACAGGGGGACACCAAAGACATTATTCCAAAGACAATAAAAACAGATCCCCCTAAAGCCCCCAAGGGGGAATTTTCGGAGGAGGTAATTTCACAGGCAAAACAGGTTCTGGAGTATTACAACGAACTCACAGGGACCACCTGCCGCTCTGCAGAAGCCTTTGCCGTTCTGCTTACGCCACGTTCGGCCCGTGCCGCCTACACCGTGGACGACCTGCAGCTGGTGGTGCGCTGGGTGGTGCTGACCTGGAAGCGCCGCAATGGCACGGTTGCTAAGCCGGCGAACATCTGCCGGGTGAGCCGTTTCGACGGTTACCTTGCTGACGCTGCGGTCTGGGCTTCCAGCTACGTTGAGATCGACTGCGCAGCTGTTGTTGAGGCTTACAACGAGATTGCCGGTGAACGCATGCCTGCGGCAGAACTGGACGAAGAGAGAGCCGCTGCAATCCGTGATCTGGTTTCGCACCTGAACCACAAGGATATCAATGCGCTTCGGGCATATTTCAAGGCGTTTGTGACTGAAGCAAGGCCGCATTACTTCGGCGAGAATCCGTCTGGCTGGCGTGCCAACTTCGATTTCCTGATGAAGCCCGACACGCTTCGCAAAGTGCGGGAGCGTGCGCTATGAGCGACCTGTATCTCGAAGCCAGCGTGCTGGGCGCGCTGCTGAACGCCGGTCTGACACCTGACGCCAGCGACGTGCTGAACACGCTGGACCCTGCAGCGTTCACCAACCCGTTTTACTTCAAGCTCTACGGAGAGATTAAGCGTCAGGCCATTCAGCGCAAGATGATCGACGCGCTGTTGGTTGCGGATGCGATGGGTGATGGTCCCGGCGTATTCGCCGACGTGATGGAAACGGCGAAGGTCGTGCCGAGTTCAGCCAACCTGAAGGGCTACGCCAAGAGTCTGGGCGAGAAGTTCATGATCAGCAGTTTCGTGAAGCTCATGGAAGCCAACTACGACAGCATAACCCTGGCGAACAACCACGATCAGGCACTGGAGAACATTCGGGCGTTTACCAGCCAGGTCATGGCCGTTGGTCGCCCCTCTGATGAGGTCGTGCCGGTTCATATCGATGAACTGATGGGTCCTTACGTTGATGTGCTGGAGCGGCGGGTAACCAACGGTGAGGAGTCTGACACGCTGAAAACAGGGATCTCCGAACTGGACGAAATTACTGGCGGCATGAACGATGAAGATTTCGTTGTTGTGGCTGCTCGCCCGGGTATGGGGAAAACCGAGTTTGCGCTGAAGGTTGCTGAGGGTGTTGCCTCGAGTGAGCGGGTGATGGGGGATCACAAGGTCCGCCGCGGTGTGCTGATTTTCACCATGGAAATGAGCAATCAGCAAGTGATTGAGCGCCAGATTGCCGGCGCGTCGAACATGCCGGTATCCAGCCTGCGCAAGCCATCCCGTATGCACGATGAGGACTGGGGCCGGGTTTCAATGGGAATTCAGCGCCTGACTGGCCTTGATGTCTGGCTCGTCGACGCGGCAAACCTGACCATCGAGCAGATCCGCGCCATCGCTGAGCGGCATAAACGCAAGTTCCCCGGCCTGTCGCTGATCCTTGTCGATTATCTGGGCCTGATTAAAAAGCCTCGAGCAGAACGTAACGACCTGGCGATCGCTGTTATCTCCGGTGGCCTGAAGAACATGGCTAAGGAACTGAAAACGCCGGTTCTGTCGCTCAGCCAGCTGTCACGCGACGTTGAGAAACGCCCGAACAAACGTCCGGTAAATGCGGATCTGCGCGACGGCGGCAGCATTGAGCAGGATGCAGACAGCATCATCATGCTGTACCGCGATGCCGTCTACAACGAGAACAGCCTGGCGGCGCGCTTCGCCGAAATCATCGTAACGAAGAACCGTTTCGGCGAGCTGGGGACCGTGTACCAGGAGTTCCGCAACGGCCATTTCCACGACACCAACCAGGATGAGGCGCGGCGCATCTGCACCGAGAAGGCTTCAGCCGGACAGCGACAGAGGGAGTTCTGATGCAGGTCTATGACATCTGTCCGTTGCCGAAACCCCGCATGACGCAGAGAGACCGTTGGGCTAAACGCCCGGTGGTTCTCCGGTACCGCGCTTACTGCGACGAGGTGCGATTAAAGCGCCTGCAGCTGCCGGTCAGCGGCTGCCACGTTACTTTCGTGCTGCCAATGCCAGCCAGCTGGAGCAAGAAAAAGCGCAGCGCCAGTATTGGTCAGCCGCATCAGCAAAAACCGGACGTGGACAACCTGATGAAAGCGCTGATGGATGCCTTGTTTGCCGATGACAGCAGCGTGTGGGATTTCCGCGTATCAAAAATATGGGGCGAAACCGGCAGTATCCGGATCGCCAGCATCGCGCCGTCGGCGCACCAGTCAGGAGAATAAAACGTGAAAGGACTGACCGAGATCCAGAAAAACATGTGCCGCTTTATCCGGCAGTACGCTGCTGAGAATGGCTGCGCGCCAACACGTGTGGAGATAGCCACTCACTTTGGCTGGAAGTCCGCTAACGCCGCTGAAGCGCACATTAAAGCGCTGGTGAAAAAGGGCGCGCTCTACAGTAAGCCGCGCTGCTCGCGTGCGCTGAAAGTGCTGGTGGACGTTTAGAAACCGGCCGCTGGCCAACTGCAGTATCGGATGATAAGAACAGACCAGAGGGGATACACGTGAGAATCGAAGCCGCACTTAAACATTTCAGCCCGAAAACGATGATGATCACCGACAGCCCCGGCGCTACCAGCTCGGAGAATATCGACGGCACACACGTCATGGCCGCGATCGGCATGTGCCAGGCTAAAGCTGCTTTCGGCATGAGTGCGTATCTGGGAAAAGCAGGTATCAGTCAGCAGGATCGGGATAAGGCAGTGCAGCACCTGCTGGCGTATGCCCGCAAAACCGCGCCTGCGCTTCTCAGGAAGGCCGCAGCAGGAAAATTGAGTCAGTGTCTTTTTGTACTGGCTAAATTCGCCTATGACGATTACGCGCGTTCTGCTGCCGATACGCATGATTGTCCTGACTGCGCAGGCAGGGGAGTGACTAACACGCTGGCCAGAGTGATGACGCATCCCGGTTGTGGAGAAAAAACGGCTCCAACGTTTCAGATGCAACTGGTGGAAAATCAGTGTGTGACATGTCACGGAAAGGGAAAGTTGTCAGCGCGCTGCCGTTGCGGCGGTTCCGGCAAGGTCCGGGATCTGAAGCGGTCGAAACTGCTCGGCGTGCCAGTTGAGAAGGATTGCGATCGATGTGATGGGCTGGGCTTCAGGCGGCAGCCTTCGACGGTAGCGTTTAAAGCGATTCGGGCGTTGGTGCCTGAACTGACGCAATCGTCATGGTCGCGTAACTGGAAGCCATTCTATGACGGGCTGATCGTTAAATGCGAAGCTGAGGAAAGCCAGGCTGATTCGATTTTCAATAAAGTGACGCGATAATACGAATTTATGCATCGAAAGTGGTTGCATTTTGCATAACTTTGGCCAATTATATCTCTCATCGTGGGATTTCAATGCCCACAGGTACTTAAACGAATTCAGAGGCTGCGCAAATGCGGGGCATTTTTATTAGCTTTTTTCTGTCAATCTACTATCTTCAAATTGATGACAACTCTATGCGCCTCCCGTCCGAAGGAGTGACATTTAATCAGTGATGATATACAGGCGCACCAAATCTTAGGCTCTGCTAATGCAGGGCCTTTTTTTAGTCCTAAATTTTGAGTCGCTCCTACCGGAATGGCGATTCATCTCTGATTAATCTGAATCTATACAGGATACATACCCAGAACAGAGCTCGGCTTTGACTCTGCTTTTATCTTGTTTAGAATCGCGGAGGTTACGGTGAATCCCCCTAAGCGGAGGGGCTAAGACAGGTCAACATATCCTGTTGCCAGGAAGCGAATCAGGTTCTGTCTTTTCTGATTTACCGGGAGGCACCCGGCACCGAAACTTCATGATGTCACAATTTTCAGCAACTAAATCAAGGCTCACTTCGGTGGGCCTTTCTTGCATCTTGCAAGAATGATTAGTGCAAGAAGTAATGATTTTCGTAAGCAGTAACGGTTTGAAATTCCTATGGTAAAGGCTTAATAGTTCTTCGTGGGCTGTATAATTTTCCACCAAACATTATGAAACCTCCATTAATCCATTGTGTAACTTGTTGGGGGCGTACTCCCACATATCGAGCGAATTCTGCCTGGTTACCAGAAAAATAAATGTCGATGTATTGTTGTAAGTTCATTTTTATATTTCCTCTTAATTGATCTCTAAGAATCATTAATAATAATTTTAATTAAAAATATCATTGTCTCTTTGGGTTATTTGAAAATCCATTCATAAACAACTACATCAACCTTAGAACAGCATAGCTATAACGTAAAGTTTTTCACTTTATGTCATTCCTTTTTCATCCTCCTAATTGAACAGCGCCACGGCATTGCCGGGGGTGAGAGTATGTATCGCATGGACAAACTAACAACAGGCGTTGCCTATGGCGCTTCAGTCGGCAATGCCGGTTACTGGGGCCTGCAATTACTCGACAAAGTTAGCCCGTCACAGTGGGCGGCTATCGGTGTTATCGGAAGTCTGGTCTTTGGCTTTCTGACGTTTCTGGCAAACCTTTATTTCAAGGTGAAAGAGGACCGCCGAAAAATAGCACGGGGTGATTGATGGCTAATCTGAAGTCAAAGCTCAGCGCCGCAGTGGTTGGCCTGATTCTGGCTGGCGCGTCCGCCTCTGCCATTCTGGATGCTTTCCTTAATGAGAAAGAAGGTAATCGGCTTGTTGCCTATCTCGATGGTTCCGGTATCTGGACTATTTGCTGCGGGGTGACCCGTATTGATGGCAAGCCGGTTGTGAAGGGCATGAGATTAACCGCTGAGAAATGCGCTGAGGTGAACGCTATCGAGGAACGCAAGGCGCTGGCCTGGGTGGCGACCAATATCAAGGTGCCACTGACTGAGCCACAGAAAGCCGGAATCGCTTCGTTCTGCCCGTACAACATCGGCCCCGGTAATTGCCTCCCTTCTACGTTCTACAAACGACTGAATGCTGGTGACCGTAAAGGTGCGTGTGAGGCGATACGCTGGTGGGTGCATGACAAAGGTCGTGACTGCCGTTTAACGAAAGGGGAGGCAACTGGCTGCTACGGTCAGGTTGAGCGGCGGGA
Organism: Erwinia sp. INIA01; assembly: GCF_025947915.1. Taxonomy (NCBI): domain Bacteria; kingdom Pseudomonadati; phylum Pseudomonadota; class Gammaproteobacteria; order Enterobacterales; family Erwiniaceae; genus Erwinia; species Erwinia sp. INIA01. The sequence goes on from NZ_JAPDNC010000021.1 coordinate 20,032, forward strand.
TCAGGAATCTGCTCTGGCGTGCTGGGGGCTGGAGCAATGAAAGACACCAAAATAACTCTGGTTCTGGTCGCGTTGTTCCTGCTTATGCTGATTGGGTTGGGCGGCGCTGCGGTCTACTATCACGGTGAATACAGCGATCAGCAGACTGCTAACCAGCAATTGAAGATGGATAACGAGCGGCAGAGCAGTGTTATTGCTACACAGTCCCTGCAGTTCAACCGTTTTAACCAAATAGCCGCTGCTGTCCAGCAGTACGACGCACGAATCACGGCATCATCCCAGGAGAAGCAGATTGAATACCGGACGTTCCTCAAAACTGAGCCGACCTGTGCTCTCGCTGTGCCTGCTGGCGTTTCTGGCCGGTTGCTCGAGTACGCGAACAGTTTACGTGCCAGCGCAATGCACGCCAATTCCGGCATCACTGACAGCACCGGTGCTTACACCGCTGCCACCGGCACACTGACATATTGTCAGGCCGTACTGTGGATAGACCCGCTACTGACAGCGATAGATCAGGCTAACAGCCAGCTTGATGGCATCCGAAAGATTGAGAGAGCCCGGGAAACTGGCACACATTAAACCAAAAGATTTATCGTTGTCTGATGTGAATGCGTTAAAAAGAGCTCATTTTTGATTCAAAACTATGAGATTAACGAGTTAGCGATTTTTTCGGTTAGACGGAAATTTACTCGATTTCCGTTCCCGAAGATAAGAAATTAAGCAATAAATGGAAATTGCTAATAATAAAATTGCAAAAGTGAGAAGCAGCCACTCTTTCATACGACACCTCAAAAGCCATTATGAAAAATATGGATAGATAATGTTGTTGGTTTTTTAATCTACTTCAGAGGTGGTAATAATTAAAGCCCATGTACTGTAATTTACATTAGGCATCAATTGATTAGTTAAAGTGTATGGTTGAGGTCCGAAAAGTCTTAAATAAAATTTACGACCCAGGAAGAATTATGAAGGGTTGCGCGTTTATTTCTTGCTCATCTTTTGTATCGGAGCGAGCGATAACATAGTTTTCTTTATAAGATACAACATCATTTATATCTACCGCGCAATTGCAACGCTTACATTGCATCTGAGTAATTTGATCTCCTCTATCTGCGATGGCAACAATATGGAATCTATCATGTCCGCAAGATCTACAAAATAAATTAATAATTGACATGGTATTTCCTTGGATTTCAGTATTTGATATCAATAAGAATAGTCTCAAAGGTCCGATGAGTTAAGCGTTTTTTCGAAATCTTGATGTTTATCACACTTATTTTTTATGACCCAGTGCTTACCAACATATCAAAATCATAATTTCAAACTTGAAAAGAGGATTACCATGCCTGAAATCACTACTGAACAGAGCAACCAACTGGAACTACTGGCCACGCTGGGTTATGACACCGCAGCAACAAAGGTGGCTGTTGCTTTCATCCAGAACGACCCGTTCAAGCATCGCCTGTTTATCCAGCAGTACAGTCGTGTCTATAGCGAAACTGATATCGTTGCGCGCGCAACAAAAGCTGTGCAGGAATCGGTGGAAGCGATCACCGTGCTGAGCGAGATTACTGCAGCTACCGAATAACCTCACCGCCCGGGCGCAGGCCGTCGCCGTCTCCCCGCGTCAGCGTTGATCGGTAACTCCTGACCGTTAGCGCGCAGAGAGAATCAAAAACGCCAATACCGTGCTACCCCTGAATTCACGCAGGGTCGTTCACTCATGGTCGCTATCCGGTGCGATGGTAGACGAAACCGGGATTTTCTATGTCGAATGAAGAGTGCGAGTATTCCCGACCCATGCCGCCCGGCAGCCTGCCTAATGAGTTTCACGCATACACCAGGCTGATCCCCGCACCAGAAATCGGGGAGTGGGTGCAGAGCCAGATACTGTCTGTAGACGGCAATCTGCATAACCCAGACCACGGTCACCTGATTGACGCTGATCTGCGATTTATGTGGGCCTCCAGCGCGTTTGCGAAACAGGGGCGTACCGTGCTCGGCCAAGCGGAATCAGTGATGATGCGTGCCGGTGGCTGGCAGAAAGCGCGGATGGAGCAACAGATGTATGAGTGGTTCGGCGAGGTGCCGAAGTTCATCATCACCCTGGCTGCTGACTTTTGCGCTCAGTGCACGGATCTGGAGTTCTGCGCACTGGTTGAACATGAGCTGTACCACATCGCGCAGCAGGTTGATGAGTTCGGCGCGCCAGCATTTACCCGTGAGGGCCAGCCGAAGCTGACGATGCGCGGGCATGATGTGGAAGAGTTTGTGGGCGTGGTGCGGCGCTACGGTGCCAGCGACGACGTGCAACAGCTGATCGACGCCGCAGCGGAGCGGCCGGAGGTAGCGAAATTAGACATAGCCAGGGCGTGCGGCACTTGCCTCATGAAACTGGCGTGATTACCTGGACTGACCTGGACGGATGGTGAATTATGGCGGCGCTTAAAAATGACGTAAAAGCGTACATAGTTCAATCGCTTGCGTGCTTCGACAGCCCCTCTCAGGTGGTAGAGTCTGTCCAGGTGGAATTTCGGGTGAAAGTGACCCGGCAGCAGGTCGAATCCTACGACCCGACGAAGGCCAGCGGCAAAGCGCTCGCGGCGCGCTGGGTCGACATGTTCAACGCCACCCGCGCCCGTTTCCAGAACGAAATCGCCGATATCCCGATCGCCAACAAAGCCTACCGGCTGCGCGTGCTCGACCGCATGGCAACGCGTGCGGAGGGCATGAAGAACCTCGCGATGACCGCCCAACTGATGGAACAGGCGGCTAAAGAGGTGGGGGACGCGTACAGCAATAAACAGAAGGTGGAGCATACCAGCCCTGACGGCACCATGACCCCGAGGCCGACAACAATTCGACTGATAGGGGTAGAGCCAAAAGATGGAAAGCCAGGTTGATCTGCCTATCCCCGCAAAGCTGGTACCGGTATTTGCGACCGAAGGCGTGCGCTATCGCGGCGCATTTGGTGGACGTGGCTCGGCGAAGACCCGCACCTTTGCCCTGATGAGTGCGGTCAAAGCGTATCAGGCCGCAGAGAGCGGGCTGAGCGGCGTGATCCTCTGCGCCCGCGAGTATATGAACTCGCTGGAAGAATCCTCGATGGAGGAAATAAAGCAGGCGATCCGTTCGGTCCCCTGGCTCGATGACTATTTCGACATCGGCGAGAAGTACATCAGAACCAAAAATCGTCGGGTTGGTTATGTGTTCTGTGGCCTGCGGCATAACCTCGACAGCATCAAATCCAAAGCGCGGATTCTCGTCGCATGGGTTGATGAGGCCGAATCCGTTTCCGCCACGGCATGGAAGAAGCTACGCCCAACCGTGCGTGAGAAAGGCTCAGAAATCTGGGTAACCTGGAACCCGGAAAAAGATGGCAGTGCCACCGACAAGCTATTCAGGAAGAACCCGCCGCAAAGCTCGATGATTGTCGAGATGAACTACGGTGATAATCCATGGTTCCCTGACGTGCTCGAAGAAGAGCGACAGGAAGACCTGAGAAACCTCGATTACGCCGATTACGCGTGGATCTGGGAAGGGGCTTATCTCGAAAACTCCGATAAGCAGGTGCTGGCCAATCGCTACGTGGTTCAGGACTTTGCTTCCGACCTCTGGCAAAAAGCAGATCGCCTGCTGTTTGGCGCTGACTTCGGTTTCGCCAAAGAACCCAGCACACTGTTGCGCATGTTCATCCTCGATAACAGCCTGTACATCGAGTACGAGGCCTACGGGACTGGCGTTGAGCTGGATGATATGTGGAAGTTTTACGCTGGCAAGGAAGAGGCCAGGCCTAAGCAACTGGAGGAATGGAAGGTCACTGACGAAGCGAAATACCCCGGCATTCCTCAGTCCCGCAAATGGCCTATTAAGGCTGACAACTCGCGGCCAGAGACGATAAGCCACATTAAGAGTCAAGGGTTCAATATTGCTTCCGCTCAGAAGTGGCAGGGAAGCGTCGAAGACGGTATTACCTGCCTGCGCGGCTTTAAGCAGATCGTCATCCACACCCGCTGCAAAGAGACAGCCAAAGAGGCCCGGCTCTATTCGTACAAAACTGACCGCATCACCGGTGAGGTGCTCCCTGTCATTGAGGATAAGCACAACCACTGCTGGGACGCCGCTCGTTATGGCCTCGATGGCTATATCAAGCACAAGCCACAGTCAGCAGGGATGATGATTCCAAAGCGCCTGCGTGGCAGGTAAAACAAATTCACTGGAAACAGCATGAACAAAAACCTTCAACTGGCCGTCAACCATGCGTTGAACGACGCCCGGATGGCTCGCGCCCGCTTGGGAATGCTGTCACCGACCATGGGTCTGGATTCGAAGCGCAGCAGTGCCTGGTGTGAGTACGGATTTAAAGAGGATATCTGCTTCGATGATCTGTACAGCCTGTTCCGGCGTGGTGGTATTGCGCATGGTGCTGTGCGGAAGCTGGCCGGTGCATGCTGGCAGACCAACCCGGAGATTATCGAAGGAGAGGAGAAGGATGAAACCAGCGCAGTGACGGCCTGGGAGCGTAAGGCCAAAGCCGTATTTACTCACCGATTCTGGCGTGCCTTCGCTGAGGCTGATATGCGCAGGCTGGTCGGTCGCTACTCCGGCATTCTGCTGCATATTCGAGACAACAAAGACTGGAACCAGGCTGCCACACGTGGCGCAGGTCTGGAGAAAATCACTGTAGCCTGGGCTGGCGCATTAACCGTCAAGGAGTGGGACAACGGGCTTAACTCGCGAACGTACGGCCAGCCTAAAATCTGGGAGTACGTGGAGCACTCGCCTGGCGGCCAGCAGCGCAGGGTAGATGTTCATCCAGACCGTGTATTTATCCTCGGTGATTATACCGACGATGCGATCGGCTTCCTGGAGCCAGCCTATAACGCCTTCGTCAGCCTGGAAAAGGTTGAGGGCGGGTCCGGGGAATCCTTCCTGAAGAACGCAGCGCGCCAGCTCAATATCAACTTTGAGAAAGAGATCGACTTCGGCAACCTCGCGTCACTTTATGGCGTGAGCGTTGAGGAACTGCAGGACAAGTTCAACGAAACCGCCGTGGAGGTGAACCGGGGTAACGACGTCACGCTGACAACTCAGGGAGCAACGGTAACACCGCTGGTAACTTCCGTTGCCGATCCAGGGCCGACCTATAACGTGAACCTGCAGACTGCTGCCGCCGCGCTGGACATCCCGACAAAGATACTGGTCGGCATGCAGACGGGTGAGCGCGCGAGCACCGAAGACCAGCGTTATTTTAATGCGCGCTGCCAGTCTCGCCGCGGTGACCTGTCGTTTGATATCGAGGACTTCTGCGACAAGCTGGCCGATCTGAAAATTATCGATGCAGTGGCTCATAAGGCCGTGGTTTGGGATGACCTTAACGCGCAGACAGCATCGGAAAAGCTTGATAGCGCCCTGAAGATGGCACAGATCAACACGGCACTGGTCGCAACCGGAGAGCAGGCATTTAGTGGTGAAGAGATTCGGGTGGCAGCTGGTTATGAAGGTTCGCCGGAGCCGTTAGGAGAAACGGATGACGAAGAAGACACCGAAACCACCAATACTACCGGGAAACAATAAAGACCCGACCGGAGTAGATCGGCTGGAGCGGGGGGCAATGAAAGAGTTTGCCCGACGCATGAAGAAAATCGGCTCCGCATACGCCGAAGCACTCGAACGATTCCCTGCAACACTCGCAGTAAACGCCCGCTACGAATACCAGCTCGATCCCATTCTACTGACGATGGTCCTTAATGACGCCAGCCTGTTGGTCGATTCTGTGCTGCTGGACGGTGACCAGAACAATCTCTGGTTCACTGAAGCCTATGTTGAACCAGCAGCAACGCGTGGCACTGCGCAGGCATGGACAAACCTGAGTCAGCAATCAGCAGTGTATGCGGCCAGCACAGAGTCATTCCAGGCTCTCCTTCTTACTACAGCCTATCAGCGCCGCATGTCTCTGGTTTATGCCCGGGCGTTTGAAGAAATGAAAGGCCTGGCGGCAGACACTAAGCGCAACATGGCGCGCGTACTGACCGATGGGATCGGGAGGGGCCTGAATCCTCGCGAAGTGGCTCGCAACCTGCGCAACCAGTTGGGGATAGAAACTCGCCGGGCTAACACCATTGCCCGTACTGAAATTACCGGCACACTGCGCCGTGCCCGATGGGATGAAGCTACCGATGCACGCGATGTGCTCGGCCTGCGGATCATGCTCCTGCATTACTCAGCACTAAGCCCCACAACCCGTCAGAGCCATGCCATCCGCCATGCTCATCTCTACACCGTCGAAGCGGTGCGGGAGTGGTACTCAACAGGTGCAAACGCCATTAACTGCAAATGCTCGCAGGTGGAGACGCTGGTTGACGAGAAAGGGAATCCGCTCAATCCGAAGGTGATCGAGCTGTCCCGTAAAGAGTTCGAAACCCAGTGGCAAAAACTGGCCGCCAACAAATCACTATGTCATTGCTGCGCAAAGGCAGCCTGAGGTTAACCCATGCCAATGCAAGTCAACGTCACCACGCGGGTGAATAGTCAGTCTATTCGCCGTGAGGTTTATAACGGTCGCGATCACATCGTTATCCCAAGCTATACGCTGCCGGCTAACGTCATCATGAACAACGAACTTTATCCGGACTCGGAGATAGACGCCCATTATCAGGGGCTGGAAGGCACGCTTGCGCCACTTGGACATCCGACGGTGAACGGGCAGTTTGTTTCTGCCTTCTCTCCGGAGGGTATCAACGTTGGCTATGCCGGTGCCTGGAACCGCAACGTGAAGAAGTCGGGCAACCGTATTTATGTTGAGAAGTGGGTGGATGTACTAAAAGCCAATGAAAGCGCTGGAGGCAGGGAGCTTATCGAGCGAGTGGAAGCTATTGAGCGTGGTGAAGATGTTCCGCCGATCCATACCAGTGTTGCTGTGTTCCGTGATCAGCTTCCGGCCAGCGCCGAACAGAAAGCAATGGGAGCTGAGTTCGTAGTGAAGATCCACGCGATGGATCATGACGCAATTCTGTTGCACGAGGTAGGCGCTGCGACACCTGAGCAGGGAGTGGGCCTGATGGTGAATGCCGATCTGGCCAGGCCGTTGCAGGTTAACTCTGGCGTGCTGGTGGGTGAGTCCTACCGCGAGCGTGAAAGACGCCTCGAAAAAGCAGCGCGCGACCAGTTTGCGACCGGACCGGTCGATTATGCCTGGGTGGCTGATTTCACCGACTCGCAGGCGATCATTATTCGTAACGGGGGAGATGCACAGGTCTTCGGCTACACCTCTGATGGCGGAAAAATTACGTTTGAAGCCGATGGCACAAAGGTTACCCGTCAGGAGTCCTGGGTGGCGATTGCTGCTAACAAGTTCAAATCCTTTTTTACTCTGCAGGATGCCCCTGCAACAAACCACCGAACGGAGGGCGAGATGCCTTTAACTACTGAAGAGAAACAAGAGCTGATCACGGAAATCGGTAAAGGCCTGGCCGCCAATCTCGCTGACGCGCTGAAACCGGTAACCGAGCAAATCCAGCAACTGCAGACTAATCAGACGCAGATCACCGACGCGCTCACAGCCAATACTCGCGCTGAAGAGACAACCAAGCGTACTGCCGTTGCTGCTGTTCATGGTGAGATCGTGGCGAACGCGCTGTCCGGTGAAGCGCTAGATGCCATGTTTAAGTCACTGGGCGCTGCCGCACCGCTGGGGGCTAATTCCGCAACCAACCAGGCACCTACTGGCGCACCTGACTACAAAACCTACTTTAACGGAGGTGCCGCATAATGGCCCATTATCGCCGAGTAAATATTGACGGTCAGTCACTCTATAAGACTGAAACCCGTGTGGCCGTCGCTGCAATTCTTCCTGGTACAGCAGCTGTGATTAACAGCAGTGACCAGTTCGCGCAGGCCACAGGGGCAACTGGTCGCCTGTACATCATCGATGTCGCTTATCACCAGGGGCTTAAAATCACCGAACCGGTGCCAGCGGGTGATTCTGCTGTTGGGAATTATGTCGAAGAGGGACGCGAATTGGCGCTCCTCTGCGTGCCCGGCACCTACAAGAAGGACAGCCCGATCAAGCTCGGCTCAAATGGCCAGTTCACGCTGGCTACCTCTGACACCGACACGGTGATTGGTTACAGCCAGGATGAAGCGACGATCGCTGCCAGCACCACCGACTTTATCCGCGTGCGTATGCGCGTCGGTACCGTAGCCTCAGGCGCGTAATCAGGAGAATACAATGTACTTTACCGCTGAAACACTGGCTGCAAACAGCCGCCTGCGTGCCCACTGGGGTGAACTGTGGGCCAACCGCGATATCTTCAACACCCAGCACAATCTGATGGTGAATGCCTACCGTAGTGGCATGACGCCTGAAATGCTGGCGGCTAATGCTGTGGGTGGCTTTACTCGCGAGTTCTGGGCCGAGATTGACCGCCAGGTCATCCAGATGCGCGATCAGGAAGTCGGGATGGAAATCATCAATGACCTGATGGCGGTGCAAACCGTGCTGTCGATCGGCAAAACGGCAAAGCTCTACACCGTAGCCGGCGATATCGCCGATGATGTTTCGGTGAGCATTGACGGTCAGGCGCCGTACTCCTTCGACCACACCGACTATGACAGCGACGGTGATCCGATTCCGGTTTACACCGCGGGATACGGTGTGAACTGGCGTCATGCAGCAGGACTCAGTTCTGTGGGCATTGATGCCGCGCTCGACGCGCAATCCGCGAAGATGCGCAAATTCCACAAACGCCGCGTAAAAGGCTATCTGGACGGTAATGCCACAGTGTCAGTTGATGGCCTCAAGTCTCAGGGTATCCGCACACACCGCAACACGGCCAAGATCAACCTCGGTTCAGGTGCCGGTGGCGTTAACATCAACCTGACTACTGCCACCCCGGCTCAGTTACTGGCTTTCTTTGGCCCGACCGGCGCTTTCGGCCTGACTGCGCGCGCGAACAAAGTCACGGTCTACGATGTGCTTTGGGTCAGCGACGAAATCTGGGCAAATATGGCTAAGCCATACCTGATTGAAGTCGGCGGTGGTACAAATGCGATGGTGAGCGGCACTGTGCTGGATGCTATTTCGAAGTTCATTCCGGCAAAAGAAATCAAGCCGACCTACGCGCTAACCGGTAATGAATTCTTCGCTTACCAGCGCCGACAGGACGTGATCACCCCGCTGGTTGGTATGGCCGTTGGCGTTGTTCCGCTGCCTCGCCTGATGCCGCAGAGCAACTACAATTTCCAGATCATGTCTGCTGAAGGTCTGCAGATCAAGAAGGACGGCGAAGGTCTGTCCGGCGTGGTCTACGGCGCTAACCTGGCATAAGGGGAAAATCATGACTGAAAAATACCAGGTAACCAAGGCGTGGCATGGTGTGGCTGTTGGAGATGTTGTGGAACTGGAGAAGCTCCACCCGTCACTCATGTCCCACGTGCTTAAGCTGTCCGATAACGCTGCATCCGGTTTTGCTCCTGCCACGCCGGACGGGACGAGCGAGAAGCAGGCCCGTAAACTGGCCATCGCCAATCACCTGACTGAACTCGGGATTGAGTTCAAAGGCAACTTGGGAGCTGAGAAGCTCGCGGAGCTGCTGCCGGATGGTGAGCTGGAAAAGCTTTTCCCCACTGAATAATGACCGCCGCCCTGGCGGTTTTTTATGCCCTGTTTCGGCAGGGCTGCGAGGTTTTCATGGTCACCCAGGAACAGGCAAAACAGTATCTGGAGAGCCAGGGCATTACTTTGCCTGACTTCATTCTTGGCGCGCTGGTTGAGCAGGCAAACGGTATTCAGGAGTGTCTGGATGCTCACTATTCGCCAGCTACAGCGCTACTTATCCAGATGTACCTGCTCGGTCTCATGGGGCTGGGGCAGGGAGATAAGTACATAAGCTCGCAGTCAGCACCTTCCGGCGCATCCCGTTCATTTCGTTATGGCTCGTTTGCCGATCGCTGGAAAGGCTCGCTGGGGTTGTTGCGTGGCCTGGATAAAAAGGGGTGTGCAACAAGCCTCATCCCTGCGGACCCGACTCAACAGGCTTTTGCTGGCATCTGGATCGGCAAAGGAGGCTGCATGTGTGGAGGTAAGTAATGTCCGAACCGAAAGACGAGCCGGAAGAAAATCCGGACCGCGAGAAGTGCCCGGACTGCCCCGGCTGCCCGGATCAGCATCTGGAGTATCTATTGTGAGCAGCGCAGCCAACTGGAGCTACACCGCGACCGCGACAATCTGGCGGCGCATACGCGATGCTGACGGTAGCGATACCGACGGCGGAGGTCAGCCGTACGGATGGGAAACGCCGATCGCTATTCTCTGTGACTACCAGGGCGGGCTCTCTGCGAAGATCGGTGATATTGGCCGGGAAATTGTGGTCAAGAATACGATTTGGACGGAGTACGCCGAGGCCAGGCAGAGTGATTACATTCTGATCGGGGCATCATCAGCATCAGTACCGCCTGAAGAGGCCGATGAGATACGGCAGGTGATTCGCTTCGCTGATACGTTCGAGCGACTGGCGGACGATTTTGCACTGATTACCGGAGTCTGATTATGGGCGCTAAAGTTCGCGGCATTCGCGAGGCTAAAGCTAACCTCGATCGCATTATCAAGGGCGTTCAGGGGCGAAAGGTTGTTCGTGCGTTGCAGTCGGCAATGCTCATTGGCAGCTCACAGGCGGCGCTTTATACGCCGATTGACACATCAACGCTCATCAACAGCCAGTTCCGGGAAATCACTGCTAACGGCGTCAGAGTGACCGGTCGTGTTGGTTATACGGCGTCTTATGCAGTCTTTGTTCACGATCCGGAAGTGAAACAGAACTTCAGGCGCTCGACCGCGCAGAAAGAGTTCTTAAAGAAAGGCTTCGAAGACACCCGCAGCCTGATCGACGCGGCGGTTAAGAAGGAGCTGAAGCTATGACACCGGCGATGTATATGCGCCTGAAAGACCTGTTTGTCGCCGAAGGGCTCACTGCCGGCTTTAAGGTGCAATGGCGACAATGGCGGGACTCAGGCAAAGATGCCGATCAGTTCATCGTATTCCGGCCATCGGGCGGTACCAATCTCGAGTACGACCGCGGCGGCGACTGGTATGTGATGGTCGATGTTATCGCGTCCAAATCGAATCCTGATGCCGCAGATACAGCGGTCAACGCCATTGTTTCCTATATCAGCGCGCAGATCGATGCTGACGACTGTGTTGGTGCGCTCAGCCTTGTTGGCAGCATTCCGTCAGCCATACCCACTGAGGAGGGCCGGTTAGTTACCCGGCTGCTCGTCTCATGCACATACGGCGAATAATCGCCAGAATCAACCATCAGGCTGCCATCTGGCGGCCTTTTTTATTTGAGAGGTACACATGCAGGGCTGCCAGAATGACACCGGTAAGCTGATCGGGAAAACAGCGGTACTCCGCATGGCTTATGGCTGTGCTGATACTGTTCCGGCTCTTTCCGAATGGAAGCGCCTGGGCGCGCTAACCACGAAAGGTTTTGACTACTCCATGAATACCGTCACCTCTGAGGCTGACGATACGAAAGGTCTGGTTGAGAACCTGGTCAACAATATGGACTTCACTATTTCTGGTGAAGGTGAGTTCCGCAAGAAGGACAAAGGAACCGAAGTTGGTGCCATCGCTATCTCGAAATACATTTTCGATGAAGTGCAGGCTGGCCGACAGCCGACCCTCTGGGTCCGTTTCGACTTTGTCGGTGAAGATGCCGGCACCTACATCATGGGGTATTTCAACACCACATCATGGTCTGGCGACTTCGGAACATCCGACATTTCTACTTTCTCCGGCGAGTGGAAAGTTGCCGACGCAGACACCGTCGTCTTTGAGGTGGCAGGCCCGTCGCTGGCGTTCAACACGAATCTGACGGCAACCAAAAGCGTTGCGGCCGGATCGGCTCTGAATATGCCAGTGGCGGTGGCGGGAGGTACGGCGCCTTATACCTACGTCTGGAAGAAAGACGGAGCGGTTATCAGCGGACAAACGACGGCCACGTTTAACAAGGCCAGTGCTGTGGCTGGTGATGCCGGCGTTTACACCTGCGAAGTCACCGACTCTTCAGCTTCAACGGTAAAAATCACTTCAGCTGCGTGCACTGTCACCATCAGCTAACGGCCCGATACCGCGTGAGCAGTACAAAGGGCGTTCCGGCGCCCTTGATACTGTTTATGGAGCAACTATGAATCCGATTAAAGAGTTAGGCGAATGCGTGATCGGTACCGATGACCGGGATTACTTTTTTCGTCCGTCATTTCGCAATATGGCGCGTATTGGTGAGCCGGCTGAAATCGTCCAGGCTTTCTATGACCTGTGCAACGATGAGGTCACGCCATTACTTCATCGTGCCGCCCAGGCCTATATCCGCGACGATTACAGCAGCCTGCCTGACTGTGTACAGCGCTTTATCCAGAGTGGATTATTAAATCGCAGGGCTATCATGGCCGCTCATACCGTTCTGACCGCGTGCTGCGACGATGATATCGGGGAGTTGGTCGGATGGATGAGGCCAGGGAAGACGGGAAAGCGCGGATTTGTCTGGCGGCCCGGTAGCATGCCGCCAGAAAACATGGTTATCGTCGCGCAAAACCTGATGATGCACGGCATCGTCGGCAAAGCGAAGGTGCGCAAACTGCAGCGCTATGAGTCAAATGATACCACTGCTGAGTTTCGTGGTGCCGAGTACATCATGGCGGCGCGTAATCACTTTGGCATCAGTCGGGGCGAGGCTGAGAATCTCACGATGACTGAGTTTGCCATGATGATTAACGTCAAATACCCGAACCAGAAAGGCTTTACCCGGGAAGAGTACGACGAAGTCATGGATGAAGACGATCGCCGCTGGCAGGCAATGATGGCGCAGGAACAGGGCTGACGTCGGATGATATTTTGCTCGCAAATCGAAAATGAGAGCGAAAACAAGTGAAAAAAATACAGCTAGCTAATAGTGATGACGTCAGTTAATCTCCAATGGTTCCTAAAGGGTTCCAAAAAAAAATCACATTTAGATATGATTTAATTGAGAATTATAAGGAGTTGGTTGCTTTTTCTTTGGTTTTTCTGATCATTTTCGGAGATTTTTTTGAAAATAACCAATAAACACTACGGGAACCTGATGCTCTCAACCGATCTTGAGATGGCCGGTCTACTATCGGGTGATCTTATAGTCTCTTATGGTTGTACAGCACTTGTTAGTGGCATTGTAGCCGGAAGAATCTTTGTTGAGTCTGGAGGAAGACTTTTACTTAATGGCTCAGCTTTGAACGGGATTACTAACAGAGGTGGTATTGTAGAAATATATGGTGTTGTGGATGGTGGAATCGAAGAAATTTCTGGTGAAACAGTGATTAGTTCGCGAGCTGTTGTACGCTAGCAATTTGATGATTTGTTCAGGTGCTCGGAAATGAGCATGCTTCCCATTGCGCCGCTTCCCCGCTACGATCTGGTGACTTGTTACTAATGGGGATAGGGATGTGAAAAAAATCTTGCTGGTAATTTCTTTTTTGTTGGCGTGTAACACTGCAACAGCATCAGATAAAATGACTGAAAAGAACAAAAAATGGCTATTAACTCAACCCGGAGTATCTGAGATAGGGTGCAACTCTTTTGAAGATAGCACATACTCTTTCACTAAGAGAGATGGATTCTATATAAAAGAATCATCCTTCAAGAAGCCAAAGCTTTTTGAAGATAGTAAACTTGTGTGTGATCTATGGGCTGATATGGATGATCGGGAAAAGCCCACGCTTTATGTCATTGAAGAAGCAAAAATAGATGATGTTAAAGTTAAATTATTTCAAAGTGGCGGCTCTGGTACAGTAGGAAGAGAGTATAGTGACAAGGCATCATGGCAATTTGGTTGTAAGACTGACTCTATGACCGATGAGTATAATTGCCATATTTATCAGAAGCACCTTTATATAGTAAAAGATAAGGATGGCTATCATGTCATCGTCGGTTCTGAACATTTCCCGAAAACTCACTCCTTCATCAGAATTGGCAATGAAAAACCTATAGAGTCAGGTGATGATGGTGTTTTCCCTGCAGAACAGTCTGGTGAAATTATCGAAGCGCTATCATCAGGAAGCAAAGTAAAGACACGATACACAAAGTGGCCATATGAAAATCCAGTGGATGAAAATATTGATATGAAATATTTTGATGTATCCAAAAAGGTGTTGGATGTTATTTTTGAAAGCCATAATTGATCAGTAAAGTCATAAAAACCTCGCTGCGGCGGGGTTTTTTTATGTCCGGAGAAAATTAAATGTCAGAGAACGCAGGTGGAATTTATTACGATATCGAAATGGATGTGCGCGGATTACTGACTGCACAGCAACGTGTCAATCAGCGCCTCGATCTGATGGAGCGTGGTTTCGACAGCACAACACGGTCTATTAATAACACTGAACGCTCGATGTCCAGCCTCTCAGGTGTTGCTGTAGCGCTTGCCGCTGCGCTCTCTGTGAAGCAGGTTTCTGAATACGCTGATGCCTGGGCTACCGTAAATAATAAATTAGCCAACTCGCTGCGTCCGAATGAACAGCTCGCGGAAGTGACTGAGCGCGTATTTAACATTACTCAGCAGACGCGCGGCAGTTTAGATGCCACTGCTTCGCTTTATGCGCGCCTGGAAAGGGCGACCCGGCAGTATGGGACAAGCGCTGGCGATCTGAGCAAGCTGACGACGATCATAAACCAAGGCTTTGTGGTTTCAGGTGCGACAGCGCAAGAAGCGGAAAACGCAATAATTCAGCTGTCCCAAGGCCTTGCGTCCGGCGCTCTGCGTGGTGAGGAATTTAACTCAGTAAATGAGCAGGGTAACCGCCTGATCGTCGCGCTGGCTGACTCCATGGGAGTCAGTATCGGTCAGATGCGGAACATGGCCGCACAGGGCAAACTAACGACAGATGTGGTGGTAAATGGCCTGCTTTCTCAGGGGGCGGTGATTGGTGCTGAGTTTGCCAATACGACCACGACGATTAGCCAGGCTCTTCAGGTTGCCGGGAACAACATCACAAAGTTCTTTGGTGAAAATTCCACCGTAAAGACGGCGGCGGGAATTTTTAATGATGCAGTCGTTAGCGTAAGTGAAAATATCAGCGGACTGAGTGCTGCATTGACGGCTGTCGTAGCAGTAATGGGTAGCCGGTATATTGGCGCACTAACAATGGCTGCAACTGGAAAAGTAAAACTGGCAATAGCTACACGTGAAGAAATAGTCGCAGAGAATCAAGCGGCACAGGCTGCGGCCAACAAGGCAACTGCAGATCTTCGAGCTGCCGCTGTAGCAAAGGAACGTGCGCTGGATGAGGTACGTGTTGCACAGGTAATGCGTAACTCTTCTATTACTGCAGCGAACCTTGCTGCTGCAGAGGTGAGGCTTTCTGCCGCCAGACTTGAAGCTGCGACGCTAACTGATAATTACAATCGGGCGCTTGTAGCAAACACCGCTGCGCAGTCGGCTGCAACAGTAGCCGCAGAACGGGCGAGTCTGAGTGTCACAACCCTGGCATCAAAGGCGCTGGGTCTTATCGGTGGGCCTGCAGGAGCAGCAATGCTGGCAGGTGCCGCAATTTATTACTTTTATCAGAAGGCGAAGCAAGCCAAACAAGAGGCTATTGATTTCAGCGATACGCTGACTGGTTTAGTCAGTAAAATGAAGGATATGTCTCAAACTCAGATCGCTGCTGAGATTGCAAAAGCGACGCAGGCAATAAGCGTCCAATCAGATATGATTGATGATCAGCGGCAACGAGTTGATGGATTAATTGGTGTAATTGAGAGTTATAAGCGCTCACAGCGTATTTATGGCGAATCTACCCGTCAGATGGAGAATATGCAGGAGGCTCAGAGGAAGCTCGCTATCGAGCAAGGGCGGCTTGAGGAAATGGAGCTTCGTTATAGCAGAACCAAAAATCTGACCAGCATGCTTCAGGCTCAATATAACGGGTTGCTTGTACAGGGGATCGATTTGTTGAGCCGGGACGGGCATGAAGCAGGCGTGGCAACTGGAATAATGAACCAACTCGGCAAAGCAATGAATTTTGCTGCAGGGGCGAAAGAGAGATTCAATGCGACAAGCCTGGTTGTTACACGCCCTAAAGATATTCAGGACTATCTGGATGGGCAGCAGGAACAGATTGACCTTCAAAGCGAGTTTAATGAGCGTAAGCGTGAGCAATTGAAAGCGGAGATGGATATTCGCAATCTGGCTAAAAAGGGTACCGATGCCAACCCTGAGCAATTGGAGCGCGATGTTTCTTTGGCCAGAGAAAGGGCTGGCGTTAGCTTCGACCAGAAAAAGGCAGAGGAACAAAGGCGCAAAGAGCAGCAGAAAAGCGAGCAGCAGGATAAAAAATCCGCATCGTCCGCTGAATCGGTGGCGCAGAAACTGGCCAGCCTGCAGCAGCAAGCAGCGCTGACCGCTGATTCAACGCAGGAGCTTACCCGTGCACAGGCCATCCAGCGCGCCGAGCAGTCGCTGGGTAAGGGCGCAACAGCATCTCAGATTCAGCAGGCCCATGATTATGCTGCCGCCATCTGGGATACAGCAGCTGCCATCAAGGCGCGCAATGCCATTCCTGAGCTGAAAGAAAACGCTGACTACACTGCGCAGAAATCGCAGCTGGAGATGCTGAAGAGTGCAACGGATGCCAACGGCAAACTGCTCATCAGTCAGGAGCAGTACAACGCTGCTTCCGAGCAACTGGAGCAGGGCCATCAGGTTCGGCTTTCGAAAATCCGGGCTCAGCAGGTGAGTGCCAACCCGATAGCAGAGGCACGGGGTGAGATTGATCCGGTTCAGGCGCTGGCGAACCAGAACAACCAGAAACTGGCCCTCATGCAGCAGTATCAGCAGCAGGAGCAGGCGATACTCAAGCAGAGCTACCAGTCTGGCAGCATCACCTACGACCAGTATGTTGCTGCACGGCAGGATACCGATGCTCAGTATCTGGCGCTGCGCACAGCGCAGGAGAACCAGTTTAATCAGCAGATGACCGCAGCGCAGTGGGAGCTGCTCAGCCAGCAGGGCTTGGGCTACAACATGCTGACGAGCGCGGTGGACTCTTTCGCCGGCAACGCATCGAATGCACTGACGGGCCTGCTAACCGGCACCATGTCTGCACAGGAAGCCATGCGCTCTCTCGGCAACACCATTCTCAACAGCGTGCTCAACTCTATCGTGCAAACCGGCGTTGAAATGCTGAAGAACTTCATCGTTTCCCAAACGCTTGGTGCCGCTACACAAACGGCTAATGCTGCCGCAGCAACGGCTGGCGGTGCTGCAGCGCTTGCGGCCTGGACTCCTGCAGCGATTGCCGCATCTATCGCGACTGCAGGCACGGCATCGGCAACCGGTTTAAGCGCTTATCAGACGGCGCAGACTGCCGGGCTGGCAATGAGCGTTTTGGGTGCGCGCAAAAACGGCGGTCCGGTATCAGCTGGTGGTCTGTATCAGGTAGGCGAAGGCCGCAGGCCTGAAATCTACCAGGCCAGCAACGGCAGCCAGTACATGATCCCCGGCGATAACGGGAAGGTGATCAGTAATAAGGATATCAGCGGTGGCGGGGGGATCACCATCATCAACCAGATTGAGAACTACTCCAGCGGTGCGATGGTGGATACCCAGGCCAGCAGCGACGGTAACGGCAACGTGACCATCCAGACTATTGTCACCGACATCGCAAACGGCGGCCAGATAGGCCAGGCCATCTCTAACTATCACAACGCCCCTCGCAGGGCACGAGGATGATATGGCTATCCCATACCCCGACTGGCTGCCGCTGGCGCAGAAGTCCAACAAAAATCCGAAGACGGACACTGGATTTCGCACCGATCAGCCGCAGATCGGCGCGCCAATCTTCCAGAAACTCACCGACGACCTGAAAACTTCGTTCTCTCTGACGTGGATTTTCACCGAGTACCAGCACCGGGTGTTTATGCAGTGGCTGCGCCGCCCGGACTACCTCGACAATGGCAACCAGTGGTTCACCATGCAGATCGGGACAGGGACTGGCGATAACGGGTTAGAGCTGCTGGAGCTGCATTTCACCGCATACCCGACGTGGAGCCAGTCCGGGAGCGTGTTTACCTGGACCGGTGATGTAATCTGCCGCCAGCTGCCGAATTCCGACGACGACTACGGCGACCTGATGATCGAGCTGCCGCCGCCGTGGGGCAGCATCTTGGACGAAGTCATTACCGAGATAATTCCGGAGGCATAATGCCAACACTGCGCGAAATCAGAGCGCAGAGGCCCAATCGCATTCAGTACGAAACAATCACCTTTCATCACTCAACTTTCGGGTATGTGCGCCTGGTCAACAACCAGATTTTCGCCAAGCAGCTGGCCGGAACCGCTTTCGAGCCTTGCCGGTTTGAGCTGACGGAAAGCCAGCAGAGCAATACCCCCGTAATCGACAGCACCCTGAAATTCAGCCGACTGGCCAGCGACTTTAAGCAGAAGCTCAAAGCGTGGCGCGGCTATTCCCGCATCACGCCGATAACCGCCACGTTTGCGCTGTACGACGCGGATCAGGTGACGCTGCTGAAATCTTGGGTGCTTTACGTGAGTGACTGCAATCTTGATGAGTCTGATGTGAACGTGTCTCTGTCGATGACCAACCCACTCAACAAAAACGTAGGGCTCCTCTATGACCCAGCTGAATGGCCCGGATTGGTTAACGGGTAGTGACTTCGCCCGGTCGATGATCGGCGTGCCCTGGGCGAACCGGGCGTGCTCGATGCAGGCCTGTGACTGCTGGGGACTCGTGGTGCTGTATTACCGACATGTGGTCGGTGTGGAAATTCACCACTCGCCGGGCTACGAAGCGGCCAACGACTTTATCAGCTGTTTCGCTGAAGAGGTGGTGTTCTGGCAGCCGGTACCGGTACCGCAGGAGGGCGGCATCTTTATTGGGTACGACGGCAATCAGCAGGCGCACGTCGGTTTAATCATCGATGGCCGTGCACTGCACAGCCGCGGCGAAAATGGAGCAGTGCGCAGCGATCGCCTGTCAGCGGTCGAGAAGGTTTTCACCAGAGTGGAGTACATGATTTATGCCGGTAATTGAACTGCAGCGGGTACCCGGCGCGCCAAAGGAGCGGATTAGCGTTCCGACCGGTACCGTGCTGGCCGACTGGCTGCTGAGCGCCGACATTCACTCGGATGTGGTTGTCGTGATGAATGGCCGCGAACTGGGGCTGGATGAAGAGGTAGGGTTTGCGCTGGAGAATGGCGATCGGGTGCAGGTGTTCGATCAGCCGAAAGGCGTGATCGGCAAGGTGCTCAGCCCGGTATTTAAAGTCATCTCTAAAATCTTCTCCTTCCTCGCGCCGAAGTCGTCGTTTTCGGTCGCTGATAACAACAGCAAGGAGAGCCCGAACAACAAGCTGACCGGGCAGACAAACGTGGCGCGCACGTACCAGGCCCGGCCCGATGTGTACGGCCAGGTGCGTTCGTATCCGGACCTGATTCAGGAGTCCATGTTCGAGTTTGTCGACAACGTGAAATACGTCACCGAGTGGATGAATTTCGGGATCGGGCGCTACACCGTTGACAGCGTGCGCTACTCAGAATCGAACCTCGGCTCACTGGCCGGTGCCAGTTATCAGGTGTTCGAGCCGGGGCAGGTAATACCGGTAATTTACGAAGGGTTCGAGTTCGACGACGTGGACGGGCAGGAGCTTCCCGGACCGAATGAAAGTGAAGACTTCCCGGCTTACACCGCCACCGCCACGACCGTTATTTCCGGTGAGCTGGCGGGCGGTCAGATAGCGATGAAGATCCTCAAACAGGATGAGTTCGATTACTTCTACAGCCTGGCATTCCCGCACGCCGTGACGTTCGTTATCAACGTGACTTACAACACGGCCAGCGGCAGCGTGACACGTGACGTAACGCTGAACGCCAATCTGTTTAATGCGACGCTTACCGATGACGGTGAACTTGTAGATCCGGAACGGTATTACACGTTCTACTTTGATGAGCTGAGCGGCGGCGATGCGCAGGAAATCCCGACTGATGCGACGATCAACACCACCAAATTTGTGCTGAACGACAACCAGCCGCTGGTTATCGGCCCGTTCTTCGCGCCGCTCGAGGGCGATCAGTTGTGGGTGCATTTTCAGGCCCAGCTCGGCAATGACAACTGGGCGAACTACACCGGGACCATCTGGAAAATTGACGATGACAATAATCAGATCCCCGACACCGTTCAGACCTTCAGCGGCGGCCTGTCGAACAGCAGCGGCGGCAGCGACACGTTGTACCGCACCGACAAGATAACGCCGGTAGCGGGTTATGGACGCTATGCGGTGCAGATTGTCCGCACAAACAACAGCAACGATACAAGCGTGCTGCAGCTGACAGAAATTCACTCTGTACGCATCCGCACTAACGAGGTCCATCCGGACGATACGCTGGTACGTGTCACCATCCGCGCGACAGAGCAGGCAACCGGCGTTCGTGAGCGCAAATACAACGCGCTAATCACCCGGCACACCATCAGCTACAACATGGCCACGCGGCAGGTTGATTACACGTTGCGTCCGTCCCGCTCGTTCGCTGACGCGCTGGCTCATGAATGGCTGGTGATCGGCAAAGAGGCAACCGGCACCATCGATCTTTACGGGCTGTATGAGATAGCCGCCAGCCTCACTGGTCCGCGCCTGGGATATTTCGATTACACGTTTGACGACGAGGATATATCGTTAGGCAGCAGGGCGCAGAGCATCTGCGATGCGGCCAGAGTCATCGCGTTCTGGGAAGATGGCGTGTTGTCGTTCGTGCGCGATGAGCGCGTGCTTTATCCGGCCACGACGTTCAACCGGTCGAACATGACCGCCGACGAATACAAAATCACGTACGAAATGACCATGCCCGGCGGTTATGACGGGGTAGAGATTGAGTATGTCAGCCCGGTAACGAACAAAAAGACCTACATTCGCTACCGGATCACCGCCACCGGCATCGTTGAGCAGGCCGCTGAATCGCCGCTGAAGATTAAGCTTCTCGGCTGCCGCAACGAGTATCAGGCGCGCGACAGGGCGCTGCTGGAAGTGAACCGGCTCGTTTACTCACGCGGGAAGATGACGTGCACAACGCTTGCCGACGGGCAGTACGTATCTGTCGGTGATGTGGTACAGGTGCCTGACACATACGACGTCAATCAGCAGTCCGGATACATCGTGAAGCGCACCGGCAATAACTTCGACACCAGCGAGGCTATCGCTTTCGCCGGCGCGATGTTTGTCACGGTCACTGACAGCCTTGGCAGAACGTCGGCGCGCTACCCGGCAACGGTTCGGGCGGATACGCGTTTCGGCTTCACTGCGCCGCTGCCGGCCATCGCACTGAACATCTGGGACGGCTATGAGGTTCAGTCGCCGTCACGCTACGTCATCG
Source organism: Erwinia sp. INIA01 (assembly GCF_025947915.1). Lineage (NCBI taxonomy): Bacteria > Pseudomonadati > Pseudomonadota > Gammaproteobacteria > Enterobacterales > Erwiniaceae > Erwinia > Erwinia sp. INIA01. The sequence goes on from NZ_JAPDNC010000021.1 coordinate 41,448, forward strand.
CCACTCAGGAGGAAATGGACGCCACTCTCTGGCGTGTCGATGAGAAGAAGCCAAACAGTGACGGAACGACTGCTTTCACACTGTCCGAGTACAGTGACCTGATTTACCCCTGACAGCTTTTTATCTACCAACAACCCGGCCACCGCGCCGGGTTTTTTATTGGAATAATTATGGCGACCATCCCGACTAATAACCCGGTTCCAAGCGAATCACCTGCTGATCTTAAGTTCAATGCCGGAAAGTTAGATGAATTTAATACGTCAGATGCCGAGACGTATGTAGATCGAAAAGGGCGAGTGAGAAAAACCCAAGCGGGTATTCAGAAAGAGAATGATCGGATCGTTGAAAGTACCCGGCAGAACCTTATACCCCTGAGTCGTCAGTACATGTCCCTGGCTGCAGCACAGGCTGACATTGCCAATATCCCCGTCAACTCAACTACGTACGTGCGTAGCCTGGACGGCAGTTCGCTCGCTGATGAATACGTCAATAACGGCGGGACGCTGGTGCAAACTGGTCGGAGAATGCCTTCGCAGACATTCGTTGAGCAGGTCAATGAAATTGCCGTTCTCTTAAAAGGTTTAATTGATAATCAGGGGGATAATCCCTATTCGGTCGTTTTCAAAAATGGCCTGTCGCCTTTCGGCTACAAAAATGGCCGCCTCTACGCCGATGAGTTCGAGAAGCTTTATTCGACAGACTCCGGGCTGGAGTTCGGTGGCAGCATTATCGATAACAATCCTCCCGAGGGCTGGCGATTTGTTATTTATTACCGTAACGGCCTCGTTATGTGTGGTCAGAAAAATGACGGCACAATGGTTGGTTTTGGGGAGGGTAGTGGCGGTGGTGGCTCAGTAGAACCCGGCGATACGGCAGCTGATTATGATTCCATCCGTAACTATACCGGCGCCGCAACGGTCCGTGATGTGGTAGGGCAAAATATCGGCGGCCGGTTTGTCGTCAACGCGGACGACACCACATCTGCTGAAATACCTGGCGGCATTCTCGTTGATTTACTGGGTCGTCGCTGGTATCGCCAGGCTGATTACGTTAATTACGATCAGTTCCTGGCCTTCCGGGTGCCGGGTGCAACGCTGCTGGCCATTCAGGTGGCGCTGGGTGTGGGAAATACATCTTCAGCCATCGCCTATTTATCGGCGGTATCTCCATCCGATCGGGCTATTCAGAATGCACATCGCTATGCAAACCTGTTGAAAATCCCGGTACGCCAGAACGACGGGGCATTTCTGCTGCTGGTCGATCACGAAGCTGAAGTGCGCACGAATACCGATCTGTCAGGGGCGATTATTTTCACCTCAACTGAATCCGGGGTGAGCGAAATTCAGTGGGGGCCGCTGCGTATACTCGATCCTGATGCACCAGAGCCGCCGCGCATGTTCAATATCAAAGGGAAAGACCGTGTTGAACTGACGGCAGCAGAGCTGGTGACATTCAATGCGAATTACTCGCAGTATCTGAAAAAAGGCTCACAGTATCTGCCTTATCCGAAACTTTACCCTTATTACGGCGGCATGTTTTATGCGCTTTCAACCGCCGCTGAAATTTACCGTAATGGGGACCGGGTCAACCCGCGTAATCGCGTTCTTTACCGTGAATTTTCCCGCATTGGCCGTCAGGGCGCACTGACCGAGCGCATTGTAAAGAATATCCCTGACGGGACAATTGGTTATGCAGCCATCATTCAGAAGGAAGATAACTTCCTTAAATTCCGCTGCCCTCACTTCATTGAGCTGGGTGACAGCAGGCGCTTTGTGAATATTGAGATTTCCCGCCCCATGGTCCACGTGAAAGACCTGGTACATTCATCGCTTCAGACCGCAGCGGTCAGCCTTGAAAGCCGTGTTGTATTGTCCGGGCGTGAAGTATTCGACGTGTTCTGCGATGTGGGTGAAGCAACCTGCCACCCGGCGGAAAATGGCTCTTATGGCATCTGTATTCGCGATACCTGCAACGTGCATATCAACCGCTATTACGGCCTGCATGGCTGGGGCTTCCAGGGGCATCACGGCATCAAGGGGTTGTATGTCAAAGACAGTATGTTCAACCGTATGGATTTTCACTCCTTCGGTTATGACTGCTATTTCGACAATATGACCCTGAAAGGCAGGCAGGCTAACCTTCAGGGAGGTAATGACTGGAAATTCAGAAATCTTAAACATATTGTCACCCGGTCCAGTGGTGGCGCTGTGGAGCCTTTCCTCAACTTTGTGATCGCCATGCGCCAGGACTATGCCAGCGACTGCGAGTGCAATCTGGTGGTCGATGGTCTGACTGTCATGTGGGATAAGGGGTTGCCAGCCTGGTACAACGGTTCCCGGTCTTATGACGTCGTGCGCATCATCGACACGGCAAACTCGCTCGATCAAGGCATCGACAGCAAACTGCCTTACACCATCGACATACGCAACGTGGTGTTTGACCTCGCCGGGATTCAGGAAGGAAAGCCCAACTCAAACTTCGAATTCAGCGCGGTAACTGCGCTGCGCTCACAGTTTACTGACTATGTTACAACAGGTCGGAAAACTCTGCTGCCGGACAATATTAACGTTGATGGCATGACTGCAATTAATGTCCAGCCCACTCAGAACGCAGTAATGTGCGGCATCAAAATGTCTGAAGACCTGTATCAGAACTACATGGGTTCACGTAATAAAAAGGGCAGCGACGGCACGAATGCCCGCGTCACACTGCGAAACCTGCACAGCGTCATCAATAACCCGGTTATTGAGCTGGCAGCGGCGCAGACAGTAGATATGCCGGGTGATGCGGCAGCATGGACCGAAAACTATCTGAACAGTGATTACAGCTGGATACCGCGCATTACCCTGGAAAACTGCATTCCGGCAATCGTTCACGTGCCGGGGGCGAAAGCAGTCGTTGATATTCACGGCGGCAAGCTGGCGCGCTTATACACCAACGGTAACGGCAACCGCTGCCGCGTGACGGGGGCCGACATTGAACTGGTGCCGGATGCAGCAGGCGCGACCTATCTCGCCGCAGATAAAACCCTGGTGACCGGTTGTTCGTGGCTGAATCCGGCCAGTGCTGCGATTTACACCGGCGGACTTCGTGGTTCGGGTAATGAAATGATTGGGGACAGTGCCAGAGCGCCAAATCTCCCGGCAAAAACATTTATAGAGGAATAAAGATGGCTGAAGGAACTCGCATTTTACTGAACTCAGACGGGGTTATAACAAACTGGTCAAAGCAGCATTTTGAGCCGGTAGCCTCACCACTGGCCGCGATCGCTAATCCAAAGGTCGCGTTTGATCTGCTCACGCCACTGGATAACTCACGTCACGGTTTTTCGGTCCAGCAGGGCGTTCAGACGCTGCAGGCGGCAGGGCTGCATTTTCCCGGCACGGCGGGAAGTCAGACCACCTACGCGGAAGCGGGACTGACGGGTATATCGTGTCTGATTGCCTTTCGTTTTACGACACTGGATGCGTTTCACTTCGTGATGGATAACCGCGACCTGACGCCGGGAAGTGGCCACGGCTTTGCCATCTGTTACAACCCGACAGGGACGCGGCTTGAGCTGCGCGTCGGCTGGGCTGATGGCTCCCAGGGTATCTACTTCCAGTCAGGTAAAACGATCGTCGCCAACAAGTGGTATGTAGCCTGTGTTGTTATTTCGCCGAACCGTAACCACAAGCTGACTGTTTCTGATGGTACTGCTATCGCGGCGTCGCCAACCGGTTATCTGGCGAACGTTGCCGGAACGCCTCTGATGCTGGGGGCCAGCGTTGCCGGGTCATCAATGATGAAAGGTGATATCGGCTTCTTTGGTGCGTGGGGCAACGAATTTACAGCGGGTGATATCACAACAGCGATCGCGCTGGGAACCAGCATTATGACAGCCAGAGGGCAGAGCGTATGAAGACAGTAAAAGTGAATATTGAGACGCTAGCCGGGGCGAAGGTCACGTTTACCCGGCAGTCTGATGACTGGGACGATCTCAATCAGTATGAACGGGACGATACCATCAGCCAGTGGGTAAATGAAAACCCAGATGTTCAGGCAGCCATCTCAGGCAGTAACGGATACACGCTCAGCTGGACCAGTAATTAAAATCCCCTTCATTTCACACTGTTAAGATTTACCTTCCTATCACCCCTTGAGCCCTCCCCAAAAATGACAATACTGTATGCATGCGCAGCTGTTTTTTGACGGGAGGTCATCATGCTCCGCTACAACGAAATCCCCATCGCATTCAGAAACAGCATCGTTCACGAGACTAGCCGCCGCCGCATAGCTCGCACTACTCTTTTTTTCATTGGCAGGTAGTGCTCAAGTATTACTGATCCCTTAAAGGGATCTGCCGTTGGTGGTTGCATTATCAATTCATCCTTACTGTAAAAACGTTAGCAATCAATTAAACAAGGTTATCTATACCAAGGTTTTATGATTTGAAAATCCGACCAAAATTTGAGAATTGAAGTCACCATGTAGAGTATTAACTTTAAATGCACAGCGCTGTTTGTATTTATAATTCATATGATTAGTTAATGGATCTGAATTTTATTGGATTGTTTATTGGATTTTATTGGAAGTTATCAAGCTAAATCGTCTGAGTAGCTCTTGTTGATTATTTGTAAAGACTGCTTGTGAAGGCTGGCAAAACTTTGGTAAGAAAAAATATTCACGTATATAATGCCATTTAAATCAGTGGCTTTTCGACAGGGGGTTATCTGGCGTGTTTCGTTAGATTCAATTGCAAACCCTACGACACTATTATTTTTATCAACCCCCTCCTAAATGATATTGAAATAAAAAATTCATATGCTAAATTATCTTTGCACTTTCCTGGATGGAATGTTTGGTCTTTAAGTATTGAGTAATTGAGAGGCAGATTCATGAAGGCAAAAATTGCAGTATTTTTGGTACTGTCTTCACTTGCTGCTGGTGTGCAAGCTGCACCGGTAGAAGGTGGGGCAGCTGGTGAGGGGGCTTTCGGACTCTCACAAGGTGCTACTGATGCGATCGGTGTTGGTGCGGTAGCTGCGCTGGCTGGTATTGCTATTGGCGCTGCTGGTAGCGGTGGTAATGGTTCTAATACCGGTACTTCCACAACTACCACCACATCAACTTCTCGTTGATATTCTTGGCCTGAGACGTGTTGTACAGGCCATTTTCCTAGGTCGAGAATTAACTTAAGATGTTTTTGCATAAGTTGTCGTGAACCTGGGATTCTGCATATTATTTTCAATAAACTCCTTGATTGCATTCAGTTCCCCTTTGAATTCTCCCCCTGCGTTCTTTGATTCACTCTTTACTGACCCTACTAATTTCCATAAAAAAAAGCCCGCATTAGTACGGGCAGTAAAAGGCTAATAAAGCAAAAGAATTAGAGGAGAGTGACGCATGGCGTCAAATTAAAGAATAGTATAAATCAATAAATGTGTAATAATCTGGCAAGAAAAAATTAAATCGATAACATCAATTATTTCAATCAATTTTTTTACAAAAAAGCCCGCGTTACTCGGGCATAAATTTGAACAATAAAAAACAAGGGGTCCATATCAGCTAAAAGCTGAGATGGCATCATACATCCACATCAGCCTGATGGCACAGTGGATTTATAAAAATATTTAATGAAATTCAATTTAGTCTTTGGCTGTCTTTCACTAAGCACCAGGCATCCAGGCTCCGCTGGCTATAAACCAAATAAGAAGAATTATCCCGGCAATCCCACAAGCAGCAGGAAATAAGTATCCAATTTTCATAGCTATCTCTTTTTAGATTTACCCTTGTAAAAAACTCTATCAAATCTTGCATAAATTCCTATGCAACAGATACTTAACAAAGTCACACCTATCGCGTAAAGCCAGTCATAAAGATCCATTTTTTCACCAACTATGCATATGAATTGAACATCCCTGTTGTGAATGCTCCAGTTTTATCAGCCCTGATGCTGATTTGTTTGCTTTCCTTAACTACATGAAAATACTGATTTTGTTGTTTTTTTGTAAGCGTAGCTAAGTGCCAGAAATAACTGGTATTAATGTTTTACAATTTACCAAACCCCTGTGTCAACCGTGGAAATCGTGCCGAGCTCGATCCGACAATCTCTTATGATGGTTGATATGCTCATGATGGCCGGCTTGAGACAGCAAATGGCGCATACTTGCGGTTCATTTCAAAACTATATGACCTGCTAGCAGGTATGCATGAACAACTTCAGTCCTTGGTGTCAAAGTTCAATACAAAGCCTGGCCCCAAGGTTCAGCACTTTGAGCACCTACACAAGGCAGCAGAAATTTTAGAGGTCGTGAGCTTTTTCGTTCAACGATGTGACTACCTTCGAGTTTCAAAAGCATTAACTAACATGAAGTGTGAGTTGGGCCGAGGTGTGACAAATTTGTGCCAGAGGGCTGACACAAAACGTCATAAAATGGTTGAAGGAGTGGCGCTTACATTTCGCAGGCTGGCTATTGTAGCGGGTTGACGGGTTGTTAAGGTGTGCTCATTTTTATCATTAATCAGACTAGAGATCTGTCTGTGAATAAACAACCAGCCAGCAGTAATTAACAGGAGAATGGAATGCAAAAACTGGAAGTATGCTGCTATGGGGTGGATTGCGCACGGGTGGCGGAGCAAGCCGGTGCCGATCGAATTGAGCTTTGCGCCTCACCTGCTGAAGGCGGATTAACGCCATCTGCGGGAACACTGATGGCCGCCAGAGAGCACGTATCCATACCGGTTCATCCGATCGTCCGTCCGCGCAGTGGGGATTTTTGTTACAGTGTCACCGAATTTGAGCAAATCAAGTCGGATATCGCTTTTGTTCGTGAGCTGGGATTCCCCGGCGTAGTGGTTGGCCTTTTAGACCTGGATGGCCATATCGATCTGCCGCGTATGTTGCAATTAATGCCTTTATGCGCCGGCATGGAGGTGACCTTCCATAGGGCATTCGATCTCTGCCACAGCCCGCTGATGGCGCTGGAACAGCTAACGGATTTGGGTGTGGCGAGGATACTGACTTCTGGTCAGCAGCAGAGTGCCGAAAGTGGATTACCGTTATTAAGGGAACTAACTCGTATTACTCGCGGTCCAAAAATTATGGCGGGTGCGGGGGTGCGCTTAAGCAATCTCCAGAAGTTTATTGATGCGGGTATTACGGAATTGCACAGCTCCGCAAGCCAGCGAATTTCATCTCCAATGCGCTACCGTAAGGCCGGAGTCTCCATGTGTTCCGAGGCTGAAAACGATGAGTTTAGCCGTAGCGTGGTTGACGGGGACGTGGTGGAAGCCATGAAAAGCGTTATTACTCTGGGTTCACCAATACGAGTCGCCTGATGAGAAAAGATTTTGCCGCGCAGCACGCCGAACCCTGACGTGATGTTTGCAAGTACCAGACCCCAGCATGATTTGTTGGGGTTTTTTTTGCCGTTTAAGCATCATGGCAATGCCGACATAAGGCGGTTGCTTATACACTTATCCCTATGGATTTTCAGACTGTTGCGAGAGTCGTGATGAGAACGAGGAAGACGAGCTGTGTCCTGGTCTTAATGTCAGGTTTACTGGTTATTCAAACGGCCGCTGCGGCGACAAACAAAGCGAAAGTTCAGCCTCCCCGCTGCGCGGTTAATCAGCAGCAGATCAACGATAACAATAATCTGCTGCTGCTGGGCGGTACTGCAAAAGGGCCGATGAAGCAGTTTATTGTTGGTGAGTTCGGTAAAGATGTCGATCAGCAAAAGCGCATGCTGGGAAAGTTTGATCGCTGCGGCGTGCTGACTCAGGCCGATATCAGCTACGACAAGCAGGACGCCAAGACCCGATTTAAGCTCGACATGAAAATTGAACGGGTCAGCGTTGGCTGGCAGGCGCGCTACGAAATTACCGTTTTCGCACTGCGTGATGATGCCGAAGCGGTACTGCACCATAAACAGGGCACCACGCTCTATTTTGCCGGGCGTAACGGCAGTATTACCAGCGCATCCGAGCAGTTTGTTATGCAGGGGGAGGAGGGCTTCACGGAGACCGTGAACGATTACGACCGCCGCAATCGGCTGATCCGCAGCGTTGCCCGTGGCTCAGACAACACCAGCAACGGCGAATATCTCTATCGCTGGAATGATAAAAACCAACTGCTGTCCTCTGGGTCGGAGCGCAGCACTATTCAGTGGAATTATGATAAGCAGGGCCGTGAGCTGGGGGTGAATATCCGCGAATATAACCCGTTCAGCGCTACCACGACGCAGGACGAATGCCAGCTGTGGGACGAACGTGGAAACTGCACGTTGAGCTATTCACGGGAGATGGAAGTGTCGGCGGTGGGCATGTTCCGGCGCAATATCGCCGCCGCCAGCCGTTATGAATACTGGGACCAGCCGTAGGGCCGGTCCCGGGCGGGATTATTTCACCGACTGGCTGAACGTATCAACGGCAAGGATGGCGTTGGCGATATCTTCGGCGCTCAGATTCGGGCTAAGATTTTTCAGCGTATCGCCGTCGCTGTTGGCCAGCTCACCAATTTTTAACAGGCTTTCCCAGCTGGCATTTTCCAGATGCAGCTCTTTTAGCGTGGTCGGCATTTTAATGGCGCGATAGAAGCGCACGTAGCGCGCAATCTCTTCATCAGGGCGCTGTTCCAGTACCATCTGGGTCAGCGTGCCGTAGGCGACTTTCTCACCGTGCGTCAGATGGTGAATATCACCGTCAACGGCGGTGAAGCCGTTGTGAATGGCATGCGCCCCCGCCAGACCCGCATTTTCAAAGCCCAGACCGGACAGCAGGGTGTTGGCTTCTACCACCGCTTCCACGGCAGGCGTCACCAGCTGTTTCGCTACCGCTTCATAGGCGCTCAGGCCGTAGGTCAGCAGCGTTTTCTCACAGGCTTCCGCAATCGCCAGGCCGGCAATAGTCGGGTCGCCGTTCACCATGGATTTGCTGTGCGAGCGTTTTACCGCCTGTGCTTCAACCCAGGTGGCCAGACCATCCGCAATACCGGATGCGAACAGGCGCACTGGCGCACGTGCGCACACCTGGGTATCTATCAGCACCAGATCCGGGTTTTTACTGTAAAAACGGTAGCTTTCGAATACTCCGCTATCGGAGTAGATGACCGACAGCGCGCTGCACGGGGCATCGGTAGAGGCGACGGTGGGCACAATGGCGACGGGCTGTTTCAACTCATCAGCGACGGCTTTCACGGTATCGAGGGTTTTACCACCGCCAAGACCGACGACCACGGCGGTGCCGCTGCTTTTCGCTAGTTTGGCGAGACGGGTGATTTCGTTGCTGGAGGCTTCGCCGTTGAACTCTTCATAGTGAAACTCCACATGGCTGGCGGTCAGGGATTCCCGAACCTGCTTGCCAATCAGCCCCCAGACAATCTTGTCGGCGACGATAAACGCGCTGCTGCCGAGGTCGGCGAGGTTCTCACCCAGCTGGGTAATCATGCCTGCGCCCTGGATATATTTACGCGGGGAAGAAAAAACAAATTTACTCATACCAGATACTCCGTTCAGGTGAATGAAATTGTTTCTGTCCACTACCGTAACGTTTTGGCAATTAGAATGTTATTGAAAAATGTGCTTTCCGAGAAAGTTCTCATTCGCATTGAGCCAGATCAGAGTAAATGCGGGAAGGGATTGCCGGAAACGATGCTGCGTGCTGAGACAGGCCCGAGGGCCTGTCTGCTAACCGCTAATCAGGGCTTAGTCGCCACCAGCACCGCGCGCAGCGGAGCCGGATAGCCTTCAACGGTTTTGGTGGGATCGTTGGGGTCGAGGAACTCGGCCAGCGATTCGCTGGTCATCCAGCTGGTGCGGCGCTGTTCGTCAGTGCTGGTTACCGAATAATCGGCAATCCGCACGTCAGTAAAACCGCACTTTTCCAGCCAGTTTTTCAACGCGCCGGTGGTCGGAATGAAGTAGACGTTACGCATCTGAGCATAGCGTTCACCGGGAACCAGAACCTGCTGGTCATCGCCTTCAATTACCAGTGTTTCCAGCACCAGTTCGCCGCCGCTGACCAGCTGGTTTTTAAGCTGATAGAGATGATCGAGTGGAGATCGGCGGTGGTAGAGCACGCCCATCGAAAACACGGTATCAAACGCTTTAAGCTCGGGGAGCTGCTCAATCCCCAGCGGCAGCAGGTGGGCGCGCTGATCGCCGCCAAGCAGTTTGCGCACCGCCTCGAACTGGCACAGGAACAGCTGCATTGGATCAATGCCGACCACCAGATGTGCGCCAGCACCAATCATGCGCCACATGTGGTAGCCGCTGCCGCAGCCGACATCGAGCACCGTGCGCCCGGCCAGTGGGGAAATATGCGGCAATACGCGCTCCCACTTCCAGTCCGAACGCCACTCGGTGTCAATATTCACGCCGTACAGCGAGTACGGGCCTTTGCGCCACGGCATCAGATTGCGCAGCAGCTTTTCAATTCCACCGCGCTGGCGCTCGGTCAGCTGACTGCTGTCGGCGGTGACGCTGTGCAACAGATCCAGCGTTTCCGGCGTCAGCGATGGCAGATACTCAACCGAGCGATCCCAGTTTTTAAAGTGGCCGTGCAGCGACTCGCGTTGCCAGGCGGCGATCTGCGCGGGCAGGGTTTCCAGCCACGGTGCCAGTGGGCCTTTGGCGATAAGCTGATAAAAATTTCCGAAATCCATCAGGCATCACCCGCCTTCAGTGCGACCAGCGAGCCAAAGTTAAAGCACTGGAACCAGACTTCGGCGTGCTGGAAACCGGCCTGACGCAGGCGCGCTTTGTGGGTTTCCACGCTGTCGGTCAGCATGACGTTTTCCAGCATGCTGCGCTTCTGGCTGATTTCCAGTTCGCTGTAGCCGTTGGCGCGTTTGAAGTCGTGATGCATGTTGAACAGCAGTTCGCCGACGTCGGCATCTTCAAAGCTGAACTTCTCCGACAGCACCAGCGCACCGCCGGGTTTCAGCCCCTGATAAATGGTATTTAACAGATGCTGGCGCTCTTCCGGTGCCAGGAACTGCAGGGTGAAATTCAGCACCACCAGCGAGGCATTTTCTAACGGGATCTGGCGGATATCGGCTTCAATCACCTCAACCGGCGTATCGGCGCGGAAAGCATCGATATGGCGGCGGCAGCGCTCAACCATCGCCGGGGAGTTGTCGACGGCAATAATTTTGCAGCCGGGAACCTGAATATTACGCCGTACGGACAGCGTGGCAGCGCCCAGCGAGCAGCCCAGATCGTAGACGTGGGAGTCGGGCTGAACAAATCGCTCGGCCAACATGCCAATCATCGAAATAATGTTGGAGTAGCCGGGAACGGAACGCTGAATCATGTCTGGAAAGACTTCAGCAACGCGTTCGTCAAAGGTCCAGTCGCCGAGTTTGGCAACGGGCGCTGAGAACAGCGTATCGCGGTTAGTCATAGTGGTAAGTCCGGAGGAAGCTAACGGAAAGCGCATATTCTGGCAGAAAGCGATGCGGGCTGCATCTTTTCTGCCAGCGGCGTGTTAAATCGTTAATGCAGAGTCAGTACCAGATCCCATGGCAGGAAGATCAGATTGACGATAATCATCCCCAGTAGAGTCAGCAAGGTCAGGATCATGCCGTTGCGGCGCCACAGCATCGTACGGCTGCGTAGTCCCCAGGCATGCAGCAGGCGGCCAAAGAAGAAAAACAGTCCCAGCAGATGGATCAACCAGATATCAGCGCCGTTCATCTCCATCACGACCAGCAGCAGCGTCGCCAGCGGAATATATTCAACGGCATTACCGTGGATGCGAATAGCCAGCTGTAAATCCGAGACTCCGCCGTCGCCAATCGAAATGCGGTATTGCCTGCGCAATCGCACCACATCCAGTGAAAATTTAATAATCAACAACGCGCCAAAAACGACGTAGAGAGCGCTGACCATGACTCACTCCATGATGTAAGAATTATCTTGCGGCTATCATAGCGGGCAATCTTAAGACTGTCTTCTCGTCCGCTATCCGATTGCTCAGAATAACGTTTCCTGCTGCGGCCAGTCGGGAACATCCCCCAGCTGCGGCAGCGCTTTTTGTAGATCGGGCCAGAGATAGCGCACCAGTTCCGGGGCGAAGGCAATATCCGGAGTGTGAATAAACAGCCACGGACGGGTGGTTTGGCACCATTCGGGCAGGCGGGAAAGCCAGGCGCGGAAGTCGTGCAGATTCGCCTCCGGATTGTCGCCGCCGATAAAGCGGATCATGGGCTCGCTGGCGGTGATCACCGCGTGAACCGGGAGCTTCGGTTTTTTCCGCTGTGCGTCAACGATAGCTGGGGTTGTAGGCTTCGCCGCATGCACCGCACGAGTATCCAGAATCACCCGGTTGACGCCGCGCTGATGCAGCCCCCGATTTAGCGCACGTTCAGCTTCACCTTTGGCAAAAAATTCCGCATGCCGCACCTCAACGCCGTAATGAAACTCCGTAGGCAGCGAATCCAGGAAGGCCCACAGTGCGGGCAAATCGGCAGGCGAGAAGGCGGCGGGCAGCTGTAGCCAGTACTGGCCCAGGCGGCCGGCCAGCGGTTCCATCAGCGCAAAGAATTCCGCGGTCAGGTCACCGCACTGCCTGAGCGCCGCCTGATGGCTGATGGTGGCGGGAAACTTAAAACAGAAGCGGAAATCATCATGGGTCATTGCGCGCCAGCGTTGAACCACCTCCGGGCGCGGCAGGGCGTACAGCGTGGTGTTTCCCTCCACGCAGTTAAAATAGCGGGCGTAATCTTCCAGCGTAGACATACCCAGCTTTTTCCACTGCGGATGCTGCCACTGCGGCAGCCCAAGATAGAGCGGCGTCATCATAAATCCTGTTACATTTTGATTGAGCGACTGTAGCGGTGCGGCGGGCGGAGTGCAAATCTGGCAGGACCGGGTCCCTCCGGTCTTGATTTTTTTACAGTGCGGCGATCACTTCATCAGACTGGCGTACGCAGGCGATGCGCGGGAAGATCCACTCAACGCTGCTGCGGTGCTGCTCGCTGCTGCCTGCGCTACAAATGTCTTCAGCGATCACCAGATTGAAGCCCAGCTCCCAGGCGTTACGCGCGGTAGATTCCACGCCGATATTGGTGGAAATACCGCCCAGCACGATGGTGTCGATACCGCGACGACGCAGCTGGAGTTCAAGATCGGTGCCGTAGAATGCGCCCCACTGGCGTTTGGTCACCTGGATGTCATCAGGCTGTGCGCCCAGCTCAGACGGGAAGGTCCACCAGTTTTCCGGCAGCGCACCGCCTGGGTGAGCGGCATCCACCGGCTGCTTCAGCGCTTCGGCAAAATCGGCCGACCAGCCAACGCGCACCAGCACGACCGGTGCGTTCAGCGCGCGGAACTTTTCAGCCAGCACGGCGGCTTTTTTCACCACATTACCGGCAGTATGCGGGCCTCCGGCGAAGGGCAGAATGCCTTCCTGAAGATCGATAAGTACCAGCGCGGTAGTCTGTGGGTTAAGTTTAAACATCGTAATTCTCCGGAAGAGTGGGGGAAACCAGAGAGAATACAAAGCAATGTCCCTGTGACGCGACTATAACTGTGTGGGGTGCGCGGGGGAATTTGTTAACGTGTATGTCATCGACTGAGGCGACTGCCGATATTTCAGCACGAAGATTCTTCGTCTAAACACGGTGACCGTTGTTTTGTTGACCGCTAAAGCCGGGATGAACGCATCTTGCCGATTTTCTGCCGCTTTGCCCTCTCGACAGCACTTATCCTGTGCGCCGTTTTCCATTATAATGGCCGCCATTTTTCGCGGCAGCAGCCCCCTCCGGGCCGGGTTTTCTTTAAAATGCCGCGCCCGCAGCGGTGAAGTTAAAAGGATATCGTTATGCGTACTAAGTATTGTGGACAGATCAACCTGTCTCATGTAGGGCAGCAGGTGACACTGTGCGGTTGGGTTAATCGCCGCCGCGATCTGGGTAGCCTGATCTTTATTGATATGCGTGACCGTGAAGGCATCGTGCAGGTGTTCTTCGACCCGGATCGTCAGGACGCGTTCCGCCAGGCTTCCGAGCTGCGTAATGAATTCTGTATTCAGATCACCGGCACCGTGCGTGCGCGTGACGAAAAAAACAAAAACAGCGATATGGCTACCGGTGAGATCGAAGTCTTCGCCACCGATCTGACCATCATCAACCGTTCTGAGCCGCTGCCGCTGGATTCCAACCAGACTAACAGCGAAGAAGCGCGCCTGAAGTATCGCTATCTGGATCTCCGCCGCCCGGATATGGCAAACCGCCTGAAAACCCGCGCGAAGATCACCAGCTTCGTTCGCCGCTTTATGGACGACCACGGCTTCCTGGATATTGAAACGCCGATGCTGACCAAAGCCACGCCGGAAGGCGCGCGTGACTATCTGGTGCCGAGCCGCGTGCATAAAGGTAAATTCTACGCGCTGCCGCAGTCCCCGCAGCTGTTTAAACAGCTGCTGATGATGTCCGGTTTCGACCGCTACTATCAGATCGTGAAATGCTTCCGTGATGAAGACCTGCGCGCTGACCGTCAGCCGGAATTTACCCAGATCGACGTCGAAACCTCCTTTATGACCGCGCCGCAGGTGCGTGAGATCATGGAGCGTCTGGTTCGTGATATGTGGCAGGACGTGAAGTCCGTTGATTTGGGTGAATTCCCGCAGATGACCTTCGCGGAAGCGATGCGTCGCTACGGTTCCGATAAGCCCGATCTGCGCAACCCAATGGAGCTGGTGGACGTTGCTGACCTGCTGAAAGACGTGGAGTTCAAAGTCTTCTCCGGCCCGGCTAACGATGCCAAAGGCCGCGTTGCCGCACTGCGCGTGCCGGGCGGCGCTCAGCTGAGCCGCAAACAGATTGATGAATACGGCAAGTTTATTGAAATCTACGGCGCGAAAGGCCTGGCCTACTTCAAGGTCAACGAACGTGCTAAAGGTCTGGAAGGTATTACCAGCCCGGTTGCTAAGTTCCTGACCGCTGAGATCGTTGAAGCCATTCTGGATCGTACTCAGGCCGCCGACGGCGATATGATCTTCTTCGGTGCCGACAGTGCCAAAGTGGTCACTGATGCGCTGGGTGCGCTGCGCCTGAAGCTGGGCCGCGACCTGAACATTACCGATGAAGCCGCGTGGAAACCGCTGTGGGTTATTGACTTCCCGATGTTCGAAGAGGACGGCGAGGGCGGCCTGAGCGCGATGCACCATCCGTTCACCGCGCCGAAAGAGATGACCCCGGACGAGCTGAAAGCGGCACCGGAAACGGCCATCGCTAACGCCTACGATATGGTGATCAACGGTTACGAAGTGGGCGGCGGTTCCGTGCGTATCCACAATGGTCAGATGCAGCAGACCGTGTTTGGCATTCTGGGTATTGCCGAGCAGGAACAGCGCGAGAAGTTTGGCTTCCTGCTGGACGCCCTGAAGTTCGGTACGCCACCGCATGCCGGTCTGGCTTTCGGCCTCGATCGCCTGACTATGCTGCTGACCGGCACCGAAAATATCCGTGATGTTATCGCCTTCCCGAAAACCACCGCAGCGGCCTGTCTGATGACCGAAGCGCCAAGCTTCGCTAACCCGGCGTCACTCGCCGAGTTGGGCATTGACGTGGTGAAAAAAGAAAAACCGGCTGAGAGCGAATAATGACGTTTAAGCATCCGGTTTCGGTGCTGGTGGTGATTTATGCGCAGGACACCGGACGGGTGCTGATGCTGCAGCGGCGCGATGATGTGGATTTCTGGCAGTCGGTCACCGGCAGCCAGGATCCGGGCGAAAGCCTGGCAGACACCGCGAGGCGGGAAGTGTGGGAAGAGACGGGAATTGATATTAACGCCGGGCAGTTCACATTAGTGGATTGCCAGCGTCATATAGAATTCGAAATCTTTGCGCACTTTCGCCACCGCTACGCGCCGGGGACCACCCATAACCGGGAACACTGGTTTACCCTGGCGCTGCCGACGGAAAGAGACATTGTGTTGAGCGAGCATCTGGCCTTCCGCTGGCTGGATGCGGCCGAAGCGGCTGCGCTCACTAAGTCCTGGAGTAATCGCCAGGCAATTGAAGAATTTGTAGTCTAATTTTTTTTATATTTTGAACTTAACCAAACGTTCAGGCGTTATCGGCGCAGCGAGTTTCTTCACCGCCAGCGCGCAGAAAGCGGAGCGTACTGATGTACGTGAGCATTGCGAGCACTGCCGGGGGAGAAAATCGCCAGCAAGATAGCCTGTCCGGTGTTAATTTGGAGACACGAGTAAAATGGCAGGACATAGTAAGTGGGCGAATACCAAGCACCGCAAGGCTGCTCAGGATGCTAAACGCGGTAAAATCTTCACCAAAATTATTCGTGAGCTGGTGACGGCTGCCAAACTGGGCGGCGGTGATGCAGGCTCTAACCCGCGTCTGCGTGCTGCGATGGATAAGGCGCTGGCAAACAACATGACGCGCGACACCATGAACCGTGCGATTGCCCGTGGCGTGGGCGGCGATGACGACAGCAACATGGAAACCATCATTTATGAAGGTTACGGTCCTGGCGGCAGCGCGGTGATGGTTGAGTGCCTGAGTGATAACCGTAACCGTACCGTTTCAGAAGTGCGTCACGCCTTCACCAAAACCGGCGGTAACCTGGGGACCGATGGCTCCGTAGCCTATCTGTTCACCAAGAAAGGGGTGATCTCTTACGCTCCGGGCCTGGAAGAAGATGCGGTAATGGACGCGGCGCTGGAAGCCGGTGCTGACGACGTAGTGACCTACGATGACGGCGCAATTGACGTCTTCACCGCGTGGGAAGTGCTGGGTCAGGTGAAAGATGCGCTGGATGCTACCGGCCTGAAGTCGGAAGGTGCGGAAGTCACCATGATCCCATCGACCAAGGCCGAGCTGGATGCAGAAACCGCACCGAAGCTGCTGCGCCTGATCGATATGCTGGAAGACTGCGACGATGTTCAGGAAGTTTACCATAACGGTGAGATCTCTGATGAGGTTGCGGCGACCTTATGATTTCTCACCGCATCCTGTATGCTGTGAGTTATCGTAAAAACACCATCAACCCGGAGAACGCGATATGACGGTTATACTGGGTATCGATCCCGGTTCGCGCGTTACGGGTTATGGTGTGGTTCGTCAGGTTGGGCGGCAGATTACCTATCTGGGCAGCGGCTGTATTCGCACCAGCTCCACCGATCTGCCGCCGCGCCTGAAGTTGATTTACGCGGGTGTAAGTGAAATTATTACTCAGTTTCAGCCGGACTATTTTGCCATTGAACAGGTGTTTATGGCGAAAAATGCCGACTCGGCGCTGAAGCTGGGCCAGGCGCGCGGGGTGGCTATCGTCGCTGCGGTGAATCACGATCTGCCGGTGTTTGAGTATGCCGCCCGCCAGGTCAAGCAGACCGTGGTTGGCATCGGCAGTGCCGAAAAAAGCCAGGTGCAGCACATGGTGCGCACGCTGCTGAAACTGCCCGCGAACCCGCAGGCCGATGCAGCCGATGCGTTAGCTATCGCCATTACCCACTGCCATTTGAGCCAAAACGTTGCGCGAATTGCAGAAGGAAAGCTCACCCTGGCACGCGGTCGACTGCGCTCCTAGGCTGGATATCCATCCAGCCTTTTTTATGCTATAACATTCATCCCGGTACTCATCCCCACCATTCTTATCTGAAGGAAGCTAATGTGATAGGTCGTCTGAGAGGCATCATTCTGGAAAAACAGCCGCCTGTGGTGCTGATTGAAGCCAGCGGAGTTGGCTATGAAGTGCAAATGCCAATGACCTGTTTTTATGAGCTTCCTGAACTGAATCATGAAGCGATTATTTTTACCCACTTTGTGGTGCGTGAAGATGCCCAGCTGCTGTTCGGTTTTAACAGCAAGCAGGAACGCGCGCTGTTTCGTGAACTGATTAAAGTCAACGGCGTGGGGCCAAAACTGGCGCTGGCCATTCTTTCGGGCATGTCGGCGCAGCAGTTTGTCACTGCCGTTGAGCGTGAAGAGATTGCCGCACTGGTGAAACTGCCCGGCGTCGGTAAGAAAACCGCCGAGCGTCTGGTTGTCGAGATGAAGGACCGCTTCAAGGGTATGCACGGCGATCTGTTCGCTACCGATGCGCCGTTTGCGCTGACCAGCGAGGTGCAGAGTGCGGCGGTCAATGATGCAGAGGGCGAAGCGGTTGCTGCGCTGGTGGCGCTGGGGTATAAACCTCAGGAAGCCAGCCGCATGGTCAGCAAAGTGGGCAAACCCGATGCTGACTGCGAAACCCTGATCCGCGAAGCGCTGCGCGCAGCTATTTGAGGTAGAGCATGATTGAAGCCGATCGCCTGGTCTCCGCCGGGGTTATCACCGAAGAAGAGGTCATTGACCGCGCTATCCGTCCCAAGCTGCTTGAAGAGTATGTCGGGCAGCCGGTCGTGCGCGAGCAGATGGAGATTTTCATCAAGGCCGCGAAGATGCGCGGCGATGCGCTCGATCATCTGCTGATCTTCGGCCCGCCGGGGTTGGGTAAAACCACACTCGCCAATATCGTTGCCAATGAGATGGGCGTGAATCTGCGCACCACTTCCGGCCCGGTGCTGGAAAAGGCGGGCGATCTGGCCGCGATGCTGACCAACCTTGAACCGCATGACGTGCTGTTTATCGATGAGATCCATCGCCTGTCTCCGGTGGTGGAAGAGGTGCTGTATCCGGCGATGGAAGACTATCAGCTGGATATTATGATTGGCGAGGGCCCGGCCGCACGTTCGATCAAGCTGGATCTGCCGCCCTTTACCCTGATCGGCGCAACGACCCGCGCGGGATCGCTGACGTCGCCCCTGCGCGATCGCTTCGGTATCGTTCAGCGCCTGGAATTTTATCGCGTTGAGGATCTGCAGCACATTGTCAGCCGCAGCGCGGCCTGTCTTGGGCTGCCGCTCAGCGCCGAAGGTGCGCTGGAGATCGCCCGCCGTGCGCGAGGCACGCCGCGTATTGCTAACCGCCTGCTGCGCCGCGTGCGCGACTTCGCCGAAGTGAAAGCCGACGGTGAGATGACCGGTGAAGTCTCTGCCCGCGCGCTGGATATGCTGAGCGTGGACAGCGAAGGCTTTGACTATATGGACCGTAAATTGCTGCTGGCGATTATCGATAAATTTACCGGGGGGCCGGTCGGGCTGGATAACCTGGCCGCCGCCATTGGTGAAGAGCGTGAAACCATTGAGGACGTGTTGGAACCCTATCTGATCCAACAGGGCTTTATTCAACGCACCCCACGCGGCCGAATGGCCACTCAGCACGCCTATAAGCATTTCGGCATTGACCGCGAAGCCTGAGAAAACTGTCTGATGCAGGCTCGCCTGCGCACCGATCGCAACAGCCCCGGAATGTCATCCATTCCGGGGCTGTTTTTTTAAGGCTGTACAGGCGGGATTTGAGGACTGCGAGACACCTTCGGCGGATAATCAGACCGCCGGTTTTTTTACCATGCTCAGGATAAACATCGCCGCCGCACCCAGGACTACCGACGGACCGGCAGGCGTATCGTAAAACGCTGAGAAGGTCAGCCCAATGGTGACCGCCAGCATCCCGACCACAATGGCAAACGCAGCCATCTGTTCCGGCGAACGAGCGAAACGGCGAGCCGTTGCGGCAGGAATAATCAGCAGAGAGGTGATAATCAGCGCACCGACAAACTTCATCGCCACGCCGATGGTTAGCGCGGTCACCAGCATCAGGATCAGTTTACTGCGCTGAATGTTAACGCCATCGACCTGGGCCATTTCCGGGCTGATGGTCATCGACAGCAGGGCGCGCCACTGCCAGGCCAGTACAATCAGCACGATCGCCACGCCGATGGCAATGGTCCATAAATCGGTCGGGGTTACCGCCAGCAGATCGCCAAACAGATAGGCCATCAGATCCACGCGCACGTCGGACATCAGGCTGACGACCACCATACCAAGAGATAGCGCACTGTGCGCCATAATGCCCAGCAGGGTATCGATCGCCAGATGCGGCCGCCGTTCCAGCCAGACCAGCACCAGCGACAGGATCAGCGTCACTGCAATGACGGCATAAAACGGACTGACATTGAGCAGCAGGCCAAAAGCGACGCCGAGCAGAGAAGCATGGGCCAGCGTATCGCCGAAATAAGACATGCGGCGCCAGACGACAAACGAGCCAAGCGGCCCGGCCGCCAGCGCCAGTAAAATCCCCGCCAGCCAGCCGGGTAACAACAGTTCAATCATGACGACCGGGTCCCTTACGTAAAATGATTCGTCCCTTTAAGTCGTGACGATGATTATGGTGGTGCCGATAGATAGCCAATTGTTCAGCGCCACGCGGGCCAAACATGGAGATAAATTCCGGATGTTTTGAAACGGCTTCGGGGGTGCCGGAGCAGCAGATATGGTGGTTAAGGCACAGTACTTCATCGGTCTTGGCCATCACCAGATGCAAATCGTGGGACACCATCAGTACGCCGCAGTTCAGCTCGCGACGCAGCTGGTCAATGAGATCGTACAGCGCCACCTGACCGTTGACGTCCACGCCCTGGGTCGGCTCATCCAGCACCAGCAGCTGCGGCTGATTGAGCAGTGCCCTGGCCAGCAGCACGCGCTGGGTTTCGCCGCCGGAAAGCTTTTGCAGCGGATAGTTCAGCAGATGCGAAGCCTGTACGCGTTTTAACGCGGGCAAAATGTCCTCACGCTTTACCCCAGGGCGCAGGCGCATAAAGCGGTCGACGGTCAGCGGCAGAGTGACATCAAGATGAATTTTTTGCGGCACATAACCGATGCGCAGATCCGCGGGTTTGTTCACTGAACCGGACGTAGGGGCGATCAGGCCGAGCACCACTCGTACCAGCGTTGACTTGCCTGCGCCGTTTGGGCCGAGCAGGGTCAGAATGCGCCCGGGTTCCAGCTTCAGCGACACATCGGAAAGTACCCGGCGTTGACCAAAGTTCACAGCTACATTTTCAAGGGAGATCAAGGATGACATGTCGATTACGGTTGCAGAAGTTCTATAATGTTATAATATCACAACCCATCAGCTTATCACGATGGATTGAATCATTATGTTACATAAAAAATCACGTCTCTTTGCAGCACTTGCCGGTGTCGGCGTTGCTGCCACTTTCGCGTTTCCTGCACAGGCTGCCGTTGTGGCTTCCGTTAAGCCAGTTGGCTTTATTGCGTCCGCGATTGCAGATGGTGTCACACCTGTAGAAATTCTGCTACCGGATGGTGCATCAGAGCATGATTATGCATTACGCCCATCGGATGTAAAACGCTTGCAGGGCGCGGATTTAGTGGTTTGGGTTGGCCCTGAAATGGAAGCATTTATGGCTAAAATGGCCGCCGGTTTGCCGCCACAAAAGAACCTGGAAATGGACCGCATCGACGGCGTTCACGCTCTGCTGCTGAAAGGCGGGGAAGACGAAGAAGAGGAGCATGAAGAGCATGCTCACGGCGCGGCTGATGACCACGATCATCATCATCACGGCGAGTACAATATGCACCTGTGGATGTCGCCGGAGATTGCTAAGAAAACTGCGGTTGCAATTCACGCAAAATTATTGGAACTTATGCCGCAAAGCAAGGACAAACTAGACGCCAACCTGCAGCATTTTGAGTCAGAATTGGCGTCTGTCGATGCGAAAATTGGTAATCAGCTGGCCCCGGTTAAAGGGAAAGGATATTTCGTTTTTCACGATGCTTACACCTACTTTGAAAAACACTACGGACTGACTCCATTGGGTCATTTTACCGTAAATCCTGAGATCCAACCTGGCGCGCAGCGTTTACATCAAATACGAACACAGTTGGTTGAGCAGAAGGCCACATGCGTCTTTGCTGAACCACAATTCAGGCCAGCCGTGATCGATGCGGTTGCCAGAGGAACCAGCGTGCGTTCGGGCACCCTCGATCCTCTCGGTACTGACATCACTCCAGCACGAGACAGCTATGTGAAATTCCTCTCACAGTTGTCCAGCCAGTATACGAGCTGCCTGAAAGGAGAATAGAGGAAGACTTAATTGCAGCAGATAGCCCGCGCTGTCGCCATGGCGTTCAACAACTTACCCCGACCTCACCGCATCATGCTGGGGTCACTTACCGTCGTTACACTGGCCGTCACCGTCTGGCGGCCTTACATTTATCATCCCGGTAGTGAAAGCCCGATTGTTAAAACAATCGAACTGGATAAAAACGAACTGCGTACGCTGCTTCCTGAAGCCAGTGAACCGATCGACCAGGACACCCCTTCTCCGGATGATGACACGCCAAAAGATGAGATCGATCAGGACGTACCGGATGAAGCCGGGACGCATGATTACGTGGTCTCCACCGGCGACACCCTCAGCAGCGTTCTTAACCAGTACGGCATTGATATGTCGGATATTACGCAGCTGGTGAAAAGCGATAAAGACCTGCGCAACCTGCAAATTGGTCAGCAGCTTTCATGGACGCTGACCGATGACGGGCAGCTGCAGCGTCTGACCTGGGAAGTCTCCCGCCGTGAAACCCGAACGTACGATCGCTCAGGCGATAGTTTTAAATCCTCGTCTGAAATGCAGAAAGGGGAATGGAAAAACAACGTTCTGAGTGGCGAAGTCAACGGTAGTTTCGTGACCAGCGCCAAAGCGGCCGGGTTAACCAGCGCTGAAATCAGTGCAGTGATTAAGTCGCTACAGTGGCAGATGGATTTCCGCAAGTTGCGCAAGGGCGACCAGTTCTCTGTGCTGATGTCCCGCGAAATGCTGGACGGCAAGAGCGAGCAAAGCCAGCTGCTGGGTGTGCGCATGCGCAGCGGCGACAAAGATTATTACGCCATCCGCGCCGAAGATGGTAAGTTTTACGATCGCAGTGGCTCCGGGCTGGCGCGTGGCTTTATGCGCTTCCCAACCGTTAAGCAGTATCGCGTTTCTTCTAACTTCAACCCGCGTCGCCTGAACCCGGTGACCGGGCGTGTTGCGCCGCATAAAGGTGTCGACTTCGCTATCCCGCTGGGTACACCGGTACTGGCGGTGGGTGATGGTGAAGTTATCGTCGCCAAGCGCAGCGGTGGGGCTGGCAACTACGTCGCGATTCGTCACGGCCGCCAGTATATGACCCGCTATATGCACCTGAAGAAACTGCTGGTCAAACCGGGTCAGAAAGTTAAACGTGGCGATCGCATTGCGCTTTCCGGCAGTACCGGCCGTTCAACCGGCCCGCACCTGCATTATGAAATCTGGATCAACAACCAGGCGGTTAACCCATTAACGGCTAAGCTGCCGCGGATGGAAGGCCTGGCCGGTAAAGAGCGCAGCGACTATCTGGCTCAGGTCCGGGAAGTCGTACCGCAGCTGCGATTCAAGTAATTCGCTGCCGCTGATAACAGAGCCGATGGAGCACTCAGTCCGTCGGCTTTTTTATTACCAGAGTGCACGAAATCCGGGTGAAACTGGTCTAAATACTGGCCGTTTACCGGAAAAATCCAGGTTAATGCATTGCAAAATTACCTGCCAGCACTATCATTAGCCCGTTATTGTAGAGGCCGGTGCATGGAAAACATAAAAAAAAGTCACGTTGAATTTATTCCCGTTTTTAAGAAATCCTTTTTACATCCTCGCTACTGGGGCAGCTGGCTGGCGGTAGGTGCCTTTGCTGCTATTGCTTTAGTTCCTCCTCGTTTACGCGATCCGGTTCTGGGATCGCTTGGCCGCATGGCCGGTAAACTGGCCCGCAGCGCACGCCGCCGTGCGCAGATTAACCTGCTTTACTGCCTGCCGGAGGTTCCGGAGGAAGAGCGGGAGAAAATAATTGATGAGATGTTCGCGACCGCACCGCAATCGATGGTGATGATGGCTGAGCTGGCGCTACGCCCGCATAAGGTTCAGCCGCGTGTTCACTGGCACGGCCGCGAGCTGATCGACCAGCTGCGAGAAGCACAGCAGAATGTGATTTTCCTTGTGCCGCACGGCTGGGCGGTGGATATCCCGGCGATGGTGCTGGCTTCGGAAGGGCAGAAGATGGCTGCGATGTTCCACAATCAGCGTAACCCGGTGATGGATTACGTGTGGAATCGCGTGCGCCGCCGTTTTGGTGGCCGTATGCACGCGCGCAACGACGGGATCAAACCGTTTATCAGCTCGGTTCGGCAGGGCTACTGGGGTTATTACCTGCCGGATCAGGATCACGGCGCGGAGCACAGTGAGTTCGTCGACTTCTTCGCGACTTACAAAGCCACGCTGCCTGCCGTTGGTCGCCTGATGAAGGTGTGTCGTGCGAAAGTGGTGCCGCTGTTTCCCGTGTATGACAGCAAAAGCCACAGTCTGACCATTCATCTGCGTCCGCCAATGGACGATCTGCTGGATGCGGACGATGTCACGCTGGCGCGGCGTATGAATGAGGAAGTGGAAATTTTTGTTCGCCCGAATCCGGAGCAGTACACCTGGATTCTTAAGCTGCTGAAAACCCGCAGACCGGGTGAGACTGAACCTTACGATCGCCAGGAACTTTATCCAAAGAAATAGCGCCCTGGCTGCGTTTGAATCCCGGCCGCGACTGGCATAAAAAAGCCGCAATCCTCTATGAGGCGCGGCTTTTTTTATACGCCTGACCCGTCCTGAATAGCGTTGACACGTTCCCGACTTAAATACGGAGAACGTGATGATGACTGAGTTCAAACGCACC
>NZ_JAPDNC010000022.1:0-49876 GCF_025947915.1 Erwinia sp. INIA01
TCGGACCGGCTCAGACGGCACATCCGTGTGCCGACCGAGCCTTGCGCCCGCGTCCTGCGGGCTTATCCTGGCTTCCTCTCTCCGTTCAGCGCTGTGGATTGCCAGTCGTGGCAGCCCCCCGTCAGCGCCGTGATTGCAGAGCTGTGTTCAGGTAAAAGATATTCCTGCTATTGATTTGCGATATCGGATGCCAGCCAGAGTAATGGCAAAGGTAATACCTGATAGACACCGATGGTGAGGGTAATTTCAGTTAATCTGAATGGTGTTTTCTGGCGATTTTGTGGCCTACGCCGACGGGGGGTTGCCACGACTGGCGGGTCCTCGCGCCACGCGTGGCGTGGTGCCTTCACTGCGTTCGTCAGCCTGTCGGAGCGGCTCAGATGGCACATCCGTGTGCCGACCGAGCCTTGCGCCCGCGTCCTGCGGGCTTATCCTGTCTTCCTCTCTCCGTTCAGCGCTGTGGATTGCCAGTCGTGGCAGCCCCCCGTCAGCGCCGTAATTGCAGAGTTGTGTTCAGGTAAAAGATATCCCTGCTATTGATTTGCGATATCGGATGCCAGCCAATGCTGTGCCAACCTAAGTTTGCGTCTGCTTCCTACGTTCGTACTCTGGCTTCCTTTTTTTGTTCAGCACTCAAATTGCCAGACAGCAAAACCAGTCTGCTGAATGCCCCTTTAAAGCGACGAAAAAATCCGGAATGGGGCACAGCCCTGGCGGCGGCTGAAGGGCAATCCGCAGCGCTGAGGTGGAAGCGGATGGCCAGGAGACGCCAGCAGGGAAGCTGGCGTCAGGCGGGGTCGCTACATGGACGTAGCGTCTCTGCCGGTCCGACAGGCCAGTAGCTGTAACCGAAGGCACCACGCAGCGCGTGGCGCGAGGACCGGCCGGCAGCCGTCGCCAGGGCTGGGAACCTGGCTCAATTTTAACAGCAACTGTACCTGATCAATGGCCAGGCTTTCTCCACCAATCCCACCGCGACAAATCCCATCACATCCCATCGCTTTACACCTGTCCACTCAACCACATACCGAACAGGTGACAGCTGTAACACTCCCCAGGCAGCGAACGCCTTCACCCTATTAATAACCATCTGAATCACAATGTTTTAACTTTTATTTTACATATATGGCACAACCCTTGCGTTATCTCTGCCAGTTGATTATGGAGAGACGCAAATGATACACAGCCACGCGCCACGCCCCTGGGTCGGCATCATCGCTAACCCGGTATCCGCTCGCGACATCCGCCGCGTCGTCGGCCATGCCGGCACGCTGCCGCTGGCCGAACGCGTCAACCTGCTCCTGCGCCTGATGGCCTCACTGGCCGCCTGTGGCATCGGCGAAGTCCGCATGATGCCGGATCGCGAAGGGCTGCGGGCACTGCTGCTGCGTGAACTGGCCCAGCGCCCGGACTGGCGACTGCCGCAGTTGGACTGGTTGCCCGGCACGGTCACCGCCACCGTACAGGACACCTTCGAAGCGGCGAAATGGATGCAGCAGGCAGGTGCAGCCGCCATCGTCGTGCTCGGCGGTGACGGCACCCATCGCGCCGTGGCCCGCCACTGCGGCGAAGTCCCCATCGTCGGCCTCTCAACCGGCACCAATAACGCCTGGCCGGAAATGCGCGAACCGACGGTGCTCGGCCTGGCGCTCGGGCTCTACGCCAGCGGCCGCATCCCGGTAGAAAAAGCGCTGGTGTGGAACAAATGGCTGGACATCGTTATCACCGAATCCGATGGAACCCTGCGCCGCGATATCGCGCTGGTCGATGCCGCTATCACCGGCGAACAGTTTATCGGCGCGCGATCGATATGGAGTACCGGCGCGCTCTCCCAGCTTTTCCTCAGCTTTGCCGAACCGCAGGCGGTGGGGCTGTCGGCCATCGGCGGCCTGCTTCAGCCCGTGGGCCGCCGCGAAAACGACGGCCTGCAAATCACCTTTGGGTCCGGTGGCTGCCGTCTGCTGGCCCCCGTTGCGCCCGGTGTCCTCAGCGAAGTCGACATCGCCCACTGGCAGCCCCTGCAGCACGGCGTGCCGCAGCCGACCCTGCTGCGCCAGGGAGTGATCGCCGTCGACGGTGAGCGCGAACTCAGCTTCAACCCGACGCAGCGCGTCATCATCTCCCTGCGCGAGCGCGCCTTCCGCTCGCTCGATATCAATGCCTGCCTGCACTACGCCGCCCAGGCTCAATTACTGCGTCACGGTGCCTGACCGGCCGTGATGCGTATCCACCCGACCATCTGGAGAACACTATGAACACCAGAGAAGCAAGCAATCCCGGCAGCCAGCTCAGCGCTGAGCAGCTGCTGAACGTTTATCGTCGTATGCGCACTATCCGCGATTTCGAAGAGCGCCTGCACGTCGACTTCTCGCGCGGCGATATTCCCGGCTTCGTCCATCTTTACGCCGGGGAAGAGGCCACCGCCGTGGGCATCCTCTCGCATCTGGGCGACGGCGATCGTATCGCCAGTACCCACCGCGGCCACGGGCATTGCATCGCCAAGGGCGTGGACGTCATTGCGATGATGAAGGAGATCTACGGTAAAACCGGCGGTGCCTGCAACGGCAAGGGTGGATCGATGCACATCGCCGATCTCAGCAAGGGCATGATGGGTGCCAACGGCATCCTGGGCGCGGGGGCACCGCTGGTCTGCGGCGCGGCGCTGGCGGCGAAGTTTCGCGGCAAGGGCGAAATCGGCATCACCTTCGCCGGGGACGGCGCGGCCAACCAGGGCACCTTCCTTGAAAGCCTGAATCTGGCGGCTGTGTGGAATCTGCCGGTGATCTTTGTGATTGAAAACAACGGCTATGCGGAGGCGACTTCGCGCAGCTACGCCACGGCGGTAGACAGCTACGTAGACCGTGCAGCGGGCTTTGGCCTGCCGGGTGTGACCGTTGACGGCACCGACTTCTTTGCGGTGTATGAAACCGCCGGAGAGCTGATCCGCCGCGCGCGGGAAGGCGGCGGCCCCGCGCTGCTGGAGTGCAAAATGGTCCGTTTCTACGGCCACTTTGAAGGTGATGCGCAGACCTATCGCGGGCGCGACGAGCTGGAGTATATCCGCGCGAATCAGGACTGCCTCAAGCTGTTTCGCGCGCAGGTGGAGGGCGCTGGCGTGGTCAGTACGGCGGCGTTTAACGATGTTGACCGCGAGGTGGCCGCGCTGATTGAGCAGGCGGTTCAGGAGGCGAAAGCGGCACCGGAACCGGATGCTGACGACCTGTTATCCGATGTCTATGTAAGCTACTGAGGGTTCGATCATGGCGCGTAAATTAAGCATGAAAATGGCGATCAACGAAGCGATCGATCAGGAAATGGCTCGCGACCCGAGCGTGATTATGCTGGGTGAGGATATTGTCGGCGGCATGGGCGGCGACGGCGAAAAAGATGCCTGGGGCGGCGTGCTGGGGGTGACCAAGGGGCTGTATGCCAAACACGGCGACCGACTGCTGGATACGCCGCTGTCGGAATCGGCCTATGTGGGCGCGGCGGTGGGCGCGGCGGCCTGCGGCATGCGTCCTATCGCCGAGCTGATGTTTATCGATTTTATGGGCGTCTGCTTTGACCAGATCTTCAACCAGGCGGCCAAGTTCCGCTATATGTTCGGCGGCAAGGCCGAAACCCCGGTAGTGATCCGCGCAATGGTCGGGGCCGGATTCCGCGCTGCTGCCCAGCACTCGCAGATGTTGACGCCGATCTTTACCCATATTCCCGGCCTGAAAGTGGTCTGCCCGAGCACGCCCTATGACACCAAAGGCATGCTGATTCAGGCCATTCGCGATAACGATCCGGTGATCTTCTGTGAGCATAAAAACCTCTACGGCCTGGAAGGCGACGTGCCGGAAAAACCCTATGCCATTCCGTTTGGCGAAGCCAGCATCGTGCGCGACGGCAGCGACGTATCGATTATCACCTACGGCCTGATGGTGCACCGTGCGCTGGATGCGGCGCAGCAGCTGGCGAAACAGGGCATCGACGTGGAGGTGGTGGATCTGCGTTCGCTGTCGCCGCTGGATGTCGATACGGTGATTGAAACGGTGGAAAACACCGGGCGGCTGGTGGTGGTGGATGAAGCCCATCCGCGCTGCAATATCGCTACTGATATCTCCGCGCTGGTGTGCCAGCAGGCATTTAGCGCACTGAAAGCACCGATTGAGATGGTCTGCGCGCCGCATACCCCGGTGCCGTTCTCGCCTTCGCTGGAGGATCGCTACATCCCCAGCGCCGAGCGGATTATTGAAGCGGTGAAACGCACCCTGGGCTACAGAGGAAAACAGTGATGAGCGAAACAACAATCACCCCGGTGGTGATGCCCAAGTGGGGGCTGTCGATGCGCGAAGGCACGGTTAACGAGTGGCTGGTGGAGGTGGGCGATGAGATCGTCACCGGTATGCCGATTCTTAATGTGGAAACCGATAAAATCGCCAACGCGGTCGAGGCCACCGATGCCGGTATTCTGCGGCGCAAAGTGGCGGAAGAGGGCGACGTGCTGCCGGTCAAGGCACTGCTTGGCGTAATGGCGCCGGAGGCGGTCAGCGATGCGCAGATCGACGCGTTTATTGCAGACTGGGTGGTTCCGGCGACGGATGATGACGAAGACGAGCAGGTTTCATCCGACCGTTATATTGTGGTAAACGGCCTGCGGGTGCGATATATCCGCCAGGGTGACGGCGATGATACGGTGCTGTTTATTCACGGCTTCGGCGGCGATCTGAATAACTGGCTGTTCAACCTCGATGCCTTCCCGGAATCGACGGTGGTGGCGCTGGATCTCCCCGCACACGGCCAGACAGAAACCCGGCTGACCGGCAGCAGCCTGAGCGATCTGGCGGCGTTTGTCGCTGACTTTATGCAGGCGCTGGACCTGCCCGCCGCACATCTGGTCGGGCATTCGCTTGGCGGTGCTATTGCCGCGCAGCTGGCGCTGGATGCGCCGCAGCGCGTGCGTTCGCTGTCGCTGATCGGCAGCGGTGGCTTTGGCGAAGAGGTGAATGAAGCCTACACTCAAGGCTTTATCGATGCCCAGTCGCGGCGCGATCTCAAACCGGTTGTGGAATTACTGTTTGCCGATACGGAATTAGTCAGTCGCCAGATGCTGGATGATTTGCTTAAATACAAACGGCTTGATGGCGTCAGCGATTGTCTGCAACAGCTTCAGGACAGCCTGTTCTCGGGCGGGAAGCAGTCTTCACAGCCGGGTCAGCAGCTCAACGGCAGCGTGCCGCTGCTGCTGATATGGGGTGAAGACGATGCGATTATCCCGGCGCACCATGCCGATAATGCCCCAGCGGGCAGTCGGGTCGAGCGGATTAGCGGGGCCGGGCATATGCCGCAGATGGAGAAGGCGGCGGAGGTGAACCGGCTGTTACAGCAGCATACGGGTAGTGAATAAAGGTACCAGATGAAGGATGCTTCCCCGGCCGCCGATTTCGGCGGCTCGTTTTCTCTGCTTTCCCCACGGCTGATGTTTAGCGCCGATCCCACGCTAGCCGAGGCCGGGCTGTACGCCCGCGCTGCGGCTGGTGAAGCGGTGGCGCTGCTGTGGCATTCGCCGCCGTCGCTGGTCGTGCCGGGCAGCTATAAGCGCTTCGCCGGGCTGGATGAGGTGAGGGCGCAGTTCGCTGATGCCGGCTGCCCGGTGTTTTTACGCAAGTCCGGCGGCGGGCTGGTGCCGCAGGGGCCGGGGATTATCAACATCAGTCTGGCCTATCCGATGTGGCGCACGCTGGGCGAGGCGGCGGAGGGTGTGTACGAACATCTCTGCGATATGCTGAGCGATGCGCTGCTGGATTTGGGTGTGCCGACAGGGTGGCAGGCGGTGGAAGGGTCGTTCTGCGACGGGCGGTACAATCTGGCCTGCGGTGAG
This sequence comes from Erwinia sp. INIA01, assembly GCF_025947915.1. NCBI lineage: Bacteria > Pseudomonadati > Pseudomonadota > Gammaproteobacteria > Enterobacterales > Erwiniaceae > Erwinia > Erwinia sp. INIA01. The sequence continues at coordinate 5,867 of NZ_JAPDNC010000022.1, forward strand.
GGCGATGCTGCTCGCAAGATTGCCGGTACGGCGCAGTACTGGCAGTCGGTGGCGAATCAGCCCGTCGACGGGCCGCGCTGTCATGTGGTGCTGGCGCATGCGGTGCTGCTGGTGGATGTGGATTTGGCGCAGGCGCATCAGTATGCCAATCGGTTTGAGGCGGCGCTGGGCAGCGGGCGTTTTTATCAGGCGTCGAAGACGGTGAGTGTGGCGCAGATGCTGTCGGATGCGGATATGTATTTGCGGGAGGAGATGGTGGATGCGCTGCTGGCGGCGATTGGTCGTGCGGGTGTTCCGCGGCAGCGATAGGGGTAATAATCGTTCGCTGGTTCGCTGGTTCGCTGGTTCGCTGGTTCGCTGGTTCGCTGGTTCGCTGGCGGATCGGGGATCGCGCTGACCGGCGGATCCCGCAGTCGGGCGGGTCCTCGCGCCACGCGTTGCGTGGTGCCTTCACTTCGTGCGTCAGCCTGTCGGACCGCCACAGACGGGCCGTCCTGGCCCGGCTGCGACTTTCACCCGCGTCCATGCGGGTGAATCCTGGCTTCCTTTCTGCGTTCAGCGCTGCGGATTACCCGATTGCGGGACCCGCCGGTCTGCGCTTTGATACGGGTGTCGTCTGCTTAAGGCTAAAAGCTGAAAGACGATGTTCGGAATGTATCTACTTTGAGTTTCCTCTCTTTCCTTTGGTAGTTTTTATTGCTCTTCAGACCCACCGGCTGCGCCTGTGCGACAAAGGCATCTTCTCCGCTACAGTCAGATGTTAAGTAACTGATTACACAATATAGAAAATGCTGGTTAAGTCGCATCCGGTGTATGATGGGGAAATAACCATCATAAGTTCAGGGAGAACAGGATGAAAATGGTGCTGCCAATTGACGGCTACCGTTCGGCAAAGGAGTTCATGGAGGCCATGCAAGGGAGTGAGGGAGACACTCACTGGCTGATGAAGCAGGCTGAGCACTGGCATGGTGGTATTCATCTCTGTGATGGCTTTGCCAGTAATACCGTCTTTAAAACGGACAGTCACGGCCTGAAATGCATGACCGATGGTCAGGTGGTGGCCTGGCGGCTGAATGACGATTATCAGACGGTAACATATGGCAAAAAGACGCTGAAATTCAGCTCCACCTTCGTCCTCATCAAGTCCACCTGTACCCCGGATAAAGACAAGCCCGATAATGCGCTGGATTTCTTTACGTTGTGGATGCAGATAGCTCCTATGTCTGAATATGGCATTACGGATACGCCGACCGCGACCGTGACCGCCAGTACGCTGAAAATTCGTCAGGACAACACCTCTCCCGGCTGGATACGCAGCGGGCTGAGGGAGGGAGTCAACGTTCCTCGTGATGCGCTGCGTTACTATGAGGTACCGCAGGATACGCATACCACCCTGCCACGTGGTTCCGTGGTGGAGATTAAGCAGGAGGCTTCATTCCTGTTGAACGGCAAGCCGGCCCCTTTTATTTTCGTGTCCGTGGTGTCGGTACCAGAAGCCACGAAAAGCGGATTATCAGTCGGGGAATCCGGCTGGATTTCCGGGCTGGATAAGTTTGTGAGGCGACAGGGCAATGCGTCGCCGGCGTGGATGCAGGTAGCCCGTCAGTACGGGGTGTTTAATAAGGTGGTGACGGTGTCCGGCGAGGATGCGCTGACGGTGAAAGCCGGGGAGATTATCGGTCACCTGAGTCTGAACGAACGTCCGTCTGGCGGACCACTGCACTTCTGTCATCTGGAGGTTTTCAGCCAGGATACCCGGATGAAAGATTTTCTGGCTAACAAGGCCGGGGTGACGACCGGTGCGGCAGAGCTGCACACGCTGGCGGATAAAACGCGCTGGAAGCACCGAGAGCAGGACAATTCGTTTGTTGTGGCCGGCGTGGGGGGAGACCCTTCCCCCACAACCGCAGAGCGATACACCCCGGAAAGCGAGTGTCGCCAGCTGGAAGCAGATGGAAAGACCTGGTATTACATTCCGGGCGAACTGGCATGGATGGCGGCGGAAGACGTGGAGAGAGCGAACCAGTTCGATCTCGAAAAGCGGGGATTCATGCCACTGGAGCAGGAGGATGCGCCAGAAAGCATTTTCCAGACGCCGAAAGAGAGCTGGCTGCACCAGGTGTACGGGCAGCTGGAAGCGCTGGCCCGGAGTGAAACGCGGGATATGTATTCCTCGAGCTACACCGAGCAGTACCAGAAGCTGCTGAAACAGATGGATCTGAACCAGGATGGTGTGATTGATGCCGGCGAACTGTGGCGATTTCTGCACAACTCGCAGCCGCATATCCAATATCAGGTGCAGCGCTTTGTGGTGAAACACCACAGCGAATGGCTGAAGGATGGCATGTCAGCTCTGTGGCAGGCCGCACTGAATGAACAGGCAAAGAAGTACCCGGACATGGCACTGTATAACCGTGATTTCATCAATAAACTGGTGTGGATGAAGGATGTACCGGAGATCCGCAGCAGCGAAGCGTTGTGGCATATGCATCCGATTGTGTTTCTTGATGCTATTGCGGTGAAACGTGATAAGAAAACAAATAGGCCCAAGAATGTTCAAGATTTTCTTGATATGGCTTCAGAGGCTGCAATGTCTACAGCGTCTAAATGGGGCATTCCGGCATCCGTGTTGCTTGCCCAGTCAGCTTTAGAGTCTGGTTGGGGATTGCATGTAAAAAATAATGCGTATTTCGGTATAAAAGGAAAATCTCCCTCGGGAAATAGTGTTTCATTTGGAACGACTGAGGTTATAAATGGGAAAGTTATTCATATAAATGATACTTTTAGAGCATATTCTAATTATGCTGAATCTGCAGATGATTACGGTCATTTCTTAAGTGGCAACAAACGATATAAACCAGCATTTTTGTACATAGAGCAGCCTAATGAGTTTATAACTGAAGTGGCTAATGCAGGATATGCCACCGATCCTAATTATGCAACAAAACTTATTCATTTAATGAGGAGGTATGATTTCTATGAATTTGATAAATAAAATTTTACTTGTTTTTTCAATTGTTTTTAGTTTCTCAGCATGTGGGGCTACTCGCGATGAGTTGACGCTTAAGGTGTATAACGCCATTTATGATAATGCACTTACATCAGTGAAAGGTGAGTGCTTGAGTTTCGATATTGATGAAGGTTATACGGATTATTATTTTATATCTGTAAAGGAAAATCATTCAAAAGTAGAGTGCCCTGGTGATGATAGTGTTTCGGCTAAAATTTTTGACATGAAAATAGATAAAAAAACCGGTCTCATATATACGGATGAAGGTAGTGATGATGACGTATTTAGAGAGTTGAAAAATGATGACGCACAATGTGGTGAGTTAAATAATATAGCCACGAAAAATGGTGAGCAGATTTCATCTGAGAACTCAGGGTATAAAGTTAGTGCTGGTAGATCTTATTTTTATACTGCCCCGAATGAGAAATGCAAAAAAAAGGATCTATTTATAGTTAAAAATAACATGGTTAATGCTTACCTTAATTATAATAATTTTTCCTCAGTTATTTATTTTAAAAAGAATGGGGAGTCAGTAAGTGGTTGGCTTCATACTGACTCAATCACTGCGACAGGAAAACAAATTGGGCCAAGACAATGAGAAAGAAAGGATCTCGAGAAGATCCTTTCTTTCAACGCATGATCTGTTGCTCTGTAAGTGAAAAAACGAGCCTGTACATCAATTTGTGTAATTACCTCCGTAACCTCCACAGTTTCCATGATTACTGCCAGTGCAAGAAAACGCCTGATCTGTGCTCGTAATACAGCGAGAAATTTGCCAAAAGGGATGCAGTCTGTACGGTTGGCGGGTAATCCGCAGCGCTGAGGCGAAAGCAGCAGGCCAGGAGACGCCAGCAGGACGCTGGTGTCAGGCGGAGTCGGTACAAGGAAGTACCGTCTTCGCCGGTCCGACCGGCCGGATGCTGTAGTCGAAGGCACCACGCATGCGTGGCGCGAGGACCGGCCGCCAGCCGTACAGACTGCCTCCCGACCCACAGCCTCCCCACAAAAAAAGCCACCGTCGCAATGACAGTGGCTTTATCAGCTCTTCAACCCACCAAACGGTGGACTAACAAAAACTTACTGCGGTGGACGCACCAGAATCTTAACCTGCTGCTTCTCTTTCACCAGCGCATCAAAACCTTGCTCAACCAGATCGGCCAAATCAATACGCTTGGTCACCAGCTTATCCGCCTGGAAATAACCCTGAGTCATCAGATCCATTACCGCCGGGAAAATATGACGGTAGGCGATAATGCCCTTAATGTTGCGCTCGGCCAGCACCACCTTGTTCGGATGGAATGACGCTTCGCCTTCCCAGATAGACACAATAATGGTTTCGCCTTCGTAGCGGGTGCTGTCGATACACTGCTTCAGCACCACCGGCACGCCGGTCACTTCGAACGACACGTCAACGCCGCCGTTGGTCAGCTCGCGAATACGCGCAACCGCATCTTCTTTGCTCGGATCGATAACCAGACGTGCGCCCAGCTCGCGCGCTTTCTCTGAACGCTGCGGCGACAACTCAACCACATAGATCTCTGCCGCACCGGCTGCGCGCAGCGCTTCGATCACCAGCAGGCCAATCGGACCCGCGCCGAACACCACCGCTTTATCACCGGCTTTCAGCTTGCTCATGCGCACCGCGTGCAGCGCAACGGCCGCAGGCTCAACCAGCGCACCCTGCTCGTAGGAAAGGGAGTCTGGCATACGGTGAACCATGTGCTCAGCAACCACGGTGAAGGAGGAGAAACCGCCGCCGCCGCCGGACAGGCCGTGGAAGCCCAAATCGCCACACAGGTTGTATTTGCCTTCGCGGCAGGCTTCACACTCCTGGCAGGAGAGGATCGGCTCAACCACCACGCGGTCACCGGCTTTGAATTTGGTGACGCCGCTGCCCACTTCTACCACTTCACCCGAAAATTCATGGCCCATCACGATAGGTGCGATATCGCCGCTGATTTTATGCGGCTTTTCTACCGGCACAAAAATCGGGCCGGCAAGATATTCGTGCAGATCGCTGCCGCAGATCCCGGTCCACGCGACTTTGATTTTTACCTTCCCTGCGGAAACCGTCGGTTCCTCAATATCATCAATACGAATGTCGCGAGCCTGATACCAACGTGCTGCTTTCATAGTTATTCCCCTGAGATTGGCTTTAAACCTGTCCATTGCCGTGGTGTCAGCAGGGCCGGAGCAGGTACTCGCGCTGGAGAATGCGAAAGGCGTGCCACAAAATATGATTAAAATAAAAATCATAAAATTCATCATCTTAAAAGTGATGCAGTGGCGTTGCAGGTGTAACGATATGGACGGGTGTAACAGGTGCACCGTTACAGGTGTAACGCGTGTGCGAATAAAAAAAACCGTAGGCGTGTTGAAAAGTAGTCGGACAATATTGAAGGGCTAAGGGGACGCGGTGAATAGTGATAGCTGAAGATGTTATCGTCGATGCGGATCTGGGAACGACGGGACAGCTTCTGCTCAAATATCTTGACAAGGTCGTCTTGCCAAAGATGTGGGAGGTTTGTCCAGATACGCTGCGCCGCGATGCTGAGTATCGTTGAGATGTAATTGTCATACGAACAACAATACTTATCCGCAAACTAACGAGCACGCCATAGGGACGTCTTTATGCCCATTACCGTGATCCTGATACACAACAAGTTTCAGGCCGATGCGATATGCCGCTCGCTTGAAGTCTTCACGACCGTGCGTGAGCATGATGCGTGCGTATTCGACCTTATAGATTTCAGAGAACGTGCAGGTGGCAACAAGCGGTGCATGTTGCGATAGTCAAACCATTTCGTCGCAAATAGCTCCGTCTCAACGGCGCAGCGGGACAGTCCGATGTTCTCGGATACCCACCTGTCCATGTCTGAGGTTGTCATCTCGCGCGTGAACTCGTCCTTCTCGCCGTCTGGTGTGCCTAATAATCTTTCCACGCCTAAATAAAATTTTACTTACTATTGAGCGCAGATGATAAACGCTGGCGTGGGGTTTTAAAAACGGAAAAGACAGGTTGTTGAGGGGTGAGGATGAGGCGGTAAATCATAGCCTTATTCTGAGCGTTTTTTATGGGTACTATTTTCAGCTCAGCGAGGAATTCGTGGACAAGCCGTTTTTGCAGTGCGCGCAATAAGAAACTATGCTAAATGTTGTATTGAACCTATCTATGTGACGAGAGGGAGTGATGAGAAAAAATAAGCAAAGTCTTCTTGCTGAAAAGGTAGTAGCTAAGACGGATAATAGCAATAAACCAGAAAAGAAGCGAAAAGAGAAAGTCGTTCTCTCTAGTCTCCGAGGTAAGAAAGTGTCAGGGTATTTGAAATGCGACAGGTGCAAGGTGATTCATTTAGAAAACTGGATCTATTCATACACGGATGGTACGACAAAACGACTTTGCCGCTTCTGTAAAGGCTTTGATTTGGATAAAGCAAAAGGTATCAAGAGAGATTTATTAAATTATTGCGTTGATGGCTCTGCATTTGGAGGAAAGCGCCGTTAATACCTAATTAGTGACGTGTCAACCGGTTTGCCTGATTATCTTGGCAGAGTCCTGGTATCGACCTTAGCCTTTAGGGATTTTTTTTTGGTACCTCATAATATTAAAAAAAGAAAGAGATATGTAATAACTACAGGAGCAAGGTACTTAAAACTCACCCAGAAATTCAATTATAAATAAGGCGTATTGCGCCTTATTTATCTAGCGACATAACTGAATCAATCAGGCTTCACAGAAGTTACTTCACCGTCCTTAATAGTGATAATTTCCATGATGGTTACTATCTGAAGTATATAATTTTCATTCAAAGTCATCATGCCGTTGATTTTGCAATCCTCTGGCGAAAGGTTTTAAAATTCAAATTTACCTTGGGCATCAGTTGTAGTCTCAAACCGCCCCACCAAGGTACGAGAGTCTATTAGCGACAATTGTTGTGTATCATAGTTATAGTCCGGTGTATTTTTCAGATAGGATGTATGCGGAATAAGAGTTATTGAAACACCATCACCTATTTTTACATCACCACCATGAGTAACGCCGAAAATGTTGAAGGCGGAGAGCACGCTTCACTCTCCAGCCTTTAATCTCACCGGGCAGATGCCCGGCTAATGCTTAACGGAACGGCGGTTCGTTAAAGGTACGCAGCTTGCGCGAGTGCAGACGATCGCCCTCGGCGCGCAGCAGATCGATCGCGCGAATGCCGATTTGCAGATGCTCGGAAATCGCTCCTTCGTAGAAGCGGTTCGCCTGGCCAGGTAGCTTAATCTCCCCGTGCAGCGGCTTATCGGAGACGCACAGCAGCGTGCCGTACGGTACGCGGAAGCGATAGCCCTGTGCGGCAATGGTCGCACTCTCCATATCCACCGCCACCGCGCGGCTGAGGTTAAAGCGCAGCGCGGAGGCTGAATAGCGCAGCTCCCAGTTGCGATCGTCGGTGGTCACCACCGTACCGGTACGCAGCCGCTGCTTGACCTCTTCGCCCGGCATGCCGCTGACCAGCTTGGTGGCGTCGTACAGCGCGCGCTGCACTTCGGCAATGCTCGGGATCGGGATATCCGGCGGCAGCACCGCGTCCAGCACGTGATCGTCGCGCAGATAGGCGTGCGCCAGCACGTAGTCGCCGATGGTCTGGCTTTCGCGCAGCCCGCCGCAGTGGCCAATCATCAGCCAGGCGTGCGGGCGCAGCACCGCCAGGTGATCGCAGATAGTTTTGGCATTCGACGGGCCAACGCCGATATTCACCAGAGTGATCCCCTGGCCGTTTTTGGCGATCAAATGCCAGGCAGGCATCTGGTGCTTCTTCCACGCCAGATCGGAAACGGTCTGCTCCGGGTGCGGCGTATCGTGGGTGATGGTGATGCCACCGGCGCAGGACAGCGCCTGATACGGCGATTCGGGATCGGCGATCTGCTCGCAGGCCCACAGCACGAACTCATCGACGTAACGGGTGTAGTTGGTAAACAGCACGTAGGGCTGGAAATCTTCGACCGGCGTGCCGGTGTAGTGGCGCAGGCGCGCCAGCGAAAAGTCGGTGCGCAGCGCATCGAAGTGCGACAGCGGGAAGGTTTCACCTACAGCCAGCAGGCCGTCGGCGTTTTCATCGCCAATCTGCGACAGTTCGGTGGTCGGGAAGTGCTGGGCAATGCCCGCGCTCATGCTGCGATCCAGCGCCAGGCCGGAGCCGTCAATCACGTAAGGGAAGGGGATCTCCTGCTGCGACGGCAGTACCTCAATGGATACGCTGTATTCGCTGCTCAGCAGCTCCAGCTGCTCGCTCAGATAGTGGCGCGCCAGCGCCGGGCGGGTGACGGTAGTACTGTAGCATCCGGCGCGGGTAAAGCGGCCAAAGGCGCGAGTCAGGCGCTGGCTGGGGGCCACGCCGTCCCAGCTGACGCGCAGCTGCGGATAAACAAACAGCCCGCTGGCGCGGGCTGCGGCGTCCGGCAGGCTGCCGTCGGCAATAAAGGCGGTAATGGCATCGCGCAGGGCGGCGACGGCGGCATCGTACTGCGCTTCCAGCTTGTCCAGTGCCTCGGTAACCGACAGCGACTGGTTCTGAGAATAAGTCATTCAATCTCCTTACATCGTTTTCCCGTATTGCCAACAGCCTAACTGAAGATAACGACAAAAGGAGGGGATGCCGGAATTATTTATTGCGCTTAGCTGCTGTCACCCGGTTCGAAGGCGAATTTAATCTGCTCTTCCAGCGGTTGCGGCGCATCGTCGAGCATCGCCATCAGCCGCTGGCCCACCTGCTGGCCCAGTTTTTCATAGTTCAGCCGCATCGAGGTCAGCGACGGGAAGGTGTGATCGCAGTCGGTCGAACCATCCAGGCAGGCCACCGCCATATCGTAAGGCACCTTCAGCAGCCGCCGCTGGCATTCGGCCAGCACGCCGATGGCGATCTCTTCGTGGCTGCAAATAATCGCGTCCAGATCCGGCTGGTTTTGCAGCAGCTGACCGAGCGCAAAGCGGCCAAACTGCAGGCTCGGTGCATCCGGCACGGTGATCATCAGGTCGGCGTTCTGATAGTGCGCCAGCATCGCTCTGTGCCAGCCGTTCAGCTGCTGCTTATGCAGGCGGTTATCGGTCTGTGCGCCGATAAAGGCAATGCGGCGATAGCCTTTTTCCAGCAGCGTGCGGGTCAGCCGTTCGGCGGCGTCGCTGAAGGCAATATTCAGCGTCAGATCGGCGGAAAACTGCCCGGCTCCGCAGACGTTGACCGTCACCACTTCCGATGACTCCAGCATCTCGCAGGTTTTCGGCGACAGCTGTGCGGCGAACAGCACCAGCGCGGAAGGGCGATGCTGAAGCAGTTTTTCCACCAGCGGCGTTTCGCCGTACTGATGATATTCGTGGCAGGCCATGATTAGCTGAAACGGCTGATTGCTGAGGGTGTGCTGTAGCGCCTGCACGAAGCGGGTGCTGGCACGATCGTGCTGAAAAGGATAGAGCACCGCCACGGTATGCGACTGCTGGGAAGCCAGCGCGGCGGCGGCCTGATTGGTTACGTAGCCCAGTTCACGCACCGCCTGTTCCACTTTCCTCAAGGAGGCTTCAGAAACCTGCGACGGGTCACGCAGCGCGCGCGATGCGGTCATTTGCCCAACCCCGGCGTGGCGGGCCACATCCTGTAGGGTGACGCGCTGCTGCGGGCTGGCAGCCAGCTCGGCGGCGGGCGTGCTGGCTTCATAACCCAGTGCGCGGGCGGCTTTTTCAACTTCACTGCGGACTTTGTCTGACACCAGCTCCGGCGTGCGCATCACTCGCGACACCGTCATGACTCCAACGCCAACATAGTCAGCAACATCCTGTAGCGTCACGCGACCACTACTACGACGCTTTCGCATCCTGGTTCTCCTGAACGCTCTGTTACGCGGCGCTGCCGCGCAATGATTTACCCTGCTGACAGTGTGCCGTTCCGGATAAAAGACAACAACTGGTTAACCAGCAAATGATATGCCGATCACAGTTACTGATAGCTTTAACAGTTAGCGTTAACTTTTTAGATCTCTATCACATTATTCCGGGCGGTTCGACACTACTCTGCTCGGGCGAAAAGAGAGAGGTGACCGATAAATGTTGAAAGAACTCCTGACTGCTGACGTTGTGCAGATTGTACCAGCCTGTGAAGACTGGCGTCACGCAGTTGCGCTGTCCTGCCAGCCATTACGTGACAACGGTACGATCGAAGCCCGCTATGTTGAGGCTATCTACCGTTCGCATGAAGCGATTGGCCCGTACTATGTCGTTGGCCCCGGTATTGCCATGCCCCACGCTCGCCCGGAAGAAGGCGCGAATAAACTGGGCATCAGCCTGACGCTGGTGCAGCAGGGCGTGAACTTTGATTCCGAGGGCAATGACCCGGTGAAGCTACTGTTTGTGCTGGCGGCGACCGACAGCAACAGCCATATCGGCATTATCACCGCGCTCGCCGGGCTGTTTGACACGCCTGAAGATACCGACGCGCTGATGGCTGCCACCAGCGTTGAACAGATTTTATCCATTATTTCACGTTATTAAACGACCAGAGGAACAACATATGAAAATTACCGTGGTATGCGGCAATGGCCTGGGCACCAGCCTGATGATGGAAATGAGCATTAAAAATATCGTGAAGGATCTGGGCGTTGCGGCGGAAGTCGATCACGTGGACCTGGGTTCGGCAAAAGGCACCGCCAGCGATATCTTTGTTGGCACCAGCGATATCGCTGAGCAGCTGATTGCACAGCAGGTGGGCGGCAAAATCGTCTCTCTGCAAAACATGGTAGACAAAGCGGCGATGAAAGAGCGTATCTCCGCCGCACTGTCGGAACTCGGCGCGTTATAATCAGGAGCCATAATGGAATTCTTCCGTTTCTTAATGAGTGACGTGCTCTCCGAGCCGTCAATACTGGTTGGCCTGATTGCGCTGATTGGTTTGGTTGCACAGAAGAAACCCGCAACTGAAGTGATCAAGGGAACGGTGAAAACCGTGATGGGCTTCCTGATCCTCGGTGCCGGTGCCGGGCTGATTGTTTCTTCGCTGGGTGATTTTGCGGCGATCTTCCATCACGCCTTCGGTATTCCGGGCGTGGTGCCGAACAACGAAGCGATCGTGGCCGTGGCGCAGAAAAGCTTCGGTACAGAGATGGCGATGATTATGTTCTTCGCCATGGTGATTAACATCGCGATTGCCCGCTTTACCCCGTGGAAATATATCTTCCTGACCGGTCACCACACGCTGTTTATGTCGATGATGGTGGCAGTGATCCTGTCTACCGCCGGAATGCGCGGTGCCAGCCTGATTGCGGTCGGTTCGCTGGTGGTGGGCGTTTCGATGGTGTTCTTCCCGGCGATTATTCATCCGTATATGAAAAAAGTCACCGGTTCGGACGATGTTGCTTTCGGCCACTTCTCCTCAATCTCCCAGCTGCTGTCCGCGTTTATCGGCAGCAAGTTCGGTAATAAAGAGAAGTCCACCGAGGACATGCAGGTCCCGAAAAGCCTGCTGTTCCTGCGCGACACCCCGGTTGCTATTGCCTTCACCATGTTCTTTATCTTTATTTTCACCTGTCTGGTGGCCGGTCCGTCGGCGGTAAAAGAGATGAACGCCGGGGGCAAAAACTGGTTCATGTTCTCCCTGATGCAGTCGATTACCTTCGCCGCCGGTGTATATATCGTTCTGCAGGGCGTGCGTATGGTGATTGCCGAGATCGTTCCGGCGTTCAAAGGCATCTCCGACAAGCTGGTGCCAAATGCCAAACCGGCGCTCGACTGCCCGGTCGTGTTCCCTTACGCGCCAAACGCGGTGCTGGTTGGCTTCCTCAGCAGCTTCGTAGCCGGTGTTCTGGGCATGTTCCTGCTGTATGCGCTGAACATGACGGTGATTATTCCGGGCGTGGTGCCGCACTTCTTCGTCGGTGCCGCAGCGGGCGTGTTCGGTAACGCCACCGGCGGCCGTCGCGGTGCAATCCTCGGTGCCTTCACTAACGGTCTGCTGATCACCTTTATCCCGGTGTTCCTGCTGCCGGTACTGGGCAGCATCGGCCTGGCCAACACCACCTTCAGCGACTCTGACTTTGGTGCGGTTGGTATCCTGTTAGGGCTGATTGTGCGCTAATCGCTATCAGTGCCAGACTGACCGAAAAAGAGGCGAAGTTATCTTCGCCTCTTTTTTTATGCTCGTTTCTGCGGCCGCCGGTCAGCAAGGCCCGCGTGCTGCCGATCACGCGAAGTTATTTTTTCGGTCAGTAATGATACATTCACATTACTAAACAATAACCCACAAAAAATCACATCTTTTATTGAAATCAATAATCATTCTCATTAAATTGATTCCTCCCTTTTCCTTCCTCGCTCGTTTGTAAGACTCGTCACTATGAAAAAATCCCTGAAGTTTTCGCTGTTAAGCTCGCTTGTTGCCCTCGCCATTGCCGTGCCTGCGGTACAGGCTGAGCAACCCACCGCTGAAAAAACGCCGGATCGGAATCAGAAAGACTCGACCAATAAAGAAGATAAACTAACCATTGGTGAGAAGAGCAGCCAGGGCGATAACACCATGGTGGTGACCGCCAGAGAGCAAACGCTACAGGCACCCGGCGTGTCGATTATCGACAGCGAGGCGATCAAAAAGCATCCCATCCAGCGCGATGTCTCTGAGCTGATACGTACCATGCCCGGGGTCAACCTTACCGGAAACTCCAGCAGCGGCCAGCGCGGTAATAACCGTCAGATCGATATTCGCGGCATGGGGCCGGAAAACACGCTGATCCTGATCGACGGCATGCCGGTCAGCAGCCGCAACTCGGTGCGCTACGGCTGGCGCGGGGAGCGCGATACCCGGGGCGACAGCAACTGGGTGCCGCCAGAAATGATCGATCGTATTGAAGTGATCCGTGGACCGGCGGCGGCGCTGTACGGCAACGGCGCGATGGGCGGGGTGGTGAATATTATTACCAAACCGGCGGGCAACGACTGGCACGGCAGTTTTAACAGCTATTACAACGTTCCCGAGCATAAATCAGAAGGGGCCACCCGCCGCTATAACGCCAATCTGAGCGGCGCGCTGGCGGATAATCTGACGATGCGTATTTACGGTAACTGGAGCAAAACCCAGGCCGACGGGCAGAATATTAACGACGGCCATACGGCGGAACGCAGCGGCAAATATGCCGGGATGGTGCCAGCGGGGCGCGAAGGCGCGATCAATAAAAACATCAACGGCGTGCTGCGCTGGGAATTTCTGCCGAGGCAGGCGCTGGAGCTGGATGCCGGGTTCAGCCGTCAGGGCAACCTTTACGCCGGGGATACGCAAAACACCAACAGCAGCACGCTGGTGAAAGCCAACTACGGCAAAGAAACCAATATCATCTATCGCCAGACGCTGGCGCTGAAATACACCGGAGCCTGGGATAACGGCGTTACCACCAGTAACTACGTTCAGTTTGAGAAAACACGCAGTACCCGCCTGAATGAAGGGTTGTCCGGCGGGCTGGAGGGGCTGTTCAGCACCACCAGCGAAGGGTTTTCCACCATCAATCTGAACGATACCAACCTGCACTCCGAGGTAAATATTCCGTTTGATTTCGGCGTCAGTCAGACCGTTACCTTCGGGGCCGAAATGAATCATCAGACGATGAAAGATCCCACTTCCAATATTGTGACCACCACTTCTGAGGTCAACGGCGTGTCCAGTACCGACCGCAGCAGCTACAGCTCGGCGGATATCTATGGCGTCTACAGCGAAGACAATATCGATCTGACCGATTCAACCCGCCTGACGCCGGGGCTGCGTTATAACTATCAGTCGGTCACCGGCAGCAACCTCAGCCCGTCGCTGAACCTGTCGCAGGAGCTGGGCGATGACTTTACCCTCAAGCTGGGGATCGCCCGCGCCTGGAAAGCGCCAAACCTGTACCAGACTAACCCCAACTATCTGCTCTACAGCAGCGGTAACGGCTGTTACGCCAGCACCACCAGCTGCTATCTGCAGGGGAACCGCGATCTGAAGGCGGAAACCAGCGTTAACAAAGAGATCGGCATTGAATATCACCATGACGAAGTGCAGGCCGGACTGACCTGGTATCGCAACGACTACCACAACAAGATCGAGGCGGGCTACACGGCGGATTATTTCAACGGCACCTCTAACGTCTATAAATGGGAAAACGTGCCCGACGCGCTGGTGCAGGGGCTGGAGGGAACGCTGAACTTCCCGATTAGCGACAGCCTGAAGATGAATAACAATTTCACCTATATCATCGAAAATAAAAACAAAACCACCGGCGATTACCTGTCGATTATTCCGAAATACACCATTAATTCGACGCTGGACTGGCAGGCGACTAACGACCTGTCGTTACAGGGGACGTTGACCTGGTACGGCAGGCAGAAACCGCAGCAATATAACTCGCAGGGTGAAGCCACCTCAGGCAGTGAAAAATGGCAGGTGTCACCCTATACGGTGTTGGGCATGAGCGCGGTGTACAGCGTGAATAAAGCGGTGGACGTCACCGCCGGGGTGGATAATCTGTTCGACAAGCGGCACTTCCGTGAAGGTAATGCGTTAACCTCCGGGGCGAACGGCACCTACGCCTATGGCGCCGGGGCACGTACCTATAACGAATCGGGCCGGACTTACTATATGCAGCTGGGCATGCACTTCTGACGCACCGCGCGCGGCGTCTGCATCCGGGCGACGCGCGCTTTTTCAGGGAACACAGACAATGAGTCATCGACCGGATCACCGGCAAATATGCCGCGTCATTGCGCGGCTGGGAGTATTCACGATTATGCTGCTTGGTGCAGGTAACAGCTTTGCCCGACCGAATCTCACCCCGCTGGGGCCGAATATCGCCGACCGGGGATCGGCGTATTACCATTTCACCGTCCGCCAGTTTGACTCCGCCGACGGTCGCCGCCATTACAAAGTGTGGACGGCGATCCCGGACAAAGCACCGCCCGCCTCGGGCTATCCGCTGCTGTATCTGCTGGACGGCAACGCGGCAATGGACAAACTTTCCGACGATCTGCTGCGGCAGCTGTCGGCAGTAACGCCGCCGGTGCTGGTGGCCGTCGGATATCAGACCGATCTGCCGTTCGATCAGCTGGCCCGCGCTTATGACTACACCCCGGCGCACTGGCGCGATCGGCAGAATCGGGGCGGCCGGGAAGGCGGCGGCAGCTCCGCATTTCGCCAGCTGCTGACGCAGACCATCGCGCCGCAGGTGGAAAAAGGGCTGCCGATTGACGCGCAGCGGCGAGGGCTGTGGGGCCATTCTTACGGCGGGCTGCTGGTGCTCGACAGCTTTCTCTCCGCGCCATCATTTAACGATTACTTCGCCGCCAGCCCGTCGGTGGCGCAGGATGATTTCGTGCTGCTCAAGCGGCTGGGCGCGGTCACCAAAGATGAAGCGAAGGGCAGGAGGCTGCACCTGCTGGAGGGCGACGGGGATCTGCCGCGCCCTGGCGAAGAGCACCGGCCGGACGCGCTTGCCGCCGTACGCGTCGCCGTCGCGGAGCTTAGCGATAACGGTGTCGGCGTGACCTGGCAGCTGTTTCCGGGGCTGCGCCACGGAGAGATGTTCCCCGCCTCCCTGCGCAGTGCGCTGCTGCAAATGGCGGAGGTACAGTAAGAGCCTGGCTTAGCTGACAACTCGCGAGTGCAGAAGTAAGCGGCGTCGCCCGCCGATCAGCAGCGTCAGCGCGAATCCGGCGGCCGCCATGCCGACGTCAAACCACATAATGCTGGCAATGCTGTGCTGCGACAGGCGGGCGGTGATCAGCGGGACAGTAAACGTGGCGAGGCTGCCCGCACTGTAGTAAATCCCGGTGGCCTTTCCCTTGGCCTGCGGGAACTTCATTGCCATTACCGTCAGTCCCAGCTGCACCACGCCGCCCGCCGCCGAAAAGCCGATGACAAAGGCGAACAGCGCGATAATCCGCGCACTGGGATAAAGGCTGATCGCCAGCAGCGCCAGCAGGGAGATAAAGGTATAAAGACGCAGCAGAAGCAGCGAGTTGACCAGCCGGTTTACCAGCAGCGCGGTGATAAATACGCCGCTCAGCGACCCCACGGTATAGACGCTGAGCAGCTGAATAGAGGCCGAATACGGCATTAAAATGACAAATTCCGCAAACTGCGCCAGCCACTGGCTGACGAGGTAGAAGGTGGCCATGGAAATATAGCCAAACAGCGTAAAGCAGATGATGTCGGCCAATGCGCGCCTGTCTTCCAGTATCAGGCTTTTTCCGCCGGGGGTGGCTGCCTGTGGCGGTCGGTGAGCGGGGAACGGCCGCCGCAGCAGGAAAATCCCGTTAACCAGCATAATGGCGGCGGCAACCATAAACGACCAGCCGAACCAGCTGTGGCTCAGCATCAGCCCCCAGATGATAAACGGCAGCAGAAACTGGCCCGCAGAGACAAAGGCTTTAATCAGAATGGTGGCCGTACCGGGAGAATGAGGAAACGCTTCCATCAGCGCCGGGTAGGTACCGGCATCCAGGAAACTGTTGGCTACCCCGGCCAGCAGTCCGCAGGCAAAGGCGGTAACCACGCTTTGTGCCGAAACAATGCCGAAGAAAAAGCCGACGTAGCACAGGATACCGAGCAGGATAAACGGCCGGCGGCCAAATTTATCGGAAAGCATACCGGAAACAAACAGCACCATCAGGCGGCCAAAGCCCAGTGAGGCAATCACCACCGAAACGCCCGCGGCATCGGTATGCCACTGCTGCTCAAGGTGCGGCATGTTCAGGGTGATCAGCAACACGCCCATACCGTGAACCAGATAATTCAGATACAGCCCGACGGCGGTCGGGAAAAAGCGATTGGTCATGGTGAGTCTTCGGCAATACGACAAACGGAGTACGGGTGGCTCCGCGACTGAGGGCAGCATGATGCCTGCGAGGGTCAGTCAGCGGCAACCTTTTTTATCAGCGCAGCGTATTTCCCTCCTGATGCCAGCAGCGCATCATGCGTGCCGTTCTCGGCAATGACCCCGTTTTCGAGCAGCAATATCCGATCGGCCTGGCGCAGGGTGGCCGGACGATGGGCGATCAGCAAAACAGTCCGTTTCTCCCGCAGCTGGCTTAGCGCCCGGTGAAAGGCCTGTTCGTTCTCGTTATCCAGGCTGGCGGAAGCTTCATCAAGGATCAGAAAGGGTGCGCCGGTCAGCAGGGCTCGGGCAATGGCGATACGCTGCCGCTGGCCGCCGGAAAAACGACTGCCGCGTTCGCCGCAGTCGCTGTCATAGCCATCCGCCAGTGCGCTGATAAAGCCGTGTGCCTGTGCCAGTTTCGCGGCCTCTTCGATCTGCTGCGTGCTGGCATCGGGGCGGCCCAGGCGGATATTATCGGCAACGGTGCCGTTAAACAGATACACCTCCTGCGGTACCCAGCTGATTAGCTGGCGCAAAGCGGTCAGCGACATTGAACGGATATCGGTGCCGCCAAGAGTTATTGCTCCGCCGTCATCCACGTCATAAAAGCGCAGCAGCAGATGAACCAGTGTACTTTTTCCCGCGCCGGAACGGCCCGCCAGCGCCACGATTTCACCGGGTTGAATCGACGCCGACAGCCCCTGTAGAACCGGGCGCTGTGCGGCATAGCCAAACCACACTGCACTGAAGGCCAGATCGTGGCGATTCGGTGGCGGTGCGCTACCGCTGTCTTTCACCCGCGCGGGATAATCGACAATACGCATAATCCGGGCGGCACCGGCCCGCAGTTCACCGAGCTGGCTGGCGGTCTGCGTCACATCAACAATCGGCAGCAGCGCACCCACACCGAGTACCAGTACCAGCGGCAGCCACAGCGGTGAGAGGCTGCCCGCGTGCAGTAGCGTGCTGGCGGCGGCAATCAGTGCCAGCACCGCCCCCGCGCTCAACGCATCTACCGCCGCGAATTCCAGCCCGCTGCGGGAGCCGTAGCGCTGCTGCATACTGCCCACTTGGCGGGAGCGTTTAAGCAGCCGCTGCATAAAGGCGGCTGACTGACCAAACGCCGCCAGCTCGCGCTGAGCGTGGATAAACTCAGCGGTGTCGGCATTCAGCTGCCCCTGTTCGTGCATCATCTGCTGGCCCTGTAAGGCAGCACGGTGCGCCAGCCAGAGCGGCACGGTCGCGACCAGCAGTAAAAACGGCAGCATTACGCCAGCCAGCAGCGGGTCGAGCTGCCACAGCGCGATCAGTGCGGCCAGCGGCACCACAATCGCGCCGACGTAATCCGCCAGCGTATGGGCGTAAAAACGCTCCATCAGTTCGGCATCGGCGGTGGCAACGGTCGCCAGATCGCCCAGCCGCTGGCCGCTGGCGCTATCCGGTGCGGAACGTTCGAGCCCGTCGAAAATCGCCATTTGTAGCTTCTCGATCAGCGCAAAGGCCAGATCGTGGGAAACCCACGCCTGCCACCAGCGGACGGCGGCGGTGAACAGCACCAGCACTCCCAGCCAGCCGCATGCCCGGGGCAGTAAGACCGTATCGCCGCTTACGGCGATACCGACAATCCAGCCGCTTATTGCCATGCAGGCCAGCGTGCCGCCCTGAGCCAGCACGCCGGAGATGACCGCCATGGCCAGCAGCCAATACCGGCCGCGCATCATGCTCAGCAGTCCGGCGATGCCGCCGTGCCCGCGCTGTTTCATGGTGCTTCTCCCTGGGCGGCCATCAGCTGCGCGTAGCGACCACCGGCAGTATTCAACTGATGATGGTTGCCCTGTTCCACCAGCTTACCCTGGTCGAATACCAGAATGCGGTCGGCGTCCTGAATGGTTTCCAGCCGGTGGGCGATGGCGATCGTTGTACGGTGTTTGCGCAGCCGGGCCAGGGCATCGCGCAGCGCACGTTCGCTGGCGGCATCCAGGCTGGAGGTGGCTTCATCAAGGATTAAAATAGGGGCATCTTTCAGCAATGCCCTGGCGATAGCCACCCGCTGTCGCTGCCCGCCGGAGAGGTTCGCGCCGCGCTCACCAACCGGCGTATCCATACCCAGCGGCAGTCCGGCAATAAACTCGCCCAGCTGCGCGGCCTCGGCGGCAGCCATCAGTTCATCAACGCAGGCGTCCGGCTTGGCCATGCGCAGATTTTCAGCCAGCGTGCCGTGGAACAGAAACACCTCCTGCGAAACGACGCCGATCATTTCCCGCAGGCTGTGCAGCGACAGCTGGCGGATATCAACGCCGCCGACGAGGATCGCACCGGCATTGGCATCAAAGCAGCGCAGCAGCAGGGTGACGAAGGTGGATTTACCGGCACCCGAGGGGCCAACGAGAGCCACGAACTGCCCCTCGGCGACCGTCAGCGATACATCCGACAGCGCCAGGTTGCCCTGCGGATAGCGAAAGCTGAGGTGTTCGATGCGAATATCATGGCGCTGCGGCTTTGCCTTTGGCACCGGCGGCTCATCGACCGGCGCGGTCAACGTCAGCAGATCGTTGATCGGGCCGACGGCACCGCCCGCCGCCCAGGCGGTGTGAAAGGCGTTTTCCAGCCGGATAAGCGGGCGAAACGCTTCCCGGGCGAGGAACAGCGTCAGCAGCAGGACAAACGGTGATAAATCGTTTTCCACCACGCGCCAGGCATTGAAAACCAGCACCAGCGCCATGCCGCTCAGGCTGACCAGTCGGGTGATGCCGCCGCGCATCAGAATCACCTTCAGCGTGGCCATCGACGCCTTGCGCAAATCCAATGCCTGTCCGGCGAGCCGGGCGCGCCACGGCGTTACCGCACCGAACGCCTTCAGCGTTAGCAGACCCTGTAGCGCATCCAGCAGCGTGGCGGCAAAAGCGCCCATCGCAGTAAATACGCCACTGGCTTTCGGCATCTGCCAGCGCATCCACAGCTCGTCGAGCAGCGGAAAGGCCAGGGTGAAAAATCCCAGCAGCAGGGCCGACCGCCAGTCGACAACGGCCAGCGTCAGCACAATCAGGCTACAGCCAGACAGCGCGCTGAACAGGGCGGGGAGGTAGCGACTGTAATAGCTTTCCATCGCTTCTACGCCGCCGTTAACCGTACCCTGAATATCGCTACCGGGATGCAGCAGCGTGAGGCCGGGACCAAAGCGCACCAGCTGATTCAACAGCCTCTCCCGCAGATGAACCTTACAGGCCAGCGCAATACGCTGAGCGGTATACTCACTCAGCCACAGCAGCAGTGCACGCAGCAGGATCGTCACCGCCAGCATCACCAGCGGTGGAGCAATGTCGGCGGCCAGCCCCTGTTGCATCAGCATGTAAAGCGCATCGGCGGTCAGCCACGCCTGCGCGCCGTAGCAGGCAATTATCAGCAGATGAATCATCCCATTGAGCAGCAGATGAGGCAGTAAAGGGCCAGTCAGACCGGCAACTGGCTTTTGCATTTTTTACTCCTGGCCGTTCAGCGTGGTCCAGAATGAACCCTGTAGCGGGAAGGCAAGGAAGCGCTGGTTCAGTTCGTCGAAGGTTTTTGCCGGGTCGATATCGGCAAAGGCCGCCGGGTGTAGCATTTTCGCCATCTCCTCCACGCCGATAAAGAACAGCGGATTATCGAAGAAGAACAGCCAGATCCCCGCGCCCTGGCGGTTGTGGATCGCCGACAGGCTGGCGAGCGACGGATTCGAGACAATCACCTTCAGCGAGCGGGCACTTTCTGCTGCTGAGACGCCAGGCCCGACGTTCAGCCCCTGACGGCTGACGCTGGAACCGCCGCCGGCCAGATAGAAGTCCGGCTTCTGCGCCAGCACGTATTCCAGATTCAGTTTGCCAATCGCCTGATTCAGCGTTTTCACACCGAGGTTTTCACCGCCCGCCACGGCAATAAAGTCGCTCATATTGCCCTTACCGGAGGTAAAGCAGCACTCTTCACCGCCAGGGTTAAGGTGGAAGAACACCGTTGGCCGCGTGGTCTCTTTCGCCACCCGCTTCGCTATTTCGTCCATATGCTGTTGGTAAAAGGCGATAAAGGCCTCGGCCTGCTTTTCGTGGCCGGTCAGCCTGCCGAGCATGCGCATGCTGGGAACGGTTTTGGTCAGCGGATGACGGAAGAAGTCGACAAAAATATAAGGCACATAGGCCGCATCCAGCTTGCTCAGACCGTCCGGGATCGGGCCATAAAGCGTAAACACCACCAGGTCGGGTTTTGCTGCAATGGCCGCCTCCATTGAGAACGTTCCGCTGTTCAGATCGCCAATCTCAGGGATCGATGCCGCCTGCGGGAAGCGCTGCTTCAGCGCCTGCCAGGTGGCGGGCGAATAGCGTTGCAGATCGGTGCCCCAGGCGACCACGCTGGACAGCGGATCGTTATCCAGCAGCGCCAGTGTCATGATGTGGCGGCTTTCGGCCAGCACGATGCGCTTCGCAGGCGCAGGCAGGGTTACGGTGCGGTTAAGCATGTCGGTCACCGTCACGCTGCTGTTTTCAGCGGCGCGGGCGGTGGTGAACAGCGCGCAGGCTGCAAGCAGAAATACCATTAGCAGTACGTTGAACGTACCGCGGGCAGGGGAGCCTGCCCGAAGTAACATCATCATGTTATATCCTTACCAGCGGTAGCTGACGCTGCCCACGACGGTGCGATCGGTACCCTGATTGCACGAGGTGGAAGAGCAGGTTGAGTAATAGTCTTTGTCGAACAGGTTGTTGACGTTGACTGCGGCGCTGACCCCTTTCAGCGAGCTGTTCAGCTGGCCGAGATCGTAATGCACGGCGGCATCCACCACGGTGTAGGACGGCACGCGGATTGTATTAGCGGAATCGGCCCAGGTTTTGCCTACGTAGCGCACGCCCGCACCGATGCCGAGGCTGGCCAGCGGCCCCTGCTGGATGCTGTAGTCGCCCCACAGCGATGCCATCTGTTCCGGCAGTCCGGTCGGGGTTTTACCCACTAAACTCTCGTTGGCAGATTTGCTGTTTTCCAGATCGTTCCACGTATAGCTGGCAATCACTTTAAACGCCGGGGTGATATTGGCACTGGCAGACGCCTCAATGCCTTTAGAGGTGATCTGTTCAGACTGCAATGTATCCAGTGCGTTAAGCGGGTTGGTGATGGTGACGTTGTCCTGTTTGAGATCGAACCACGCCAGAGTAAACAGGCCGTCGAAGCTTTCCGGCTGATACTTCACCCCGGTTTCAATTTGTTTACCGGTGGTCGGCTTGAAGGTGGCTCCGGTCAGCTTATTGGTGCCCAGTACCGGCGCGAACGAGGTGGTGTAGCTGACGTACGGGGCCACGCCGATATCGGTCAGCCACGTTAGTCCCGCGCGCCAGGTGAAGTGGTGATCGTCCTGATCGGTGCTGGTGTTGCTCACCCGGTTAGCGGTGTGGACCGACGCCCAGTCCTCGCGGGCGGAGAGGTCGAGCATCAGTCTTTCGGCCAGTGCCAGCGTATTACTGAGATACACCCCGGTTTCATCGGCGGTCTGATAGGTGCTGGTGAACGTGGTCGCTGGCGTGGTGAAGCGCCCACCGTAGGTCGGGTTGTAGATATCAACTGACGGCGCAGCACCGTAGTTCAGGTAGTAATCCTCGCCGGTGCGGCGATAGGACACGCCCACCACCGAGGTGCCGCGCACCGGGCCCGCATCCCATTCGGCCTTAAGGTTGTTATCCGTCGCCAGAATCTTGCCGATAATGCCGAACTGGTAGGCACTGCGTTTCAGCGTGCGCATATCCGTATCCAGCCCCGCGCCGGAATACGTCTGTGTCAGCAGATCGGTATAGCTGTAGCGCGCGGCGGAATGCGCCGACCAGATATTATCGAAGCGGTGATCCAGCTCATAGCCGACGTTGAACTGGGTAATGTGGTTGTCGAGATTACTGCCGTCGAGGTACTGGTTGCGCGGGATTTTTCCGTTCGGGTTGCTCAGCAGCGTACCGTAAATCGGCGTGTAGCTGCGCGGCGGGCCAAAGGTGTCGCGGCTGAATGAAGAGAGCAGCGTCAGCGAGGTATCGGTATTTGGTTTCCAGGTCAGCGATGGTGCCAGATACATCGTGTCGTCCGGCACGTTGTTGAACTGGGTATTGCTGTCGCGGCCGACGCCAACGACGCGATAGAGCACGGATTTATCATCGGTCACCGGACCAGACACATCAAACTGCCCCTGATAGCGGCCGTGATTGCCCACCTGAACGCCCACTTCGTGGCGAGAATCTTCGGTGGGGCGTTTACTGACGGCGTTAACCACGCCACCGGGTGAACCGCTGCCGTACATGAACCCGGCCGGGCCGCGCAGCACGTCGATGCTTTCCATACCGTAGGGCTGATAGCGAACGTAGGACTGTGCTGAAGTGGATCGCAGGCCGTCCAGCAGCGCGCCGTTCAGCGTGGCATCAAAGCCGCGAATGCTGAAGTAGTCAAAACGAGAGTTGATTGCCGATGTAGAAGTAAAAACGCCGGGTGTGTAGCGCAGCGCTTCGGTGGTGGTTTGCACATTACGGTCGGTCAGCTCATCGCGACCGATCACGCTCAGCGACTGCGGTGTGGCGACCACCGAGCTGTTGGTACGGCTGCCGGTTCGGCTCTGTTTTGCCACATAGCCTTCGTTCGGCTTTGCGCTGTCGTCGGCGGTCACCGTCAGCGTTTGTTCATCGGCGGGCTGCTGCGCCCGGAGTGTCGCTGACAAACCGAGCGTGGCAAGGGCCACGCAGGCGGCGATCGTTGAAAATTTATGTTTGTTATAGTCAGACACCAGAGCCTCCCCGGCTTTTACTGTGAAATAAGCGCTGACTATTCTCGCCAGAGGGGGATTTTCGGCAACGCCGGAGGCTTTCGCTGGCGCGACTATTTCTTTCGATTTTTGAACGCGGTTACGGTCAATAAAGGCATGTTAATTATAAGGTTACCAAAAAAAGACTTTCGTCTTGAGGTGGACGGCACGCGGTGAGGCTGGTAATGTGAGAATGAGAATCGATTTCATTAGGTGATTGCCACGCCCGGTGAAAACCCGCCTAAATTAACGGACAGTGCCATGAACAAGTTCAGCGACAGCGTGCCTGAAAGCGCGCTTCCTCTACCTGCAAGCCACGCCATGTTTGACGGCACCATTGCCATGAGCAGCGGTTCGCTGCGGCCTGAGAAAGACGAATGGTTACAGGAACAGCTAGTACCGGGCCTGAAGCTCATCGTCGTCGATCGAGGAGAGTTGCTTTGCGATCTGCCCGGTTCCGGCAGGCAGCACATCACCGGTCCCTGCGTTTGCGCGGTGTGGAATCAGCAGGAAGGGGAGAGCCGCCAGCGCTTCGAGCCTGGCCGACAGCTGGATTACACCACCATCGCCCTGACGCCAGCCGCCGTCGCCAACCATATCGACAGTGAATTTCAACAGCAGCTGGAGGCATCTTTTCAGTCCCGGCGCTTCAGCGGGCCGCGCCTGCTGGTGCTGGAGGCGTCCGCCACCATCAAATCGCTGCATGCCCAGGTGGCGACCTGCCCGATGCAGGGACTGTCCAGAGCGCTGTTCCTTTCCGGTAAGGCGCTGGAAATTATGGCCCACGCGCTGGATTCTTTGATCTCACGGCCGGTACAGGAAGTAGGTTCGCTGCGCCTGTCGAACAGCGATATCGACAAGCTGCATCTGGCGAGAAAGCTGCTGGCGGAACGCATGCTTAACCCGCCGTCGCTGGCTGAACTGGCGCTGAGCGTAGGGTTTAACACCCGTAAGCTGACCGTCGGATTCCGCCGTCAGTTCGGTGAAAGCGTGTTTGAGTATCTGCAAAATCTGCGGCTGGATACCGCGTGGCGGATGCTGACCGAAGGGGAAGTCAGCGTATCCACGGCGGCTTACAGCGTGGGCTACACCCCGGCGCATTTTTCTGTCGCCTTTCGCAAAAAATTTGGTGTTTCGCCAAAATCCCTGCGCGGATAACGTACCTTTAGCTGAATTTCGCCCATCGACATTCATTTTTCTTGGTGGCGCTAAAATACCATCCCGCTATGTTTTAACCCTCTGAACAGGGTGATAAATAAGGGGAAGACGGTGGCTGGTGGAGAGAAAAGACGGTTAAAAACGCTGGTGGGCGCGAGCAGTGCGATTTATGCCGCTGCCGATTCACCGGTGACTTACGGCATCGATCGCGCCGTGGCGCTGGCAAAAATTGCCGAACGCGAAAAAATCACCGGACTGTTTACCGCCGATCTGCTTCAAAGCGATCCTGCCGGGCTGGCGGGGATCACCGGTAGCCAGGACCCGATAGTCGTCCTGGCGGCGCTAAGCCAGGTGACGCGACAGATTGGCCTGATTGCCACCGTGACCACCACCTTTCAGCACCCTTACAATCTTGCCCGATTAATTGGCACGCTGGATCATATCAGTGGCGGTCGTGCAGGCTGGAACGCCGTCACCTCATCTGTCGGCGAGGAAAATTTTGGCGGCGGTGAACTGCCCTCGCCGGAAAGCCGCTACGCGCGCGCCACCGAATTTATTGAAGTGATCAACGCGCTTTTTGACGCTAATGATCCGGCTGCCGTTAGCAGACTGTCCAGCGGCGGTGCGAAAGTTGATCACACCAGGCTGCATCCGGCGAACTATCGCGGTGATTTCTTCCAGGTGGCCGGGCCACTAAACGTGCCGCCGCCGCCGCAGGGCCGACCGGTACAGTTCCAGGCCGGACAGTCGGAGGCCGGGATCACACTGGGTGCGCGCTATGCTGAGGTCATTTACACTTCGCAGCCTACGCTGAGTGCCGCACAGGCTTTTGTCAGCGATGTACGTCAGCGTGCGCAGCAATTCGAACGGCCTTCTGCCCCGTTAATCATGAATTCGTTCCATTCGATCATCGGTGAAAGCCCGGCGGATGTGGCACGCAGGCTGGAAGAGAAGCACCAGCGCATCGATTATCAGCGCGGCCGCCTGCGGCTGGCGGATATGCTCGGCGGCAGCGTTGATCTGCACGATTTACCGCTGGATGGCACGATTCCTTCACACCGGCTGCCGGAGCTGGCCAGGGTTAACCGGCGTCGTGGACGGGCCGAGATTTTCACTCGTTTTGCCCGCGAAGGGCATACCCTGCGCCAGCTGATTATTGCCGCAGAGGAAACCGGGCACTGGTTTGTGGCCGGGACGCCTGAATCGCTGGCCGATGCCATTGAGGAGCGCTACCGCGTCGGCGTGCTCGACGTGATCTCACTGCACGGGCTGGGGCAGCCGGAGCAGCAGGATCTGCTGCTTAATGGCTTGCTGCCTGAGTTGCGCAAAAGGCAGCTGCTGGATGAGGACTATCGCGGCGCGGATTTCCGCAGCAGTCTGGAGCTACCGCCGCTGGCAGCGTGGACGGGCAGGGCACCGCGTCTGTAAAAGGGTTAAGACACAGGGCCGTAGAGCAGCCTGTCAGCAAAATGCCGCGGCCACGTTGCGCAGCTCAGCAAGGCCGCTGAGGTTTTTCTCCTGTACCAGATCCTGATTGATTTTCAGGATCACCGCTTTCACCACATCCGATATTTTGCTGAGGTTTTGCTGCTGCATCAGGGCCGTCAGCTCTGCCATTTGCCGGGGGCTGATCTTCATCGACAGACGTTTTGATGCTTTCGCCTGTGCCAGTTCGCTGTTTAACAGCGATTTCAGTTCATCCTTTGTATAGCGTCCGCTGATCAGCGCATGCAGGTAATAGAGGATCAGCATCTTGCTAAACTCCTCGCCAAGGGATTCGTCGATCTTCTGTGTCGCGACGTTAAGAATATCCAGAAAGTGCGCCGGAACTCTGACTTCCAGCGGCTGCCGGTTTTGATCAAACGCCTGTTTGATCTGCGGCGTGCACTGTGCCGGGATAGAAACGACCTGCTGACAACCGTTACAGACGGCCGCCAGAATATTTTTAACCGCGCCGCTGCGATCGCTGAAATCAACATCACGCAGCAGATAGGTTGCCGTTGATTTACCGCAGTTATGGCACAGGACGTTTCGTGTATCGCCTTCTTTCACAATCTTCATGATCGTTCTCCTGCTGTGCAGATATGTACGCTAATAAAAATGATGTCCGGTTCTAAAAAAAAGAATTTCACATACCAGCGTTGACCCAGCCGCCAGGGTTTAAAAATGTGGACATCAATACTGCTGTCCTGATGATGCGGCGAGCACTGGTAATGTTCACCGGATGTACCGCCGATAAGGTCAATGACCCATGCTTCACTGACTTGCCCGGTTGCAAACAGGTTTTTCACATCAATATTGCCCCGGGTTTGGTGATCGTATGCTCCCTCGGTGAGGCAGTGTATTGCCCTGCGTTTGACGTCCCTGAATCTCATTTTTGCGGCTCTTATTGTGTACGATGTTTTTCGTACTTGCAAGTGTTGTGGATAAATATTGCTCACGGCGAGGATAACGGGAGTGTCAGGGATTTTTGGCCCGGGTTTTGACATAAATTGTTAACAATCGAGGCCGTTCGCAAAACCCAGGTAAAGCCTGCAACGTATGGCGAAGTTTTTGGATTTAAATTCCAAAAATAAACTGCTGGGTGATATTTAAAACTGCTCTTTCGATAAAAATAATTCCGTTGCGGAATTGTTTACGGGTATTACTAAAATTAAATTGTTTTTTTATCTTATTTTTTTAGTTAAATTAATGTGCGTTTACTGTAAGTCTACGTAAATTTTATTGAGTACTTTCGCAACACATTGAGGGATTATCATGGTTAATAAGCTAACCAGTATAGTCATCGCGATCGTCGGGATCGCCATGCTGTACATGGGAAGTCAGTTGCTGATGGTCGGGGGAACGCCGTTCTACGTCATTATGGCGCTGGGACTGTTGCTGACCGCAGTAACACTGTTTTTGAACAAAAAAATCGCGCTGTCTATCTATGCCGTACTGATGTGGATTGTCCTTGCATGGATGATTTATGAAGTGGGCTTTGATAAGTGGCAGTGGATTCCACGCGGCGACATCATTGGCCTGATAGGTCTGTGGCTGGCGATGCCGTGGGTTGTCCGCCCGCTGTATAAAGCACAGCAGGGCAGCCGCGCCCGCGGTTTCCATCCTTTCCTGGGGACCACCCTGATTCTGATCGTGGCCCTGGTCGTCGGCATGATGTTCTACGATCCGCTGCCGAAAGCGGGTGATATCACCAACGAGCGCAAACCTGTGCAGACCGAGCTGGCAAAAAATGACTGGTCAGCCTACGGCGGTACGACCGACGGCCTGCGTTTTTCCCAGTTAAACCAGATCACCAAAGATAACGTTAATAAACTGGACGTGGCCTGGACCTATCACACCGGTGACCTGCGCGATCCGTCCCAGGACGCCAGCGAATACACCTTCGAGGCGACGCCGCTGAAGGTGAACGGCGCACTGTATCTTTGTACGCCGCATAACGAAGTCCATGCGCTTAACCCGGAAACGGGCGAGCTGAAGTGGAAATATCAGCCGGCGAAAGATCCGTCTTATCTGCAGCAGCACCAGACCTGTCGCGGCGTGAGCTACTACGATGGTTCTGTGTCCCCGGCCGATACCACCGCAGCCAGCCCGGCAATCTGCCGTAAACGCATCTTCAATGCGACCACGGACGCACGTCTGGTGGCGCTGGATGCGGATACCGGCAAGCTGTGTGCTGACTTCGGCAACGGCGGCGTGGTGGATCTGCGTGCTAACATGGGCACCATCCGTCCACACGCGCTGATGCAGACGGCTGCACCGCTGGTAGCGGGTAATCTGGTGATTGTTGGCGGTTCCGTCATGGACAACGGCTACAACAGCGGCAACCCGTCAGGCGTGATCCGCGCCTATGATGTGATTACTGGCCGTCTGGTGTGGAACTTTGACCCGGCTAACCCGGAGCTGACCCAGCCGATCGCTGCTGACGCAACCTATCCGCAGGATACGCCGGTTGCCTGGGGCACGCTGAGCGCTGACCTGAAAAACGGTCTGGTCTACGTGCCGTTTGGTAACGCATCCCCGGATGAGCTGGGTATTGAGCGTAATGCCGACAGTAACACCGAGAAGTTCCGCGATACCCTGGTGGCGCTGGATCTGAAAACCGGTGCGTTCAAATGGCGCTTCCAGTCCTCTAAACACGATCTCTGGGACCGCGATAACCCGTCTCAGCCTTCGCTGTTGGATATCGACTATCAGGGCCAGAAACAGCCTGTCGTGATCCTGCCGACGAAAACCGGCAACCTGTTTGTTCTTAATCGCCTGACCGGCCAGCCGGTGTATCCGATTAATCAGGTGGATGTGTCTACGGAAGGCGGTGTGCCAGGCGAGAAGTTCTCTGCCACTCAGCCAGTGTCAAAACTGAACTTCATTCCGGACCCGCTGACTGAAAAAGCGATGTGGGGCCTGACGCCGTTCGATCAGATGGCCTGCCGTATTGATTTCAAATCGCTGCGCTATGACGGTAATCCGTGGACGCCAGCGACCGAACGCGGTTCAATCGTCTTCCCGGGCAATATTGGCGTGTTCAACTGGGGTTCTGTGGCGGTCGATCCTGAGCGCCAGATCCTGATTGCTTCACCGGTTCGTCTGGCCTATAAGTACAACCTGATCAAACGTACGCCAGAAACGGCCGACAAGCGCCTGTTCACCAAAGACGGTACGCCGTACTGGAACGAAAACTTCCAGGGTGATTACGCGATTCATATCCAGCAGCTCTCTTCAAACCTGGGCATTCCGTGTATTGCTCCACCGTGGGGCCGTATGGTCGGTGTGGATCTGACGACGGGCAAAACCGAATGGCTGCGCCGTGTTGGTACCACTAAAAACCTGAACACCACCTTCCTACCGGGCCGTTTCCCAATCGGTTTCCCTATGGGCATGGTGGCGCACGGTGGTCCACTGATCACGGCTGGTGATGTGGTGTTCCATGGCGCAACGGCGGATAACTTCTTCCGCGCCTACGATATCAACACTGGTGAACTGCTGTGGCAGACCGAGCTGCCTGCCGGTGGCCAGGCAACGCCAGCTACCTATATGGGTAGCGATAACAAACAGTACGTCGTTATCGCTGCGGGTGGTCACGGTTCGCTGGGCACCCAGCAGGGTGACAGCGTTGTTGCTTATCGTCTGAAATAATTTTTTCAGGCAATATATACAGGCTCGCGCAGCAATGTGCGGGCCTTTTTTAATATTAAAAACAACACGTTTTATTGACCTTATTACCTTCTGGGATGATCTCATGCTAAAGAAGTTAGCGTTGCCCTTGCTGTTAATCTGCTCGGGTTTTGCCAGTGCAGATGAATCGGACTTTCTCAAACCCCGCAATAACGACGCATTCGATAACTATATGTTGCAGGCCGCCCGCTTTGAGGCCGAACTGTTTAAACACGATAAACCCTCCGCTTTCGACGCCTACTTTATCGGCCCGCTGAAACCCAGCGAGATCCGCGCCGCATACGAACGTAACGAACTGGCCGCTAAGAAGAAATACACCAATCACAGTATTCGTATTAAAGGGGAGATTAGCTCCATCAATGAAAATGCCTTTGGCAATGGCTATATCGTTGCCGTTGATAGTGTGTCGCGAGTGAGTGCCCTTGAGGGGATCCATTTGCAGATCAATAAAAACGATCCTGTTTATCTGGAGTTAGGTAAAGGCGACAGTATTGATGCTATTTGTCAGGTGGGCACCTATACGTTGGGGATACCGTCAATGAGCAAGTGTTTTTTGACATCATCCATGTTCCGGCCAGAGGTATTTAATAACTTTACTCTTAATCTCATTGGCAATCCGTTGCTGAAAGCGAAAACCATCTCCGTTGAAAATATTGCCAAAATCAAAGTGCGCCCATTATTGAAGACGTTCATTGTTTACGCTTCAAGTTATAAAGATAACGAAGACGGGAACGAGTTGGCCTGTCGTAACGATGATGCCACCTGCGAGGCGGCCTTAATGCATAACATCGAAACGTCAACCAGTGGTTTTCCTGACACTCATCAACAGGATTTCAACGCTCTGGGTGCGCGCTTGCGTGAGCTGTGGGAAAAGTAAGACAGCCTATCGGGTTCGCGGCAATCCGCGCTTTGTTCCTGAGTTCCTTCCTCCCCGGACATCAACCGGAGTCGTGGCGGCGACATTTTCCACTTGTTGAAATTTTTTGTTGTTGATGACGAAAAATGACGGTTTGCGCTGCGTGCTGCATGAGATTTATTATCAATGCATACACTGATACAGCATCTTAAATTTCACGCGGAAGGTAACGATTATGAAAAAGATTGGATTTCTGTCATTTGGTCACTGGACACCTTCACCTCAGTCCGGAACCCGTTCAGCCGCTGATGCGCTGCTGCAATCCATCGACCTGGCGGTCGCAGCTGAAGAGCTGGGTGCCGACGGCGCTTACTTCCGCGTGCATCACTTTGCCCGTCAGCTGAGCGCGCCGTTCCCGCTGCTGGCCGCAGTGGGTGCCAAAACCAAAAAAATTGAAATTGGTACTGGCGTGATCGATATGCGCTATGAGAACCCGCTGTATATGGCTGAAGATGCCGGTGCGGCTGATTTAATCTCCGGTGGACGCCTGCAGCTGGGCATCAGCCGTGGCTCCCCTGAGCAGGTCGTTGACGGCTGGCGCTATTTTGGCTTCCAGCCTGGCGAAGGTGAAACCGAAGCGGATATGGCGCGCCGCCATACCGAAGAGCTGCTGGACGTGCTGCGCGGTGAAGGCTTCGGTAAGCCAAACCCACAGCCAATGTTCCCGAACCCACCGGGACTGCTGCGCCTGGAACCTTACTCTGAAGGGCTGCGCGAGCGCATCTGGTGGGGCGCAGGCTCTAACGCCACCGCCGTCTGGGCGGCAAAGCTGGGGATGAACCTGCAAAGCTCAACGCTGAAGGATGATGAAACCGGCGAACCGTTCCATATTCAGCAGGCGAAACAGATCCGCGCCTACCGTGAAGCGTGGAAGGAAGCAGGGCACACCCGCGAACCGCGCGTGTCGGTCAGCCGCAGCATCTTTGCGCTTATTAACGATATGGACCGCGCCTACTTCGGTAACAGCGGTGCAGAGGGCGACAAAGTCGGCTATCTGGATGAGAAAACCCGGGCGATCTTTGGCCGCAGCTATGCCGCCGAGCCGGACAAACTGATCAAGCTGCTTGAGAAGGATGAGGCGATTGCCGAAGCCGACACGCTGCTGCTGACCGTGCCAAACCAGCTGGGCGTGAACTATAACGTGCACGTGATTGAGTCGATTCTGAAGCACGTTGCGCCGGGTCTGGGCTGGAGAGAATAAAAACATTGCCGGGTTTGCATTAGCCCGGCAAAAGAAACACGCTGGTTAAGCGTTAAGTATCACTCTTTCGCCCCGGTCGGAATCTGTTCCGTCGGGGCGATGTTTTATCCCGCCTGCTATTTACCTATCTTCGACAGCATTTCCGGCCGCATAAATTTGTGGATCACCAGCATAAACAGTAAAGACGGCACCAGCAGAATCAGCGCGGTAATCGACGATATCTGGTAGTTACCCGACATGCTGGCGTTAAACAGCAGCAGCGGCAGGGTGGAGATATCCGGCGCACCAACAAAGAAGGTGCCGGTGAACTCGTCCAGTGATTCAAGAAAAACAAAAATGCTGGCGGCGATAATCCCCGGTGCCGCCTGCGGCAGCACGATATGCCAGAAGGTGTAAACGGGTCCGGCACCGAGATTACGCGAGGCGCGAGCCAGCAGCGGATCAACGGCGGCAAAGGCCGCTACGCAGATCCACACCGAATACATCAGACCGTGAACGCTGTGTACCAGCACCACGCCTGCAATCGTCCCGTTCAGCCCCCACTGATAGAACAGCCGCGCGATGTTCATATACACCGTCAGATTGGGGAAAGCCTGAGGGATCAGGAACAGCAGCATAAACGCCACCCGCAGCGGCATCGCCCGGCGCGAGAGCGCATAGCCAGCCGGAATAGAAATCAGCAGGCACACCAGTACTGACAGCACGGCAATAAACACGCTGGTCAGCAGCGATCCCGAAACATCGCTGTACGGGCTGAACACCTGATACCAGTATTTCAGTCCCCACTGGCTGGGCAGGCTGTGCGGGAAGAACCAGCTTTCCGCCACCGTCCAGATCAGCAGGTTAAGCAGCGGCCCTGCCATAATCAGCAGCATAAATACCAGCAGCAGCGTTTGCAGCGGCAGGCTGAGGCCAAATCGCCTGCGTTTTTTCAACGGAATTGCTGCGTCTTTCAGGATAACGTCTTTCATGCTTCGCCTCCTTTCTGGCGCAGGCTGTGGCGCAGATAAAACCAGGACAGCGCGCCACAAATCAGCAGCGATACCACGCCCAGCGCGTTAGCCACGGCGTAGTCACTGTAGGAATTCACCCGGAAGGCCATATCCACGGTGATCATCGTCGGCGTGCCGGTGCCGATCATCATTGGAACGGAAAGCACCGACATCATAGTGACGGTGGAGAGTACCAGGGCCACGCCAATAGCTGGCAGCACCTGCGGCAGAATAATGTCAAACAGAATACGCGGGCGGGAAGCGCCCAGATTGCGTGCCGCCAGAATTTGCGGCTGATCCAGTGCGGCCATCGCGCCGCAAATCAGCAGAGTGGCAAACGCCAGCTGCTTCCAGACAAAGGTAATAATAATGCCCTTCCATCCCAGCCAGGAGACGGTTTCCAGCGGGGTCAGCAGGTCGGCAGAAACCAGCGCGTTGTTCATCAGGCCGTTTTTTGCCAGGAAGGTGCGCATCATCTGCGCGGCAACGATAAAGGGAATAAACAGCGGCAGGCGGTATAAAAACGCCAGCGTACGCACAATCGGGCGGCAGGGCGATAAGGTAATCACCGCCGACAGCGTGATGGAGAACAGCGCCAGCAGGGCGACGGAAATCAGCACGATAACCAGCGTAAACAGAATATCGCCGGAATAGAGCGAGTAAACCTTACGGAAATGGTCGAAGGTGAATTCGTGTGCATCGCGGGTAAAGGCGGCAATCAGCGAAAAACCGAGCGGATAGAGAAACAGCACGGCAATCATCAGCGCCGCCGGGGCGACCAGCAGCAAATATTTCAGCGAAATACGCATAGCAAACCTGACATCAGCAAGTAGAAAAGCTCAGGGCGGCAGGCCGCACCTGAGCATCAGAAGTCAATCAGTTAGAAACCTGGCTCTCATAGCCTTCTTTGATGTCGTCAAAATACGGAGTGATAGGGAAGCTCTTACCGTATTCTGCCAGCGCCTGCGGGGAGATTTCAGCAAACAGCTTCTGCCACGTGGCCGCATCCAGCTTCGGTTTTACGTGCTCGGCATCAATGCCCGGATACCAGTTAAACTGCTTCACAATGCCTTCTGCCTGGATTTCCGGGCTGGTGGCCAGTTCGATAAATTCCCGAGCCAGCTGCGGCTGAGCCGCTTTTGCTGGCGTGACGTAGTACATCGGCTGCCCCGGCATACCCGGTGCCAGCAGGGAAAGCTTGATTGACGGTGGCAGCTTGCCCTGATCTTTCCAGCTGTAGAACATATCCACCCACACCGGGCCCATGCTGATTTCACCACGGCTCAGCATATCCAGCGTACCTGCGTTGCCCGGTGTAAAGGTCACGTTCTTGTTAAACGCCTTCAGCTTCTGCCAGGCTTCTCCCCAGTTTTTCTCCACGCCTTTGTCATAAGGCAGAGAGGAGAGGCGCTGCGCATCGGTGCCGTAGGCGTAAATCCAGCCTGCGACGAAGCTGACGCCGGACATGCCGTTTTTAATACCGTTATAGCCGAACGCCTGCGGATTTTTTGCCGCCCAGGCAACCAGCTCATCGTAGGATGCCGGTGGCGTTTTCACCGTGTCGCTGTTCCAGGCGATGGCGGTCTGGCTCAGGAACATCGGCATGACGTAGCCGTCCACGTTAACACCCAGCGCGTTCTTTGCGTTGTCGGCGGTCACCATCGAGCCGGTTTTAATCTGCTGGCGATATTTCTCCAGCAGCCCTTTTTCCACCAGTTCGCCACCGGCTTTCTGATGCACCACGGCAACGTCGATATCCCAGGTTTTCGCGCCGCTTTCTTTCTGTGCGCTCAGCTTTTCAATGATTTTGTTCGATCCGGCATCGCCAGGACCCGTACCCACAACCTGAACCTTAACCCCCGGATGCGCGGCTTCGAACTTCGGCCCCAGCCAGGTTTTAACGTAGTCCACCATATTCTGATCGCCCGCGGTGGCGACGTTCAGGATGGTTTCGGCCTGTGCGCCGTAGCTCAAAAACAGGGCAACAACAACGGCCGCTTTGCTTTTAGTAAACATGGTTTTTCCCCAGGATGAAAACGATGGAATTAACGAACATGAGATGAAGTAAAAACGTGCAGTGCCGAAGCCGGAACGTGCAGTCTGACCGGCGTTTGCGGCGGCCAGCAGATACCGGCATCTGCCAGCAGCAGATGGTTATTACAGCGCACGCTGTGGCGATATAAATTGCCAAGGAACGCGCTTTGCTCAACTACGCCCTCGACGGTCAGGCCGCTGTCTTGCGGCGTGCAATTTAATTCAGACAGACCGGCATCGGCACTGCGGAAATAAACGATTTGCTGCTGACTGGAGGCGGATAAATAATTGCCGTTAATATGCAGAGCCATGTCTGCACTGGCCTGAATATCGTTGAAGGATAATTTGTTATCGGCACCCATAAAATCGGCGACGAACGGCGTCGCAGGGCGTTGATAAATATCTTCCGGCGTACCAATTTGTTCAATTTTGCCCTGGTTCAATACCGCGATGCGGTCGGCCATCACCAGCGCTTCCTGCTGATCGTGGGTGACAATTAATGAGGTAAAGCCCAGTTTCTTTTGCAGCGCTTTTATTTCATGGCGCACGTTAAGGCGGACTTTGGCATCCAGATTGGATAACGGTTCGTCCAGCACCAGCACGTCCGGTTCAATGGCCAGCGCCCGTGCCAGTGCCACGCGCTGCCGCTGGCCGCCGGACAGTTCGGTCACTTTCATCTCCGCCAGGCCGCTTAAATTCACGATGTGCAGCAGTTCGTTGACCCGGCGGTCAATATCATCACGCCGCCATTTCCGCAGTTTCAGGCCGTAGCCGATATTTTTTGCTACCGTCAGATGCGGCCAAAGCGCATAGCTTTGAAATACCATGGTGATATTGCGCTGTTCCGGCGCGCTGTGGGTAATATCTCTACCGGCAATCGAAATATCGCCAGCGTTAACGTTAATAAATCCACATAGCGCATTTAATAAGGTGGTTTTACCGCAGCCGGACGGGCCGAGCAGGGCGATCATCTCGCCTTTCTCTACGGCCAGATCGATATTTTGCAGCACCACTTTTTCACCGTAGCTGATTTTCAGCCGGGAGATAGTTAAATAACTCATGTCCGTTTCCGCAATCTCTGTTTGCTGGCATTTTTTTGCTTCTGTGAACACGTGTTCATCTTGATGTAAAAAAAATGCAATGTTGGCTCGACATTATGTGAGCCTACTTTGTCGTGTCTTTGTGACAATTTAATTAAGGGCGAAAACTTTTTTGCGAGGGAACCCGTTTTGACATCGTCGTTACGTAAGCAGAGCGTTACCGCTCAGGACGTTGCCCGCCGCGCGGGTGTTTCGCGTGCGGTGGTTTCCCGAGCGTTGAGCAACAACGGCAGTATCTCGCCGGAAGCGAGGGAACGGGTGCTGCGCGCCGCAGAAGAGCTGGGCTATCAGGTGAATTTTCTGGCTCAGGGGCTGAACCGGCGACGCAGCCATCTGATTGGGGTGATTGTTTCGCGCATTGGCGATCCGTTTCGCAGCAGCCTGCTGGACGGGCTGCTCAGTGAAATTCAGCGGCGCGGCTTTCAGGCGCTGGTGGCCGAAATTCGCAGTGAAGCGGATCTGGCCGAAACGCTGCGCCGCTTCACGCAGTTTCGGGTGTCCGGAGTGATCGTCACTTCCGGTAAGCCGCCGGAAGCGCTGGTGAATGAATGCGTTGAACAACAGATCCCGGTGGTGGGCATTAACCGCCAGCCGGATATCCCGTTTGTGGATTACGTTTGCTCGGATAACGCTGCGGGCGCAATCCTTGCGGCGGAACAGCTGTATCGGGCCGGTTGCCGACGATTTGGCTGGTTAAATAATCAGGATTCCACCTGGGCGGGCAGGATGCGCGGTGAAGCATTCCGGCTGGCACTGGCCGATCTGGGCATTGATACCGAATGTGATTTACTGCCGCTGATCGCGCCGGAAGAGGGCTATGACGGAGGGTTGCGGGCAGCAGCCGGGCAGGACGTTGACTCACTGGGTGTCTTTTGCGCGAACGCGCAGCTGGCGCTGGGTTTTCTTGACGGTATGAAACAGCGCGGCAGGCAGGCCCCGGAAGATTTTCAGCTGATCGGCTTCGACAACACGCCGCAGACCGCGCAGTTTAGTTATCAGCTCACCACACTTCATCAGGACGTCGCTGAAATTGCCCACCAGGCTCTCTCCTGCCTGCTGGAAAGAGCCAGCGACCCGCAACGACCTTCACGTACCCTCTGGGTGAAGGTGGCACTTATTCACCGGCGCACGTCGCCATCCATCATATAAGGGCAAGGCATGACCGAAGAGCAGCAACAGTCATTGTGTACGTTGATTCGACAACTGGGTAAGCAGGCGCAGGTGCTGCGGGATGCGGGGCTAAAAGTTGACAAAAAGGCCCGCCAGGATTTTGTTTCCCATGCGGATCTGTTTGTGGAAGAGGAAATCAAAGGGTGGCTGCAGGCGCATCGGCCTGAAGACGGTTTTCTCGGCGAAGAGAGCGGTCTGCAGGGCGGGGAGCAGGGGATCTGGGTGATCGATCCGATTGACGGCACCACTAACTATATTCTTGGTATGGATTACTGGTGCATCTCACTGGCTTACGTCCGCAAAAATGTCATCGAGATGGGGGTTATTTACGCGCCGGATCGTGATGAGTTTTTCTTTTCCCGCAGGGGGCAGGGCGCTTTCCTCAATGAGAAACGATTGCGCCTGCGTGAGCCGGAGGCGGAGGCGGTGGTCGTGGGGCTGGGCCGCTCCAGCCGCGCGCCGGTGGAAAGCTACAGCCGCACCATTGACGTGCTGCTTAACGCTGGCATTGAGTATCGTCGCTTCGGGGCGGGGGCGCTGATGCTGGCACATGTCGCCGCCGGGCAGGTACATGCCTACTACGAAGCGCATATGAACAGCTGGGATGCGCTGGCGGGAATGCTGCTGATTGAAGAAGCGGGAGGGAAAAGTAATGCGTTTCTTGAAGACAACGGCCTGCTGAATGGAAACCTGGTGCTGACGGGCTGTGTTGATGTGCAGCAGCGGCTTGCCAGACTGCTGCACACGGGATAATCAAACGCGGGTTATTCCTTCTGCGCCTGAATGCCGGCGGTGATTTTCTGGGGATCGAATTCGTATTTATTGATCGCTGCCGCCAGCCATTCTGCATCGGTCATTGAGTCACTTCGCTCAATAATGACAAGGAAGCTGGCCATTGGAGTGTTGAACGAGGTGCCGTTTACATAGACCGGCACCGTGCCGCTCGGGGTGTTGGTAAGGCGGAACAGCGGCTTTTGATTCTGGTCAACGCACCAGTTTTCGATCAGCCGCGCGTTCTGGTTGTAGCAATACTTCACCACCATCGGATAGAGATAGCGCTCCATATTCAGGTAAACGCCACCGCCCGGAAACGGCATGCGGGTTTGGGTACTGTAATTTTTTTCAAAATATTCAATTGCACCGCCTTTCTTTTCATTCCCCAATTTCAGCGAGCAAGAACACAGTAAAAAGCTAAGGATTAAAACAGAAAAAATTTTCATAAATAATGACGTCTCTTCAATAAAACTGCGTATCGTCCATAAAACTCCCGGCCTTAAGGCGAGCGGAAATATCCCGCTACCTGAAGGCAGAAAAGGTATTATTGAGGTAACTTGATCTGTGTTTTAATTGTGCAAAGTGGTTGCGCGGCAGGCTATCACTTAAACCACGTAAATGTAATGTGTTCTCCTTAATCAATATTTCCGTAGTGAAGTCTATGCCTGACTTTTAAATTAATCATCTGTAATTAGATGATTACGTTGGCATGGGCAGAGATCTGGCGTCATTGTACAGAAAATCAATCGCGGTTAAAGATAAATGTAAATTTATGTTTAACCAACGTTGTACATTAGTACCAGTGGGTAATAGAAACACGGTGAGTGTGGATTCCTGAACCCTGGGACAGGATTATTGGCCTACTGATTACAGGGAATTAGCAGCCGGTTTAATTCTTACCGCCAAATAACCTTTCATGCCACTCTGCAAATAAATCCCGGATAAATAGCATGGTCACATCAATGCGCGGGACGCGCCGAACATCGCTGTGGGTAATCAGATAAATATCCTGAATGAGCCGCTCTTTGCCGACCGGAATCAATTGACCCGCAAGAAAATCGGGCAGCGCCGTTAATCCAGCTCCGGCTATTGCGGCTTCCAAATGCCCCTGCAACGTTGAAGCGGTAAAAGGAGAATGCGCGGATGGCAGCTGGCCCGCAAGCCACTGCGGCAGCGGCATATCCTGGAGCGTATCATCCCAGCCAACCATCTGATGGTCTGCACCCTGTGCCGTTATTTCTGTCGGGTGCCTGGCCAGATAGGCGGCGCTGGCATACAGGCGGGTAGTCATCTGGCC
The DNA here is from genome assembly GCF_025947915.1 of Erwinia sp. INIA01. NCBI lineage: Bacteria > Pseudomonadati > Pseudomonadota > Gammaproteobacteria > Enterobacterales > Erwiniaceae > Erwinia > Erwinia sp. INIA01. The sequence continues at coordinate 45,353 of NZ_JAPDNC010000022.1, forward strand.
GATACGTGAAACGATAAACTGACCGTGCTGCGGCCGGGAAAGGCGAATGGCAATATCCGCCTCCCGCCGGGTGAGGTTGGCTATGCGCATGCTGGTCGCCAGCTCTATACGCAGTTGTGGATAGCGGCGCTGGAAATCGGGCAGCGCGGGGATCAGCAGATGGTTGGCAAAATTCTCCGGCAGTGCAATACGCACCGTGCCTGATACTTCCTGCGCGAAGCTGGAACTCTGTCGGAATGCGTCATTCACTGCGGATTCGGCACGCTCTGCATGGATCAGTATGGCCTGTGCGGCTTCGGTAAGAACATAGCCCTGAGGGCTGCGCTGAAACAGTACGGTGCCGAGATCCTGTTCCAGCTGCTCGATGTGTCGGGCCACGGAGGAAGGGGCGATGTGCAGCACCTGTGCGGCCGCCGTCAGCGTACCCAGGCGTGCCAGCGCAAGAAAAACGGGAATTTCCTTCCAGCCTGCCATTTTCGAATTTTCGAAATCTATCATCGTTTTTTGCCCGTTCATTTACCAATTTTGCAAAGATACACTCTCTGTACTCGGAATGACAACAGGGGATACGACGATGAATTATCAACAAATCGGCTGGAAGGAATTAACCGCCATTGATGGCCCTCGCGGCGAGCAGACGGTCAGCAGGGTCAGTGAAACCTCGGCGATCATTGCGGAAACGCTGATTGAACATGCTTTTGGTACGGTGTTTGCCGCCTCTACGCTTTCGCGTCGGGATCGGGAACTGGTGACTCTGGGGATGCTCGGCGCGATTGGGGGAGCGGAGCCGCAGCTGCGCATTCACCTTGAGGCAGCGCTGCGCGTGGGGGCCGATCCTGACGAACTGATTGCCCTGGCGGAACATGCCTCGGTGTATGTCGGCTATCCTCGCGCGCTGAACCTGCTGAACGCCACGCGCACGGCGTTAACCGAAATGGACCGCTTTCAGCCGCTGACCGCCGGTAAATTTACGCTGGACGATCACCAGACCCGACTTTATGACAGCGGCGGCGACCGACCCGTTCTGGTACTGGTTCATGCCCTGGGTCTGGACTGGCGGATGTGGCGGGAGGTTATTCCACTCCTTACCGAGCGTTTCCGGGTGGTTGCCTACGATCTGCGGGGCTTCGGTGCGGCGGCGGCGGCACCTGTCGCGAACGGTCTGCAGGATTATGCGCGGGATCTGGCCGCCGTTCTGGATCGGCTTGGCATCCGCCAGGCGCATATCGCCGGTTTGTCGCTGGGCGGCTCGATTGCCCAGCAGCTGGCCTTAATGGCACCGGAACGCTTCCTGACGCTGACCATTATCGCTGCCACCGCCTGGGCGTTTGACGCTTTCCGCCAGCGTGCCGGTGCAGCAGAAGAGCAGGGGATGGATGCCCAGGTGGGACCCAGCCTGACGCGCTGGTTCCGCCCGGACGATTTAGCGGTAAATGGCTGGGCGGTGCGATATGCACGGGACTGCGTGCAGCGTGCCTTTGTCACCGACTGGAATGCCGGCTGGCTGGCGCTGGCCGCTATTGAAAGCGGCACCCGGCTGGCGGAAATTGCTGTTCCGGCACATATCATTGCCGGGGAACAGGATGCCTCCACGCCGCCCGAGCTGATGCAGGGGATGCTGGCAATCCCCGGAGCCAGCATGGAGGTTATCGCCGATGCGCCGCATATGATCGCGCTCACCCACCCGGATGCGCTGGCACAGGCGATTCTGCGTGGAACGGCCAAGGACAGATAACGGCGGATGAAACCTTTGCCACCGTATCTGCACGGGATCAGCCGTGAGGATAGCGTTGAAACGCGGGTTGTGTTTCAAAACGTGCGTTGACCCGCTGAATGGACGGGAATTCAGCGGCCGCGACCACAGCAGGGATCATCTGCTGAATAAAGGTCCAGACCACCGTGCTGCTGATGGCCACCTGATCGGCTTTTTCGCCGAACTGACGTTTTTCAAGTGCACGATCCCATTCCCGGCAGGCGGCCAGCAGCTGCCGGGTCACCCGTTCAATCCACGGCTGATGTTGTTTCTCCGCCGGGCGAAGATGATGCTCATACACATGCTGCACGGCTTTCTCGCTGGCCGCCAGGATCAACCCGAGCAGCCGTAAGTCCTCTGCCAGAGCCTGCGGCCGCTGCGGCAGCAGTTTGTGCGAGGCGTCGGCAACCGCTTCAAAATAGTGAAGAATCAGCGTGGAATCCATCAACGCGGTGCCGTCGTCGAGCACCAGGGTCGGCGCTTTCACCACCGGATTCTGCTGTGAAAATTCCTCAAAGGTACTGAATACCGAAAGCGTCTGGCTTTCAAATTCAACGTCGTACAGCGCCAGTGAAACGGCGACGCGCCGCACATAGGGGGAATCCATCATGCCAATCAGTTTCATTACCGCTCCGGGTTTACACATTCGCTAAGACCCTTAACTTACCGTAAATTCTTCCGGGCGATAATCAGCGCTTTCTAACGGCTTTGGTCAGTTTTGGTTACATCAGGGTGGCGGGGTAGTCGCCGATAACCTGTTGAAAATGCGGGGTGCATGATAAGTTAACCCGTATCGCCGGATAATCATTCAGGAGTTGCCGATGTCAGGTTTTCCCCCCATTGCCAGTTTGCGCAGCCTGGAAGCCGTTGCCCGTTTGGGCAGCGTGACCCGGGCAGCAAAAGAGCTTTGCGTGACGCATTCGGCTATCAGCCAGCAGATCAAACAGCTCGAGGAGCTGATCGGCGTGAGGCTGTTTATCCGTCACGGTCGTGGATTACAGATCAACGAGGCGGGCAGGCTGTATGCACTGCATATTCGTGATGCGCTGAGCCGCATCAGTGATGCCACCCGCCTGGTACAGGTTAATCCGCGGAAATCAGAACTGACCATCGCCACCGTGCCGTCATTTGGCAACCACTGGCTCACGCCAAGGCTACAGCGTTTTCGACAGCTGCACCCGCATATAACCCTGCGCCTGACGGTGAGCCTGACCGTTAACGATATCGCCGAACATCCCAGTGATATTGTTATTCGTATGGGCAATGGCGGCTGGCAGGGCGTGGAGTGCCGGTATCTTTTTGGCGACGAGCTAATTGTGGTGGCTTCACCGACCTTTAACGGCGGACGGCTGCCCGCCACGCCGGAAGACGTGGCGGAAAGTCAGATTATTTTCTCGTCGGAGTCCTGGAAAACATGGTGCAGCAGCGCCGGGCTTGGTGCTGAAATCCTGCCTGCGGGGCTGTGCATTAATGACTCCAATCTGGTTCTGGAGGCGGTAAGGCGCGGGCAGGGCATTGCGCTGGAGAGGCGCACGCTGGTGCAGGATGCGCTGCTGCGCGGTGAACTGGTACAGCTGACCCGTTTTCGTGGCGACTACCCCTGGTCATACTGGCGGGTGACGCCGCTGCACGCTGAGAAACCGGCGGAAGTGGCGCTGTTCAATGCCTGGCTGGATGAGGAAGTGGCCGCGTGGAAGCTTCAGCAGCAACAGCTTCCGGCGCAATGTCAGCAAGATCCGTCAGGCTGACCGCCCGCTGGCTGTGGAATAGTGGTTGCTCAAGGAGAATGTGATGCCAGACGATAAAATTGAAGAGTATCGCCGCCGCTTTGACGGGGTGTTTGCCTATATTGAGCGCCATCTTGACGATGTGCTGCTGCTTGAAAAGTTGAGTGCGGTGGCGCATTTTTCGCCGTATCACTTTCACCGGCAGTTCGCCGCCTGCTGTGGGGTAACGCCGTGGCGATATATTCAGCTGATGCGGCTGAAGCATGCTTCGTACCGGCTGGCATTCAACTCTGCGGAAAAAATCACTGATATCGCGCTGGATGCGGGCTTCCAGCATTCGGAGTCGTTCAGCCGGGCATTTAAGCAGATGTTTGGCATGACCCCGAGTGAATTTCGCCTGCAGCCTGCCTGGGTAACCTGGCACCAGCGTATGCCACAGCTAAATCTGAGACGGAGAGAGAAAATGCCCGTTGAAATTAAAACATTTCCGGCAACGCAGATCGCTATGCTGACCCATCGCGGGCAGCACGAGCGTATTAACGAAACGGCGGCGCGCTTTATTGCCTGGCGTAAAACTACCGGATTGTCACCGGTACTCACCAGCCAGACGTTCGGCATTGCGCCGGACGATCCGGCCACCACCGATCCAGAGGTATTTCAGTTTCATATCTGCGGATCGGTTTCCGAACCGATTCCGGAAGATAATCCATTTGGCGTGGTGAACGGCACGATCCCCGGCGGTCGCTGTGCGGTGCTGCGCCACTGCGGATCGCACGATGCATTAACCGAGCTGGCACAGCAGCTGTATCGCGACTGGCTGCCCGCCAGCGGCGAGGAGCTGCGTGATTTTCCGCTGTATATGCACTATATGAATTTTGTGCATGAGGTGCCGGAGCATGAACTGGTGACGGATATTTATCTGCCGCTGAAGACGTTGTAGTAAGGGTAAGGTGCGCAGGATTTAATTCGATGCTGATGCTGATGCTGATGCTGATGCTGATGCTGATGCTGATGCTGATGCTGATGCTGATGCTGATGCTGATG
>NZ_JAPDNC010000023.1:0-25486 GCF_025947915.1 Erwinia sp. INIA01
GAAGGCGTTGAGATGGTAATGCCAGGCGACAACATCAAACTGGTTGTTGAACTGATCAAGCCAATCGCAATGGACGATGGTCTGCGTTTCGCAATCCGCGAAGGCGGCCGTACCGTTGGTGCTGGTGTTGTTGCTAAAGTTATCGCTTAATCGCTGATAACATTTGACGCAACGCACATGAAGAGGGCATCATTTGATGCCCTTTTTGCACGCTGTAACATAGAACCTGACTCATCTGTGATTATGATTCATAATCATTGCTGAGGCAGGCTCTGTAGCACGGCGTCATACATAATATGCCGAGTTACGCCTATACCTGCGGGTATGACAGTATTATTCGGTTCGGTTGCCTCGTAATCCGGGGCAAAAGTGTTTCTGATTTATTGTGGCAGGTTGGTTATGAGTGCTAATACCGAAGCTCAAGGCAGCGGGCGCGGCCTGGAAGCGATAAAGTGGTTAGGTGTGGCGTTACTGCTGGTTGTCGCCATCGTGGGTAACTACTACTATCGTGAAGTAACATTACCGCTGCGTGCATTGGCCGTCGTTGTACTGATTGCAGCAGCAGCTGGCATTGCCCTGCTGACCGCTAAGGGTAAAGCAACGTTGGCTTTCGCTCGTGAAGCGCGTACTGAAGTTCGTAAAGTGATCTGGCCTACTCGTCAGGAAACGTTGCACACCACCTTAATCGTTGCCGCGGTGACTGCCGTGATGTCACTGATTTTGTGGGGACTGGATGGTATTCTGGTCCGTCTGGTATCGTTTATCACTGGCCTGAGGTTCTGAGATGTCTGAAGCTCCAAAGAAGCGCTGGTACGTCGTTCAGGCGTTTTCCGGTTTTGAAGGCCGCGTAGCACAGTCGCTGCGTGAGCATATCAAGTTACACAACATGGAAGAGCTGTTTGGCGATGTCATGGTTCCAACCGAAGAAGTGGTTGAAATCCGTGGTGGCCAGCGTCGTAAAAGCGAGCGCAAGTTCTTCCCGGGCTACGTACTGGTTCAGATGGTGATGAATGACGCCAGCTGGCACCTGGTGCGCAGTGTGCCGCGCGTAATGGGCTTCATCGGCGGTACGTCCGATCGTCCTGCACCGATTAGCGACAAAGAAGTTGATGCGATTATGAACCGCCTGCAGCAGGTTGGTGATAAGCCGCGTCCGAAAACGTTGTTTGAGCCAGGCGAGATGGTACGTGTTAACGACGGTCCATTTGCCGACTTTAACGGCGTGGTGGAAGAAGTTGATTACGAGAAAAGCCGCCTGAAAGTTTCTGTTTCTATCTTCGGCCGCGCAACGCCGGTTGAACTGGACTTCGGACAGGTTGAGAAGGGCTGATTGATTCACCCTGAGCCGCTTTCTAAAAGGCGGCATAAAATTTATACGATCGCCGTTATCAGGTGGTTGCGAAAGGCGCGAAATTACACTACAATTTCGCGCCTTTTGTTTTTATGCGTCGATATATTCGCGCGTAAAATATTAATCACGGGGAGCTCCGTTATGGAGCGTTATCACCCAACAGAGGAATTATCATGGCTAAGAAAGTACAAGCCTACGTTAAGCTGCAAGTTTCAGCTGGTATGGCAAACCCGAGTCCTCCGGTAGGTCCGGCTCTGGGTCAGCAAGGCGTTAACATCATGGAATTCTGTAAAGCGTTCAACGCAAAAACAGAATCCCTGGAAAAAGGTCTGCCGATCCCAGTAGTGATCACCGTTTATTCTGACCGTTCTTTCACCTTCGTTACCAAAACCCCTCCTGCAGCAGTACTGCTGAAGAAAGCGGCTGGTATCAAGTCTGGTTCCGGCAAGCCGAACAAAGACAAAGTAGGTAAAGTATCTCGTGCTCAGGTACGTGAAATCGCAGAAACCAAAGCTGCGGACATGACTGGTGCTGACATTGAAGCGATGACTCGCTCAATCGAAGGTACTGCTCGTTCCATGGGCCTGGTAGTAGAGGACTAAGAAATGGCTAAGCTGACCAAGCGCATGCGCGTGATCCGTGACAAAGTTGATTCAACTAAACAGTATGACATCAACGAAGCTGTTGCTCTGCTGAAAGAACTGGCTACTGCTAAGTTCGTAGAAAGCGTTGACGTAGCTGTAAACCTGGGCATTGATGCTCGTAAATCTGACCAGAACGTTCGCGGTGCAACTGTACTGCCACACGGTACTGGCCGTTCCGTTCGCGTTGCCGTATTTACCCAGGGTCCAAACGCTGAAGCTGCTAAAGCAGCTGGCGCTGAGCTGGTAGGTATGGAAGATCTGGCTGACCAGATCAAAAAAGGCGAAATGAACTTCGACGTTGTTATCGCATCTCCAGATGCAATGCGCGTTGTTGGCCAGCTGGGTCAGGTTCTGGGCCCACGCGGTCTGATGCCAAACCCGAAAGTTGGTACCGTAACTCCTAACGTTGCTGAAGCAGTGAAAAACGCTAAAGCGGGTCAGGTTCGTTACCGTAACGACAAAAACGGTATCATCCATACCACTATCGGTAAGGTTGATTTCGATGCAGATAAACTGAAAGAAAACCTGGAATCCCTGCTGGTTGCGCTGAAAAAAGCAAAACCTTCACAGGCGAAAGGCGTTTTCATCAAGAAAGTTAGCCTGTCCACCACCATGGGTGCTGGCGTGGCAATCGATCAGGCTGGCCTGAACGCTGCTGCTAACTAATCTGCTTTACGCGGGCGAAATTTTCATCTAGAATCTTACGCCCGTTGTTCTGTAAATATACAGAACCGACAGATTTTTAGGTTGGAGCCTGGCCTTATCCAGGCCTCCGTCCAAGACCGCAGGAGTGATAGCGAAAGATATCACTTAATACCCTGCGTAGACGGTGACAGAACCGACAAGAATTTTTCTTAACTGGATTCTGCTCACCGTGTTTGAGCGCTCGTATACCTTCGGGTAAATGAGTGAAGTGAGTTCCGGGGAAATCCATCCCCGGCCCAAATCCAGGAGCACAAGCTAATGGCCTTAAATCTTCAAGACAAACAAGCGATTGTTGCTGAAGTCAGCGAAGTAGCCAAAGGCGCGCTGTCTGCGGTAGTTGCGGATTCTCGTGGCGTTACCGTAGATAAAATGACCGAACTGCGTAAAGCAGGTCGTGCGGCTGGCGTATACATGCGTGTTGTTCGTAACACCCTGCTGCGCCGCGTCGTTGAAGGTACTCAGTTCGAGTGCCTGAAAGACACGTTAACCGGTCCAACCTTGATTGCATACTCTATGGAACACCCGGGCGCTGCTGCTCGTCTGTTCAAAGAGTTCGCGAAAGCGAATGCAAAATTTGAGGTTAAAGCTGCAGCCTTTGAAGGCGAGCTGATCAGTGCGGCTCAGATCGACCGCCTGGCAACTCTGCCAACTTACGATGAAGCAATTGCACGCCTGATGGCAACCATGAAAGAAGCCGCTGCCGGCAAACTGGTTCGCACTCTGGCCGCTGTACGCGATCAGAAAGAAGCTGCTTAATCAGCCTTTCTTTTCACGTTTAATTGCTAACGTATAAACTTTTTCTGAATTTTAGGAACAACAAATGTCAATCACTAAAGACCAAATCATTGAAGCTGTTGCAGCTCTGTCTGTAATGGAAGTAGTTGAACTGATCGCCGCTATGGAAGAGAAGTTCGGTGTGTCTGCTGCTGCAGCTGTAGCTGTTGCTGCTGGCCCAGTAGAAGCTGCTGAAGAAAAAACTGAGTTCGACGTTGTACTGAAAGCTATCGGTGCTAACAAAGTTGCTGTAATCAAAGCCGTACGTGGCGCAACTGGTCTGGGCCTGAAAGAAGCCAAAGACCTGGTTGAGTCTGCACCTGCTGCCCTGAAAGAAGGCATCAGCAAAGACGACGCTGAAGCTCTGAAGAAAGCACTGGAAGAAGCTGGCGCAGAAGTTGAAGTTAAATAAGCCAACCTTTCAGGTTGCAGCCTGGGTTTAAGTAGTTCCAGGCTGATGGCTGGTGACTTTTTGGTCACCAGCCTTTTTGCGCTCTAAAGCATTAATGGTATTTCACACTGTTTAGCCATTGATTTGCTTAATATCTTTCTCTATCGACGACTTAATATACTGCTTTCCTGCATGGACCCTCTGTCCAGTCAAAAGCAATGAAATGATTTAAGCGTGATAGAAAGAGGTATTACAAAAGGTGCTCTGCCTTTTGCACGACACAAAACAGCGTTGCATGAACTGTCCCCACTGGACGGACAGAAAGGTTCTACTTTTCAGCGAGCTGAGGAACCCAATGGTTTACTCCTATACCGAGAAAAAACGCATTCGTAAGGATTTTGGAAAACGTCCACAGGTTTTGGACATTCCATATCTCCTTTCTATCCAGCTTGACTCGTTCCAGAAGTTTATCGAGCAAGATCCGGAAGGCCAGTATGGTCTGGAAGCTGCATTCCGTTCCGTATTCCCAATCCAAAGCTATAGCGGTAACTCTGAGCTGCAGTACGTCAGCTACCGTTTAGGCGAACCTGTATTTGATGTGAAAGAGTGTCAGATTCGTGGCGTCACGTATTCTGCACCCCTGCGCGTAAAACTGCGCCTGGTGATCTACGAGCGCGAAGCGCCGGAAGGCACAGTTAAAGACATCAAAGAACAAGAAGTGTACATGGGTGAAATTCCACTCATGACCGATAACGGTACCTTTGTCATCAACGGTACTGAGCGTGTTATCGTTTCTCAGCTGCATCGTAGCCCTGGTGTCTTCTTCGACAGCGATAAGGGTAAAACCCACTCGTCTGGTAAAGTGCTGTATAACGCACGCATCATTCCTTACCGTGGTTCATGGTTGGACTTCGAGTTTGACCCGAAAGACAACCTGTTCGTCCGTATTGACCGTCGTCGTAAGCTGCCGGCCAGCATCATCCTGCGCGCGCTGAATTACACCACTGAGCAGATCCTCGATCTGTTCTTCGACAAAGTGGTTTATGAAATTCGCGATAACAAGCTGCAGATGGAGCTGATCCCTGAGCGTCTGCGCGGCGAAACTGCATCGTTCGATATCGAATCTAACGGTACTGTCTACGTTGAGAAAGGCCGCCGTATTACCGCGCGCCACATTCGTCAGCTGGAAAAAGACAGCGTTGCACATATCGAAGTACCGGTTGAATACATCGCAGGTAAAGTCGTCGCTAAAGATTACATCGACGAAGGTACCGGTGAGCTGCTGGTTGCGGCGAACATGGAGCTGTCACTGGATCTGCTGGCTAAACTGAGCCAGTCCGGTCACAAGCGTATTGAAACCCTGTTCACCAACGACCTGGATCACGGCCCGTATATCTCTGAGACGCTGCGCGTTGACCCAACCAACGATCGCCTGAGCGCGCTGGTTGAGATCTACCGCATGATGCGTCCTGGTGAGCCACCAACGCGTGAAGCGGCCGAAAACCTGTTTGAGAACCTGTTCTTCTCTGAAGACCGCTACGATCTGTCTGCGGTTGGCCGTATGAAGTTCAACCGTTCTCTGATGCGTGACGAGATCGAAGGTTCCGGTATCCTGAGCAAAGACGACATCATTGAAGTGATGAAGAAGCTCATCGGTATCCGTAACGGTATTGGCGAAGTGGATGATATCGACCACCTCGGCAACCGTCGTATCCGTTCCGTCGGCGAAATGGCAGAAAACCAGTTCCGCGTAGGTCTGGTCCGCGTTGAGCGTGCGGTGAAAGAGCGTCTGTCTCTGGGCGATCTGGATACCCTGATGCCACAGGATATGATCAACGCCAAGCCAATCTCTGCGGCAGTGAAAGAGTTCTTTGGTTCCAGCCAGCTTTCCCAGTTTATGGACCAGAACAACCCGCTGTCTGAGATCACGCACAAGCGTCGTATTTCTGCACTGGGCCCGGGCGGTCTGACGCGTGAGCGTGCAGGCTTTGAAGTTCGAGACGTACACCCGACGCACTACGGTCGCGTATGTCCAATCGAAACGCCTGAAGGTCCAAACATCGGTCTGATTAACTCGCTGTCTGTGTACGCACAGACCAACGAGTATGGTTTCCTGGAAACCCCGTATCGTCGCGTGCGCGATGGTGTGGTGACCGACGAAATTCATTACCTCTCTGCAATCGAAGAGGGTAACTACGTTATCGCTCAGGCAAACACCAACCTCGACGACGAAGGTCACTTCGTAGACGACCTGGTAACCTGCCGTAGTAAAGGCGAATCGAGCCTGTTCAGCCGCGATCAGGTTGACTACATGGACGTTTCCACCCAGCAGGTGGTTTCCGTCGGTGCGTCACTGATCCCGTTCCTGGAGCACGATGACGCCAACCGCGCATTGATGGGTGCAAACATGCAACGTCAGGCGGTTCCAACTCTGCGCGCTGATAAGCCGCTGGTTGGTACCGGTATGGAGCGCGCGGTAGCGGTTGACTCTGGTGTTACAGCCGTAGCGAAACGTGGTGGTACCGTTCAGTACGTTGATGCATCTCGTATCGTTATCAAAGTTAACGAAGATGAAATGTATCCGGGCGAAGCCGGTATCGACATCTACAACCTGACCAAATACACCCGTTCTAACCAGAACACCTGCATCAACCAGATGCCTTGCGTGAACCTGGGTGAGCCAATTGAACGTGGTGATGTGCTGGCTGACGGTCCTTCAACGGATCTGGGCGAACTGGCACTGGGTCAGAACATGCGCGTCGCGTTCATGCCGTGGAACGGCTACAACTTCGAAGACTCCATTTTGGTCTCCGAGCGCGTGGTACAGGAAGATCGCTTCACCACTATCCACATCCAGGAACTGGCATGTGTGTCTCGTGACACCAAGCTGGGGCCGGAAGAGATCACCGCTGACATCCCTAACGTGGGTGAAGCTGCGCTCTCTAAACTGGATGAATCCGGTATCGTGTATATCGGTGCAGAAGTGACCGGTGGCGACATTCTGGTTGGTAAGGTAACGCCAAAAGGTGAAACCCAGCTGACGCCAGAAGAGAAACTGCTGCGTGCGATCTTCGGTGAGAAAGCGTCTGACGTAAAAGACTCTTCTCTGCGCGTACCGAACGGCGTGTCTGGTACCGTTATCGACGTTCAGGTCTTCACCCGCGATGGCGTGGAAAAAGACAAGCGTGCGCTGGAAATCGAAGAAATGCAGCTGAAGCAGGCGAAAAAAGACCTGTCTGAAGAACTGCAGATCCTTGAAGCTGGCCTGTTCAGCCGTATCCAATACCTGCTGGTTTCCGGCGGTGTGGAAGCGGACAAACTGGACAAGCTGCCTCGCGAGCGCTGGCTGGAACTTGGCCTGACCGACGAAGAAAAACAAAACCAGCTGGAGCAGCTGGCCGAGCAGTACGACGAGCTGAAGCACGAGTTTGAGAAGAAACTTGAAGCTAAGCGCCGCAAAATCACTCAGGGCGATGACCTGGCACCAGGCGTGCTGAAAATCGTTAAAGTGTATCTGGCCGTTAAACGTCAGATCCAGCCTGGTGACAAAATGGCAGGTCGTCACGGGAACAAAGGTGTTATCTCCAAGATCAACCCGATCGAAGATATGCCATACGATGAGAACGGTACGCCGGTCGATATCGTACTGAACCCGCTGGGCGTTCCATCACGTATGAACATCGGTCAGATTCTTGAAACCCACCTGGGTATGGCTGCGAAGGGCATCGGCGAGAAAATCAACGCTATGCTTAAGAAGCAGGAAGAAGTGGCTAAGCTGCGTGAGTTTATTCAGCGTGCTTACGATCTGGGTACTGATGTACGCCAGAAAGTTGACCTGAACACCTTCACCGACGACGAAGTGCTGCGCCTGGCAGAGAACCTGAAAAAAGGTATGCCAATCGCAACGCCAGTGTTTGACGGCGCGAAAGAGAGCGAGATCAAAGAGCTGCTGCAGCTCGGCGGCCTGCCTTCTTCCGGTCAGATTACCCTGTTCGATGGTCGTACCGGCGAACAGTTCGAGCGTCAGGTTACCGTTGGCTATATGTACATGCTGAAGCTGAACCACCTGGTTGATGACAAAATGCATGCACGTTCTACCGGTTCTTACAGCCTGGTTACTCAGCAGCCGCTGGGTGGTAAGGCTCAGTTCGGTGGTCAGCGCTTCGGTGAGATGGAAGTGTGGGCGCTGGAAGCATACGGCGCAGCCTATACCCTGCAGGAAATGCTTACCGTTAAGTCTGATGACGTAAACGGTCGTACGAAGATGTACAAAAACATCGTCGACGGCAACCATCAGATGGAACCGGGCATGCCAGAATCCTTCAACGTACTGTTGAAAGAGATTCGCTCGCTGGGTATTAACATCGAGCTCGAAGACGAGTAACCCCTGAGGTTATTCGCATCTGCTGTACTGGTTACAGGGTGCCCTGCTGCGGCAGGGCATCCCTGAGAAGTCTCACTCCGACGGGAGCTAATCCGTGAAAGACTTACTTAAGTTTCTGAAAGCGCAAACTAAGACCGAAGAGTTTGATGCGATCAAGATCGCTCTGGCCTCGCCAGACATGATCCGTTCCTGGTCTTTCGGCGAAGTTAAAAAGCCGGAAACCATCAACTACCGTACGTTCAAACCAGAACGTGACGGGCTTTTCTGTGCGCGTATTTTCGGGCCGGTAAAAGACTACGAGTGCCTGTGCGGTAAGTACAAGCGCCTGAAACACCGTGGTGTGATCTGTGAGAAGTGTGGCGTTGAAGTTACACAGACCAAAGTCCGCCGTGAGCGCATGGGCCACATTGAGCTGGCTTCTCCAACTGCGCACATCTGGTTCCTGAAATCGCTGCCATCCCGCATCGGTTTACTGCTGGATATGCCACTGCGTGATATCGAACGTGTTCTGTACTTCGAATCTTACGTCGTTGTTGAAGGCGGCATGACCAACCTCGAAAAGCGCCAGATCCTGACTGAAGAGCAGTATCTTGACGCGCTGGAAGAGTTTGGTGATGAATTCGACGCGAAAATGGGTGCGGAAGCGATCCAGGCCCTGTTGAAAAACATGGATCTGGAGCAAGAGTGCGAGCAGCTGCGTGAAGAGCTGAACGAGACTAACTCCGAAACCAAACGTAAAAAGCTGACCAAGCGTATCAAGCTGCTGGAAGCGTTCGTACAGTCTGGTAACAAGCCAGAGTGGATGATCCTGACCGTGCTGCCTGTACTGCCACCGGATCTGCGTCCGCTGGTACCGCTGGACGGCGGTCGTTTCGCAACTTCAGATCTGAACGATCTGTATCGTCGCGTTATCAACCGTAACAACCGTCTGAAGCGCCTGCTGGATCTGGCTGCACCTGACATCATCGTACGTAACGAAAAACGTATGCTGCAGGAAGCGGTAGATGCGCTGCTGGATAACGGCCGTCGCGGTCGTGCGATCACCGGTTCTAACAAACGTCCTCTGAAATCTTTGGCTGACATGATCAAAGGTAAGCAGGGTCGTTTCCGTCAGAACCTGCTCGGTAAGCGAGTTGACTACTCAGGCCGTTCTGTAATCACCGTAGGTCCATACCTGCGCCTGCATCAGTGCGGTCTGCCGAAGAAAATGGCACTGGAGCTGTTCAAACCGTTTATCTACGGCAAGCTTGAACTGCGTGGTCTTGCTACCACCATCAAAGCCGCTAAGAAAATGGTTGAGCGTGAAGAAGCTGTCGTTTGGGATATCCTGGACGAAGTTATCCGCGAACACCCGGTCCTGCTGAACCGTGCACCAACCCTGCACCGTCTGGGCATCCAGGCGTTTGAGCCAGTACTGATCGAAGGTAAAGCTATTCAGCTGCACCCGCTAGTTTGTGCGGCATATAACGCCGACTTCGATGGTGACCAGATGGCTGTTCACGTACCGCTGACGCTGGAAGCCCAGCTGGAAGCGCGTGCGCTGATGATGTCTACCAACAACATCCTGTCCCCAGCGAACGGTGAACCAATCATCGTTCCTTCTCAGGACGTTGTACTGGGTCTGTACTACATGACCCGTGACTGTGTTAACGCCAAAGGCGAAGGCATGGTACTGACCGGTCCAAAAGAAGCTGAGCGTATTTATCGCGCTGGCCTCGCGTCTCTGCACGCTCGCGTTAAGGTACGTATTACCGAACATGAGAAGAACGAGCAGGGCGAATGGGTTGCAAAAACCAGCCTGATCGATACAACCATCGGTCGTGCCATCCTGTGGATGATCGTGCCGAAAGGTCTGCCTTACTCTATCGTCAACCAGGCGCTGGGTAAGAAAGCGATCTCCAAGATGCTGAACACCTGTTACCGCATCCTGGGCCTGAAGCCAACGGTTATCTTTGCTGACCAGACTATGTACACCGGCTTTGCCTATGCGGCACGTTCAGGTGCGTCTGTTGGTATCGACGACATGGTTATCCCAGAGAAGAAAGTGGAAATCATCACCGAAGCGGAAGCTGAAGTGGCAGAAATCCAGCAGCAGTTCCAGTCTGGTCTGGTTACCGCTGGCGAACGCTATAACAAAGTGATCGATATCTGGGCTGCGGCCAACGAACGCGTTGCGAAAGCGATGATGGAAAACCTGTCTACCGAAACCGTGATTAACCGTGACGGTGAAGAAGAGCGCCAGGTTTCCTTCAACAGCATCTTTATGATGGCCGACTCCGGTGCGCGTGGTTCTGCTGCACAGATTCGTCAGCTTGCCGGTATGCGTGGTCTGATGGCTAAGCCAGATGGCTCAATCATCGAAACGCCAATCACCGCGAACTTCCGTGAAGGTCTGAACGTACTCCAGTACTTCATCTCTACTCACGGTGCTCGTAAAGGTCTGGCGGATACCGCACTGAAAACTGCGAACTCCGGTTACCTGACTCGTCGTCTGGTAGACGTGGCGCAGGATCTGGTCGTTACCGAAGACGATTGTGGTACCCACGAAGGTATCATGATGACCCCGGTTATCGAGGGTGGTGATGTTAAAGAGCCGCTGCGTGAGCGCGTTCTGGGTCGTGTGACCGCAGAAGACGTTCTCAAGCCGGGTACTGCTGATATCCTGCTGCCGCGTAACACGCTGCTGCATGAAGCGCAGTGTGACATCCTCGAAGAACACTCTGTTGACAGCCTGAAAGTGCGTTCCGTAGTAAGCTGCGAAACCGACTTCGGCGTGTGTGCTCACTGCTACGGTCGTGACCTGGCGCGTGGCCACATCATCAACAAAGGTGAAGCGATCGGTGTTATCGCTGCACAGTCAATCGGTGAGCCGGGTACACAGCTGACGATGCGTACCTTCCACATCGGTGGTGCTGCATCTCGTGCGGCTGCTGAATCCAGCATCCAGGTTAAGAACAAAGGTACCATTAAACTCTCTAACGCTAAGTCGGTAACCAACTCCGCTGGCAAGCTGGTAATTACTTCTCGTAATACCGAGCTGAAAATGATCGATGAATTCGGTCGTACTAAAGAGAGCTATAAAGTTCCTTACGGTTCTACCATGGCTAAAGGTGACGGCGAGCAGGTTGCAGCGGGCGAGACCGTAGCAAACTGGGATCCACATACCATGCCGGTAATCACCGAAGTGAGCGGTTTCATTCGCTTCACCGACATGATTGATGGCCAGACCATTACCCGCCAGACGGATGACCTGACCGGTCTGTCCTCTCTGGTTATCCTGGACAGTGCGGAACGTACTGCTGGTGGTAAGGATCTGCGTCCGGCACTGAAGATCGTTGATGCTAACGGTAACGACGTAATGATCCCTGGCTCTGATATGCCAGCTCAGTACTTCCTGCCGGGTAAAGCGATTGTTCAGCTGGAAGATGGCATCAAGATCAGTTCAGGTGACACCCTGGCGCGTGTTCCTCAGGAATCAGGCGGTACCAAGGACATCACCGGTGGTCTGCCACGCGTTGCTGACCTGTTCGAAGCCCGTCGTCCGAAAGAGCCGGCAATCCTGGCTGAGATCAGCGGCATCATCTCGTTCGGTAAAGAAACCAAAGGTAAGCGTCGTCTGGTGATCACGCCAATCGATGGTAGCGATCCGTACGAAGAGATGATTCCGAAATGGCGTCAGCTGAACGTGTTCGAAGGTGAACGTGTTGAGCGCGGTGACGTTGTTTCCGATGGCCCAGAGTCTCCACATGACATTCTGCGTCTGCGTGGCGTTCATGCGGTTACCCGTTACATCACTAACGAAGTGCAGGAAGTTTACCGTCTGCAGGGCGTTAAGATTAACGATAAGCACATCGAAGTCATCGTTCGTCAGATGCTGCGTAAAGCAACTATCGAGAGCGCAGGAAGCTCCGACTTCCTCGACGGTGAGCAGGTTGAATTCTCTCGCGTTAAGATCTCTAACCGCGAGCTGGAATCCAACGGCAAAATCGCTGCAACATTTGCACGCGACCTGCTGGGTATCACCAAGGCGTCTCTGGCAACCGAGTCCTTCATTTCTGCGGCCTCGTTCCAGGAAACTACGCGCGTACTGACCGAAGCAGCCGTTGCGGGCAAACGTGACGAACTGCGCGGCCTGAAAGAGAACGTAATTGTAGGCCGTCTGATCCCAGCCGGTACTGGTTACGCTTATCATCAGGATCGTATGCGCCGCCGTGCAGCTGGTGAAGCACCAGTTGTACCTCAGGTGACTGCTGATGAAGCGTCTGCCAGCCTGGCAGAACTGCTGAACGCAGGTCTGGGTGGTAATGACGATTAATCGTCAACCACCTGTGGCATAGTAAAAAACCTCGCTTCGGCGAGGTTTTTTTTCGCCCATAAAAAGTCGACAGGGATATGACGATGATTTGAATGTGGATCTGAAAGCGGCAACCCTGTGCTTTCTGGTTCGCGATTAGCGTATTGCCGAATGTGGTCGATATAGCAGTGGGAAGTATGGTGGGAAAGCGTAGAGTCTGGTCAGCTACAGCTGCCTGTCTTCCTGCTGCGATGGCAGTTTTTCATCTGCGTCACAGCATTGAGCCGTTATGCAATGCCGTGCAGACGGCGATCCCGTGGGCCACTATCCTGGGTAATAAAAAAAGAGCAACGGAGGCAGGACGTCTCCGTTGCCGCGGGCGCGAAATCCGCCCAAGCCACATCACTTATAGTGCCGGACATCATGGCAGGTCAGCCCGATATCCTTCAGCTGCGCATCGCTCAGCTGGGAGAGAATTTTTCTGGTACATGCCCGCATGCGCTGCCGCTGCCAGTGGTGATAAGGAATAATGAAGATCGCTTTGATCAAACCCCAACTGAACGGTTTTGCTGCTCTGTTTTCATGAAACTCCATCATCTGCCCCTCAATGCCCGGTGTCTGAATGCTATTTTGTCGCGGATGACATCAATGATACAGATGCAGAAATAATGTTTTATTGACATACAGATGGCGTGATACGCTGACTGAATGGTCATAAAGACGCTAATCTGTACTGGTTTTCATCCAGAAGTGGCGATAAGGGGGATACAATGACGCGTTACCAATATCTGGCCGATCTGTTGGCCCAGCGTATCGAGCAAGGCCTTTATCAGGCAGGAGAACGGCTTCCGTCAGTACGCACCCTGAGCAGCGAACATGGTGTCAGCATCAGCACGGTGCAGCAGGCCTACTACCTGCTGGAAGAAAGGCAGCTGATCACCCCCCAGTCTCGTTCGGGATATTTTGTTACCCCGCGCAAAGCAGCACCGCCGGTTCCGGCGATTACCCGCCCGGTACAGCGGCCGGTTGAGATCACCCAGTGGGATGCCGTATTGCATCTGCTTGAAGCCCGTTCCGATGAGCAAACCCTTCAACTGGGTAGTGGCATGCCGGACGTTGGGCAGCCAACGCTGAAACCGTTATGGAAAGCCATAAGCCGGGTTGCACAACAGCAGGATGAACGCCTGTTGGGCTATGACACGCTGTATGGTCTTCCGGAGCTGCGTGAACAGATTGCACGCCTGATGATCGACAGCGGCTGCCAGCTGGGCGCGGATGACATCGTGATTACTACCGGCTGCCATGAAGCCCTGTCGATATCGATACGGGCGGTCTGTCAGCATGGCGATATTATCGCCGTTGAATCGCCGACGTTTCACGGCATCATGCAAACCCTGCGTGGATTTGGCATCCGTGCGATAGAGATCCCCACCGACTCTTCAACGGGCATCAGCCTTGAAGCGCTGGAGCTGGCCTTTGAACAATGGCCGATCAAGGCCGTGGTGGTGGTGCCAAACTGTAATAACCCGCTGGGATTTATTATGCCGGAGCACCGCAAGCGCGCACTGGTCACGCTGGCACAGCGTTTTGACGCAGCAATCATTGAGGATGATGTTTACGGTGAGCTGGCCTTTGACTACCCGCGCCCGATAACCATCAAGTCGCTGGATACCGACGGACGGGTGCTGCTCTGCAGCTCGTTCTCAAAAATACTGGCCCCGGGACTACGGGTAGGCTGGGTGGTACCGGGGCGCTATTTTGACCGGGTACTGCATATGAAATACATCGTTACCGGGTCAACAACAACGCTGACGCAGATGGCGGTCGCCGGATTTATAAGCCAGGGCTACTATCAGCCGCACCTGCGGCGGATGCGTATCACCTATCAGCGAAACCTGGAAATATTTACTCGCCTGGTACGTCAGCATTTTCCCTGCGGTATTTGTGTCACACGTCCCCAGGGGGGGTTCCTGATCTGGGTTGAGTTACCGGAAGCGTTTGATTCACACCGGCTCAATGCTGAACTGCGGGATTCAAAAATCCAAATCGCCGTCGGTTCGTTGTTCTCCGCTTCGGGTAAGTATCGCAACTGCCTGCGGTTGAGCTATGCCCAAACCTGTACGGATAAAACCGAGCGGGCGCTGGCGATTCTTGGCGCTGCCGTAGAGCGGGCCATGCAATCCTGCTCACCGGTACATGAGCTGACGACGGCCAGTAACGATTGGGGAGAAGGCAGGGCCAGCGGGAAGGAACAGCGCTGACCCTGGCTGACGGCGAAACTGTCGTCAGCCCCGCCACTATAGCGGGGTATACAGAGGTGAAAAGCCGCAGAGACTGAGTCTGCGGCGTTGCTTCATGACAGTTTGCCGGCGTTACGACACATTACATTTTATTGTGCAGCGCCTTCCGGGGATTCAATCAGATCCAGCAGCTGGCGAGTTGCCGCCTGCCAGTCTTCCGCTTTGGTGATGGCACTGACCACGGCCACGCTGCCGACACCGGTTGCCAGCACGGCCGGGACGCGATCGATGCTGATACCGCCAATAGCGACAGTAGAGACACCCTGCAGGCGTTGAATATGCCGAGCCAGTTCCGCTAACCCCTGTGGCGCAGAAGGCATATCTTTGGTCTGCGTTGGAAAAACGTGGCCCAAAGCGATGTAGGACGGTTCTACGGCCAGCGCCCGATCCAGCTCGGCATCATCGTGAGTAGACAGTCCCAGCCGCAGTCCTGCAGCGTGAATCGCATCAAGGTCGGCGATATCCAGGTCTTCCTGACCCAGATGAACGCCATACGCCTGATATTTGATCGCCAGACGCCAGTAGTCATTGATAAACAACCTTGCCTGGTAACGTTTGCCGAGGGCAATCGCTTCAGCGATCTGCTGCTCTACTTCATCATCCTGACGATCTTTAATGCGCAGTTGTATAGTGCGCACACCAAAATCCAGCAGGCGGACAATCCACTCAACGGTTTCCACCACCGGATAAAGCCCAAGCCGGGCGTCGGTAGCGGGAAAAGGACCACGACTCATACATTTTCCTCGGTTTTAAGCGCATCGGCGCGGTGATACAGCTCACCGCCGCGATTGCGGAATTCATCAGACATCTGCGCCATACCTATCTCAATCGGCATGGCCTGGGCTTGCTGGCGCGCGGCGTACTCGCGCACTTCCTGGGTGATCTTCATTGAACAGAACTTCGGCCCGCACATTGAGCAGAAGTGCGCCACCTTGCCGGATTCCTGCGGCAGGGTTTCATCATGATAGGCGCGGGCGGTATGCGGATCGAGGGCAAGATTAAACTGATCTTCCCAGCGAAACTCAAAGCGTGCTTTCGACATCGCATTATCACGGATCTGCGCGCCGGGATGGCCTTTTGCGAGATCGGCAGCATGTGCGGCGATCTTATAGGTAATCAGCCCCTGTTTAACATCTTCTTTGTTAGGCAATCCAAGATGCTCTTTCGGCGTCACATAGCACAGCATCGCGCAGCCAAACCAACCGATCATCGCTGCACCAATCCCGGACGTAAAGTGGTCATAGCCGGGAGCGATGTCGGTGGTCAGCGGGCCGAGCGTATAAAACGGTGCTTCATGGCAATGTTCCAGCTGCTCGGTCATATTACGGCGGATCATCTGCATTGGCACGTGCCCGGGTCCCTCAATCATCACCTGCACATCATATTCCCAGGCAATTTTGGTTAGCTCTCCCAGCGTATGTAGTTCGGAGAACTGTGCTTCGTCGTTAGCATCCTGAATCGAACCCGGGCGCAGGCCGTCCCCGAGTGAGAGGGAAACATCATAGGCGGCACAGATTTCACAAATCTCGCGGAAATGCAGGTAGAGGAAACTCTCTTTATGGTGCGACAGGCACCATTTCGCCATGATCGATCCGCCGCGCGAAACAATGCCGGTCAGCCTTTTAGCGGTCATCGGTACGTAACGCAGCAACACGCCGGCATGAATGGTGAAGTAGTCAACGCCTTGCTCTGCCTGTTCCAGCAGCGTATCGCGGAAAATTTCCCAGTTAAGATCTTCTGCTACGCCATTAACCTTCTCCAGCGCCTGGTAGATTGGCACGGTGCCAATCGGTACAGGGCTGTTACGCAGTATCCATTCACGCGTTTCATGGATATAGCGACCGGTAGAAAGATCCATCACCGTGTCGGCGCCCCAGCGTGCAGACCACACCAGTTTTTCAACTTCCTCCTCAATCGAAGAGCTGACCGCGGAGTTGCCGATATTGGCGTTGATCTTCACCAGGAAGTTACGCCCAATGATCATCGGTTCTGATTCCGGATGGTTAATATTGGCCGGAATGATCGCCCGCCCGGCGGCGACTTCCTGGCGCACAAACTCTGCGCTGATATTTTCAGGCAGGCTGGCGCCGAAGCTGTTGCCCGGATGCTGTTGCAGAAGGATTTCACCGCGAATACGTTCACGGCCCATATTCTCGCGGATGGCGATATATTCCATTTCCGGGGTGATCACGCCCAGGCGCGCGTAATGCATTTGAGTAACGCAGCGGCCTGCCAGTGCGCGGCGTGGACGAGGAAGGTTCTCGAAACGCAGATGATCCAGGCCTTCATCGGCCAGCCGCTGTTGGGTGTAGACCGAGCTGAGTTCAGTAATTTCTTCCGTATCGGCACGCTGGTGAATCCATGTGCTGCGCAACTTGTCGATGCCGCGATGCACATCGATAGCCGCTGCCGGATCGCCGTAGGGGCCAGCCGTGTCGTACACAGGCACCGGCTCATTCTCTTCCAGCGTCGGGTTATCTTTGCTGCCCCCAATCACGGTTGGACTAAGCTGGATTTCGCGCATTGGCACGCGGATATCGTCCCGGGAGCCGGTCAGATAAATACGTTTTGAATTGGGGAAGGCCGTGCCTTGCAGAGAATCGATAAACTGCTGAGCTTCAGCGCGCTGCTCACGGCGATTGGTTTTTTTCTCAACGAGAAGTTTTTCAACGGTAGACATAGCAAATTCCTGAAATATTAGGGAAAGTTGCTTGCCTGGAGGCGGGAGTAATTTGAACGATGTGAAACATTTTATTTCGCATCATCGCAGACGATTTTACTCTTGTTCCCTTCGCAGGTGTTAACCTGAACAGGTTCCGCGGATCCCGAATTAACGGTCTCAGCCCCATGGGGCACTCCGACAAGAAATACTCTCTGATTTTCAGACTTTGTTGTCAGAAAATCAGTTTTAAGTCAGAACAAAACGTTTTTTGCTCAAACTAAATAGCCCCTTCAGCATAAAGGGGCTAATTGGAAACTACAAGTAATTCACAATCTGATAACGAATCAGGCGGAAGGCGCAAGAGGCGCTACATCTTTAGTTATCTGATTTTCAGCAACTTTTTCCAGAGCCAGCTTGATAAATTTATCTTCCAGCACGAAACGTTCAGCCAGCACTTCGCCGACCAGGGAAAGCGTTTGCTGGAAATCTACCGCATCATCTGTTTCGATGGCCTTTTCCAGATACGTATCATAAATCTGCATAATGTGGTCGGTATTGGCACGTAAGGATGGATAAATTAATGCCGCCTGCGCCAGCTGTTCCGTTCCTTCCAGCTCTTTAATGAAACGTTCGTAAGCCGTGAAATGGCCGGTAGAGAGATAGTCCACCAGATTCTGGCAAAAATTATCCAGCGCATTTTCATCGAGCGCCGTCAACGATTCCTTGTTAGGCTTTAAACCGGCCATTTGATAATAGGCAATCAGCAGCTGCTTACGGGCGTGTAAACAGAAATCGACCAGTTCACTACAGCCGCCAACCCGCGCGGCCAGATTTTCTAACTGGTTAAGCATGTTCATCTCCGTGAGTTTTATTTTTAATGCCTGACCTCAAACCAGTCTTTGAGCTGAGGATGATAAGCAAGTTATGGAACGTCAAATATCAAGCGTAGACACTGGCTGGTGGGTTGTCAGCCACGAACATAAAATTTGGTTACCAAAAGGCGAAATTCCTCGAGGATCTGCCGAATCATTCGGCTTGACGGGATCAAAAGGATCGCCTATCGGCGAATGGCAGGGGGAAACGGTGTGGTTGATCTGCGAAAACCGCACGCGTGATACCGGATCGCTGCGTCAGCTACTCGATCAGGAGACCGGTTTATTCCAGCTGGCTGGTCGGGGTATACAGTTGGCAGAGTTTTACCGGTCGCACCGCTGGTGTGGCTATTGCGGCCACGAGATGCATCATAGCAAAACCGAATGGGCCTGCCTGTGCAGCCACTGTCGGCAGCGTTACTATCCGCAAATTGCTCCCTGTATCATTGTTGCCATTCGCCGTGAAGATAAGATCCTGCTGGCCCAGCATACCCGCCATCGTAACGGCATTTATACTGTGCTAGCGGGCTTTGCTGAAGTCGGTGAGACGCTGGAGCAGACGGTAGCGCGCGAAGTGATGGAAGAGGCGGCAATTAAGGTTAAAAATCTGCGATATGTTTCATCTCAGCCGTGGCCATTTCCACAGTCGCTGATGATGGCCTTTATGGCCGACTATGATGCGGGCGAAATCAACATTGATCCTAAAGAACTGCTGGATGCGGGTTGGTATCGGTATGATGCTTTACCGCTGTTGCCGCCAGCAGGCACTATCGCACGACGTTTAATCGAGGATACAGTGGCATTATGCCGTGCTGATGATGAGTGAAATTCACGACTGATTAACAATTTAATGCATTAGTACTTCCCACTCTGTTTCCCCTGGTTTGCCGTTTGGTGCGGCCGGGGGATTGACTGCTATCCAGATATAAGGACCTTTAGGTTTATCTCTGCGGTGAATTCTAATATGATTCACTGCGTGGAAGATTTTAAGCTCGTAACAAGGAATAGTTTTCAATTGACTCCGTTTTTCGCTTTAAATTCCCGATGAAAGAAATAGTCTTTATTTAACTCAGAGTGCTATTTCCTAATATATCTTATTAAATCCTTTGAAAGCGAAGTTGCCGATCCGTATGCAGCCATTAGTGATGCGGTCGGGCGACAATTCATCAAGGTGATTCATATGTAGGTTGGATGTAGGTATGTTTAAGAACAGAACGCAATATTATCTTTGGGGGATCTGGATTTTCTGGATCGGTAGCATTATCGCTTTTTTGCTATCGCACAGAATTTCAATGCTGATTTTCCTTGGCGGTATGGGATGCCTTGTCCTGCTGAGTCTGTCGACATATCTACGCGTTAATAGAGTGATTATAAATATGTTTAATTTCAGTAAGAAAGAAGAAGTTAAAACGACAAAAGGACAGGATTCGTCCGCCAGTACAATGAGTGAGAGCATCAGCATGGACCCATCAGCGGAAAGTAATAATATTAAGGAAACAACTATTTCACCCGGAACAATGCTACGCGGTGAAATTACTAATGAAAATAACATTACCATTAGCGGTGAAGTTGAGGGTGATGTAACCAGTAAAAAAGTCACGCAGATCGGTAAGGAAGGAAAAGTCGTTGGGAAAGTCACATCCTTAAAGCTGATCGTAAACGGTCTGTTAAAAGGATGCTGCTACGCGAAAACGGTAGTGATAATGTCGCGAGGAAGAATAGAAGGCGATGTTTATGCTAGTGAATTCTCAATTGAGAAAGGTGGCGTATTTATTGGTAACTCTCATTGGGTTGAAGAAACCGCTGAAATAAAAGATAAAAAAGCAAAAAATTCAAATAGCCCAGATCCTGAACGTGTGCCTTCACTGGTTTCTGTTGAAGGTGGTGCTGCAAAAAGTAATCAGATGCAGGCTAAGAAGTAGCACGAGGTGCCCCATTTCAGGCCCGGTTCCGCCCCTGCCTTGATATTTATATGCGTACAGGCAGGGAAATTTTGCGATCCCTTCAAATTATCGGGCTACCGGGCACAGTCAATCTTGATAAATGGTACACTACAGGCTTATTTGGAGTAGAGAGCCCTGTGATGAGTGAACTGAAGAACGATCGTTATCTGCGCGCCCTGCTGCGCCAGCCTGTTGATATTACCCCCGTATGGATGATGCGCCAGGCCGGACGCTACTTGCCGGAGTATAAAGCCACGCGTGCCGTCGCCGGTGACTTCATGTCGCTGTGTAAAAACGCCGAGCTGGCCTGTGAAGTCACGCTGCAGCCTCTGCGGCGCTATGCGCTTGATGCGGCAATTCTGTTCTCCGATATTCTGACGATCCCTGATGCGATGGGGCTGGGCCTCTACTTTGAAACGGGTGAAGGTCCTCGTTTCTCGCAGCCAATAACGTGCCGTGCCGATGTTGAGAAGCTGCCGATCCCCGATCCTGAACAGGAACTGGGCTATGTGATGAATGCCGTGCGAACGATTCGCAAGAATCTAAACGGCGAAGTGCCATTAATCGGTTTCTCCGGCAGTCCCTGGACGTTGGCGACCTATATGGTGGAAGGCGGCAGCAGTAAAGCATTTACCAAGCTCAAAAAGATGATGTATGCCGAACCACAGACTCTGCACCTGATGCTCGACAAACTTGCTGATAGCGTAACCCTTTACTTAAACGCCCAAATTCGCGCGGGTGCACAGTCGGTGATGATCTTCGATACCTGGGGCGGTGTACTGACGGGCCGCGACTATCGCGAGTTCTCGCTCTATTACATGCACAAGATCGTCGATGGCCTGCTGCATGAGAATGACGGTCGCCGCGTTCCGGTAACGCTGTTTACGAAAGGTGGCGGTCAGTGGCTGGAAGAGATGGCAGCAACCGGCTGTGATGCGCTGGGTCTGGACTGGACTACGGATATCGCCGATGCCCGTCGCCGCGTGGGGGATAAAGTGGCACTGCAGGGAAATATGGACCCTTCCATCCTTTACGCACCTCCTGCACGGATCGAGCAGGAAGTGGCAGGTATTCTCGAGGGCTATGGCCAGGGAACCGGACACGTGTTCAACCTGGGTCACGGAATTCATCAGGATGTACCGCCAGAGCATGCGGGCGCTTTTGTGGAGGCGGTGCGCAAACTTTCGCGCCCTTATCACCAGGAGTAAAAAATGGACATAGCCGTATTGCGTGACCAGCAGCGTGCTCTCGCAGCTGACGTTATCCTTCAGGATGATTTTGACGTCATGCCTCCGCGACTGATAGGTGGCGCGGATGTCGGCTTTGAGCAGGGCGGAGAGGTTACCCGTGCCGCCCTGGTCATACTGGAATACCCTTCACTGCGGCTGATTGAGCATCAGGTGGCGCGTATAGCCACCACCATGCCCTACATTCCCGGTTTTCTTTCCTTCCGTGAAACTCCTGCACTGCAGGCCGCCTGGCAGCAGCTTGCTCATCGTCCCGACCTGTTACTGGTAGATGGCCACGGCATCGCTCATCCAAGGCGGCTGGGTGTGGCAAGCCACTTCGGCCTGCTGGTGGACGTCCCGACGATTGGCGTGGCGAAAAAGCGGCTGTGTGGCGCATTTACGCCGCCGGATGCTGAACCCGGCAGCTGCCAGCCGCTGATGGATAAAGGCCAGCAGCTTGGCTGGGTATTGCGCAGTAAAGCGCGCTGTAACCCGCTGTTTATCTCCACCGGACATCGTGTCAGCCAGGCTACCGCTCTTAAGTGGGTGGAAAACTGCTTGCAGGGTTATCGACTGCCGGAGCCAACGCGCTGGGCGGATGCCGTTGCGTCACGGCGTCGGGCTTTTACCTCTCTCCCTCAGGGTTAACCGTGATGCCGTGGTGCTTTTCAGGTACACTCCCCGCAGCGCGTTAATTCTGAGACCCTGATATGTTACTTAACCCAATTCATTTACGGCTGGAAAAGCTGGAAAGCTGGCAGCATGTGACTTTTATGGCCTGCCTGTGTGAGCGGATGGCCCCTAACTACCGTGCATTTTGCCAGCAGACCGGTTTCGGCGATGGGCAGCTGTATCGCCGCATTCTGGATTTGCTGTGGGAAACTCTGGTGGTGAAGGATGCGAAGGTCAACTTCGACAGCCAACTGGAAAAACTGGAAGAGGCTATCCCTTCCGCTGACGATTACGATCTGTACGGTGTCTATCCGGCAATCGATGCCTGTGTCGCGCTCAGTGAGCTGATCCATTCCCGCTTGAGTGGCGAAACCCTGGCACATGCTATTGCCGTCAGCGAAACGTCAATCACCACCGTCGCCATGTTGGAAATGACACAGGCCGGACGTGAAATGACCGAAGAAGAACTGAAGGCCAACCCCGCGGTTGAAGAGGAATGGGACATTCAGTGGGAGATTTTCCGCCTGCTGGCAGCCTGCGAGGAGAGGGACATCGAACTGATCAAAGGGCTGCGATCCGACCTGCGTGAATCCGGAATCAGTAATATCGGGATAGATTTTCATCAATAAGGCCACAAAACGTGACTTCAGGCCAGATTTGTAGAGCCTTTGGGCTTCACATTCGCCCCCACTCTGGTCTACATTTGGGGGGCTGAAAAATGTGGCTATCGGTGCGTGTAGGCTGGAGAGTGCCAGAATCTGGTTTTTCCCCTCGCACCTGGTGCTTAGCAAGCGATAAATACACTGTAAGGATAACTTATGAACAAGACTCAACTGATTGATGTAATTGCGGACAAAGCGGACCTGTCTAAGACCCAGGCTAAAGCTGCACTGGAATCCACTCTGGCTGCGATTACTGAGTCTCTGAAAGAAGGTGATGCTGTACAACTGGTTGGTTTTGGTACCTTTAAAGTTAACCACCGTGCTGAGCGTACTGGCCGCAACCCGCAGACTGGCAAAGAAATCAAAATTGCTGCTGCAAACGTACCAGCATTCGTTTCTGGTAAAGCACTGAAAGACGCTGTTAAGTAATCGTCTGACGGTGAAGAGTTTAAACAGGGGGGCGTATTCGCCCCTTTTGTTTATCTGACGTAAATCTTCTGGCTGCTTTCCTACTGCCGCTGCGGTCATGTGATATTCTTTTATCATGAAACTGACGCTTCCCAACCGTATCTCCATTCTCACTATTCTGCTGCTGCTAGCTGGCTGCAGTTCGCGTTCCGATCTGCCCGATTTTACCGCCAGCGGCTATCTTGCCGATCGTGGTGCCGTACGAATTTGGCGAAAAGACAGTCAGGCAGAGATCTCCCACATGATGACCGTTTTTACACCCTTCAGCGGTGGTGCAACGGAAACGACGGATTATCAGTGGCTGAATGGCAAGCCGGTGGCGATTGAACGCCATGTTTCAGGTAAGCAACCTGATGATGTGACGCTACGTTTTGATCATGATGGTGCTTTAAGCTTTATGCAGCGACAGCTGGCCGGGCATCGGGAACCTTTATCTGCGGATGAAGTGGCGCTTTATCAGTTTGACGCGCAGCGCATGCTGAAGATTAGCAACGATTTGCGGAACGGGCGGGTGATGCTGATCCAGGGGCGTTGGTTGCCCGGTGGAGAGGTCGCCAGCTGTCAGGGCAATCAGCTACGGCCAGAGTTCGATGAAATGGAGCTGGAACAGATTGCCAGGCAGCGGGCATCTGCGCCTTCCGAGCCGCTTAACGTCGCATGGCTACAGGCTCCGGAGGGAGTCCAACTACTACTGGCCAGCCAGGAGGATCTTTGCCAGAGTGAACCCAAAGAGGCGGATTTCTGAGAGGGTATTTGAGTCATTCGAATAAATTCATCCGGCCCTGCATTCTGATATTATTATCTTCGATTCGATAATTTTACCCTGTACTTGTCCATTCTCAATTTTTTCAGATCATCAAAAGCATAAACTAATACCGCTGAGATAAATTAGTTCCTGCATTGAGCGTATTAACAGTAATAACTCTCCTGATGATAGCGCTTCGTATTCGTATGCAAAGTAGCGAGTCTCCATTTGTTAATAAGGCGTGTATTAATTTAACTTAAAAGGATGAATGATTTATATTATTAAGGTGAATGCTAGTTTTTACCTTATTTTGCGCAAGAAATTAAATATCCAGCATTAAATGATAATTTAAAAAATAATGGAAAGCTTTACTCTTCCTCGCGGTTGATGGATTTGATTCATAAAAGGGAAATTTAAGATGTACAGAAAAAAAGTTATCAGTTTACTCATCTCTGGCGCACTTTTTGGACCAGAGTTGGCGTTCGCGTACTCGACGGTCATTGACGGCCAGGTCATTAATTCGACGGATGAGGCTGGTGTTTTTAATAAAGGATGGGAAAATGAAAATGGTTTTCTGGTAAAGGACACTACAATTAATGTGTTCGTAGAGAATAGTGGTGATAAAGCGAACGGTATTTTGGTCAATGCTTCACGAGTAGAGAATACGAACCAGACGACAACAATGGTAGTAAACTCCACCATCAACTCTGAGGGGAGTGGGGCTTACCTGGTTGGCGGAATAGCCTCGTTTGATAATACCAATATTGAATCTCAGGGGGTTTACGGTATCGTCACCAAGGGCGGCCAGCTTAGTCTTACAAATGGTACGGTTGTCAATGCCACGAAGAACGGCTTTGGATTTTATTTCCTGCGGGGATACTCTGACTTTGACGGTTCTCGAGGTACCTATGAAGACAATGACGTTCTTATTGACTCATCAACGGTGAAGACTGAAAACAATGTCGCTATCGTTGTTGGCAAAGACACCTTAGCGAATATCACCGTGAGTGGAAATTCAACCATATCGAGCGGGAATGGTCGGTTTTTGGCTACCCTTGATGGATCGACGACTAATTTAAACGTGAGTGACAGTGTCCTTAATGGTTCAACTTCTGCTCAGGATGCATCAACGATTAATTACAATCTTAGTAACAGTTCGCTTAATGGGGCCGTTATTTCTTCAAAAGATTCTCAAGTGAAAGTTGATTTAAATAATAAATCTTCGCTTGTTGGTTCTGCTCAGAACGTCAAAGAAATCGATGTTGACG
This sequence comes from Erwinia sp. INIA01, assembly GCF_025947915.1. Taxonomy (NCBI): domain Bacteria; kingdom Pseudomonadati; phylum Pseudomonadota; class Gammaproteobacteria; order Enterobacterales; family Erwiniaceae; genus Erwinia; species Erwinia sp. INIA01. The sequence goes on from NZ_JAPDNC010000023.1 coordinate 25,365, forward strand.
GAACATCGTTGTGGCACATGGGGGCCAGCTCGGATGTTGGCAATCTTGTAAGTATCCCGCTAAAACGTCCCATTCACTTTTAGAGATCTTCCGGCATACTGATAACGTTGCCCCGAGGAGAT
>NZ_JAPDNC010000024.1:0-25038 GCF_025947915.1 Erwinia sp. INIA01
TCTTCCGGCGGTTCAGACAACTTCCTGAACCTCTAACACGCTGGCCTGTAAGCCGTTGTTCCGTGTCAGTGGAGGCGCATTATAGGGATCTCGTTTTAATGCACAAGCCTTTTTGCGATCTTTTTTTCCGACCGCCGATTTTTCACTCTTATCGATGAGATAACAGGCGCATCGCGCGTTTTTAAGCCTGTTTTTACCAGGAATTCTTGCTTGAGGATCCTTTCAAACACTAGGCTAACAGGATCATATCAACAGTGAGGCAGCTATGAGTCACAATGTACGTGCATATAAAGGAGTGAGTCCGCAGTTGGGCAAGCGGGTAATGATCGATCCTAGCAGTGCGATCATTGGCAATGTGGTGATCGATGACGATGTGGGGATCTGGCCTTTGGTGGTGATTCGCGGCGACGTTAATCAGGTCACCATCGGTAAACGTACAAATATTCAGGATGGTAGCGTTCTGCATCTGACACATAAGTCAGCAGCTAATCCAGATGGATATCCGCTCGTAATAGGTGAAGACGTTACCGTGGGGCATAAGGCTATGCTTCACGGTTGTACGATTGGCGATCGAGTTCTGGTCGGTATGGGCGCAATACTACTGGATGGTGTAGTCGTAGAGCATGATGTAATGATTGGTGCCGGCAGCCTGGTTTCACCCGGCAAGCGCCTTGAAAGCGGTTATCTCTATTTAGGCAGCCCGGCAAAGAAAGCTCGACCGCTAACGGAAGCTGAAATTGCAGGACTGCTCTATTCAGCAAATAACTATGTCACATGGAAAAACGACTATCTCGCTGAAGAGAGCCAAAGCCAGCCCTGATCGTTTTCCTGCTGCTGTTCTATCGCGTGGGTTGCTTCTTCTTCTATATCCCAGCGATTTTTGCGAAAAGCATCCAACGCGATGAATTCATCATGATAACGGCGAAGTAGTTCTTCGCCGTGAATTGCACAGACTAGCTGAAAGCCGTTAACCAGCGCGGTGAAGCAAACGGCCTGGATTCCCTCATCCCACCACTCACGTTCAGGAAACTGAATCGCCTGATTCACGCCTGCATCTCATGTTTTAGCTTATCGATAACAGGGGCGATCTCCGGCATAACGCCGTGCCACAGCATAAATGCATGTGCGGCCTGGCCCACCAGCATCCCAAGCCCATCAGCTAGCTCGCTAGCCCCCTGCTGCCGACACCATAAAAGAAACGGCGTATCGCCGATCTGATAAAACATGTCGTAGCAGCGAACCTGGCTATTCACCAGTACCGCAGGCAGGTCCGGTATGCTGCCAGCCACTCCGCTGGAGGTTGCATTGATAATTAAATCAAATTGCGCATCATGAAGCTCATCTGCCGCCAGCGCTCGAACAGAACCATGATGCTGGAAGACCTGGACCAGCTCCTCTGCTTTAGCATGGGTACGGTTAACGATCGTGATGCTACAGTTGAAATTCAACAGCGGCAGAATCGCCCCACGTGCAGCACCACCCGCGCCGATCAACAGGATCCTGTCATTCTCTTTGATCAAGTTGAGCCGTTGCAAATCGCTTAGCAAACCAATACCGTCGGTGTTATCTCCCAGAATACGACCGTCATCCAATTTTTTAAGAGTGTTCACCGCCCCGGCCAGCGCCGCACGTTCCGTCAGTTCAGAACAAAGCTCGTAAGCCTGTTGTTTAAAAGGCAATGTGACATTTGCACCACCACCACCCTGAGCAAAAAATTCATCCACCGTCTGCTTAAACCCTTCCAACGGAGCACAAAAGCGATCGTAAGGATGAGGAATTGCCGTTTGCTCGGCAAAGAGCTGATGAATACGGGGTGATTTACTGTGCTTAATTGGATTACCGAAAACAACAAAGGACGACATAGCATTCTTATCCCTGGCGAATTAATTCACCGGTCAATACATCGCGAATCTCTGAGGGATTGAGGCGCCCCCCCGTTTCCCCCCGCAATACAGGGAAATCAGCACCGAACTGTGCCAGGACTTCATCTGCATCGCGACAAGGAGGTAATCCACTCAGGTTTGCACTGGTGGAAACCAGTGGCTTACCAAACTGGCTGCACAGTTGCACAACGTCCGGATGGTCACTAACGCGAACGGCCAGCGAATTAAAGCGACCGGTTAACCAACGCGGCGTCTCAGCCCGGGCAGGCAATACCCATGTTACCGGCCCTGGCCAACGGGAAAACATGCGCTCTTTCTGCTCTGCGCTAAGCTGTTCGTCAGCAATATAAGGAACGAGTTGTTCATAATCGGCAGCGATTAAAATCAGCCCTTTTTCCACAGGCCGATGTTTTAACGCCAGCAATGCCGTAACTGCCGATTCACTGTCGGGATCGCAGCCAAGGCCAAATACTGCTTCGGTGGGATAAGCAATGACCGCTGACAGCTGTAACTGTCTGATACATAGCTCAAGTGAGTCATGCTTTTGATTCATCTTCACAACCATTTCCTGCTGTTACGGGTTTGCCACAGGCTTTGCTGGCGCAAAAACGCTTAGCGCCTCTGGCGGTTTTCTTTTCAATAAGCAATGGGAACGCACAGAACTCGCAGATACCTTCTACAGGTGTGAAATTCACAGCAAACTGGCAGTCAGGATAACGATCGCAGGCATGGAATGTTTTGCCATACCGTGAGCGACGTTGCACCAGCTTACCGTTGGCACACTGTGGACAGGCGATCGTGGTTTCATCTGGTTTATCGATAATTTCGGTGTGCGCGCATTCAGGGTAGTCGCTGCAGGCGATAAACATACCATAGCGCCCCTGCCGCAATGCAAGGCTGGCACCACATAGCGGGCAAAGTTGCCCATCAAGCACTTTTACTATATGCCCGTCAGTCTGACTTTTCAGCGGGCGAATATAATCGCATTCGGGATAATGTGAGCAGCCTAGAAAAGCGCCATGCTTCCCGGAGCGGATGACCAGTTCTGCCCCACACTCGGGGCAGGGTTCATTTTTTCGCACAGCGAAAAGCGCTGTTTTATTCATAACTTTTTGTACACGAAGGCAATCTTCAGTGCAGCATTCCTTCATTGACGTCGAAAAGTAGCTCTTCCATTTGCTGATAGGCATTTTCACATCCGGGGATGTTAAACAGCACCATCAGCACCACCCATTTGAGATCGTCCAGATCAAACTCGAGGGTATCCAGAGCCATAATACGTTCGATAACCATTTCGCGGGTTTCCAGATTCAGTACCTGAATCTGTTCCAGGAACAGAATAAAACCACGACAGTTAGCATCTAAACGCTGACTCTCTTCCTCGGTGTAGATACGCATAGACAGCGGATCGGTAGTCAGCAGAATCGGAGCGACAAGGCCGTCCTGATAATCAGCTAACTTTTCCAACCAGTTCAACGCATTATAGATATCTTCACGATGAAAACCGGCATCGGTTAAATCATCAGTCAATTTATCCTGATCAACGCGCATTTCTGCTTCGTTGTGGATATACGTTTCAAATAAGTACATTAGTACGTCGAACATGGCTTGCCCTCCTCAATCGGACATAGCCGCCGGGTACAGCTGCGATCCACCCTGCTAACTCCAACTCAAGCAGCTTAGCTACGATGGCTGGCACAGGTTGGCCGGCACGTTCAGCGACGACGTCAACAGGTGTAACCTCATCTCCTACGTTAGCCAACACATCGGGAAATGGCAATGGAGGATTGCTGCTCTCTGCTGAATTGTTTGCAGCTGCTGGCAAATCGGGTATCCACGACAGGCCACTTTGCATTTGCTCAACTATATTATTGGGATGTGCAACCAGCATCGCCCCCTGCTGTATCAACCAGTGGGTTCCCTCACTTCCGGGATTCCCCAATGCGCCGGGGAGCGCGTACACCTCTCTGTTCTGTTCCAGAGCCAGCCGTGCCGTTACCAGCGAACCGCTCTTTAGCGTTGCTTCAACCACCAATACGCCGTGACTTAACCCGCTGATTATTCGATTACGCCGTGGAAAATGGTGTGCGAGGGGAGCAACATGCAGCGGAAATTCAGAGACCAAAGCACCGCCACTGTCGATAATGTCCTGTGCCAGGCCCTTATGCCGCCGGGGATAAATAGCCCCCAGCCCCCCTCCCAACACTGCCAGCGTTTTACCCTGCACTGCCAACGCTGCACGGTGTGCAATTCCATCGATTCCCAGCGCGAGGCCGCTGGTAATCGTTAAACCGCTAAGTGCCAGTGCCTGACTAAACCAGGTTCCCCAGTCACGACCGTAATGAGAACAGTACCGACTCCCCACAACCGCCAGCTGTGATGAAGATAACAGTCCCGGATCGCCCGCAATAAAGAGCATCAAAGGAAAGTTATCGATAGTTTTTAATCGCTCAGGATAATAAGGACTTGATGGCGTAATAAAGTGATGCTCTGGCTCATTCAGCCAGATTTCACTTTGAACCAGGATTTTCTCGTCATACTGTTCAAATGCCTGCCGTTGCTCGCTGCGCAAACCAAGACCAGCCAGATCGGCAGACGTCGGACGGTTAAGTTGTACTAAAGCGCCGAGCAGAGATTCCCGCTGCAAACTGGATAACCCGGAAACACCCGACAGCCTTAATGCACTTTCCAATGGTGACATAATTCATCCCTGATATCGCCCCTTCCCCCTGAAGGTTACCTGCCAGGAATGCTGTCAATCACAGCGTGAAATGTCTACAATAAGAGGGATAAATATTTAATCCCTTGAACACGAATCTGGAAAGTTATGTCAGTCTTGCAGGTATTACATTTTCCTGACGAGCGCCTGCGCATCGTTGCGAAACCCGTGAAAGAAGTAAATGCCGATATTCAACGTATCGTTGATGATATGTTTGAAACTATGTATGCCGAAGAAGGCATCGGCCTGGCCGCCACTCAAGTAAATATTCATCAGCGCATCATCGTGATTGATGTGTCAGAAAACCGCGATGAGCGCCTGGTGCTGATTAACCCTGAACTGCTGGAAGAAAGCGGCGAAACCGGTATTGAAGAGGGTTGCCTGTCGATTCCGGAACAACGTGCTTTGGTCCCTCGTTCGGAAAAAGTAAAAATCCGAGCGCTCGACCGTGATGGCAAAAGTTTTGAGCTTGAAGCTGACGATCTGCTGGCGATCTGTATCCAACATGAAATGGATCATCTGGTTGGAAAACTGTTTATCGATTACCTGTCGCCAATGAAACGTCAGCGTATTCGCCAGAAACTGGAAAAGCTTTATCGCCAGAATGCCCGTGACTGAGCGTCTTGATTGACTGAAGGGAATAACGTGTCCGAATCATTAAAGATCATTTTTGCCGGCACCCCTGACTTTGCAGCGCGTCATCTTGACGCGCTGCTGTCATCAGGGCACCAGATTGTTGGCGTGTTTACCCAGCCCGACCGCCCGGCCGGACGCGGCAATAAACTGACCGCCAGCCCGGTTAAACAGCTGGCTGAGCAGCACAACATTCCAGTATTTCAGCCAAAATCCTTACGTCCGGTAGAAAATCAGCAGCTGGTCGCTCAGCTGGAAGCCGATGTGATGGTCGTTGTCGCCTACGGACTGATCCTGCCTGAAACGGTGCTGGGAATGCCTCGTCTGGGCTGCATCAACGTTCACGGTTCGCTGCTGCCACGCTGGCGTGGTGCTGCACCGATCCAACGTTCACTCTGGGCGGGCGATGCAGATACCGGCGTGACAATTATGCAAATGGATGTCGGACTGGATACGGGAGATATGCTTTATAAGCTGTCCTGCCCTATTGAAGCCAGCGATACCAGTGCCACACTTTACGACAAACTTGCAGACCTTGGCCCTGCCGGTATGCTGACAACATTGACGCAGCTTGCCGAAGGTAGCACCACACCAGAAGTGCAGAATGAAGAACTGGTCAGCTATGCAGAAAAGCTGAGTAAAGAAGAGGCCCGCCTCGACTGGTCGCTTTCCGCCGCACAGCTGGAACGCTGCATTCGCGCTTTCAATCCCTGGCCCGTAAGTTACTTCATCATTGATGACCAGCCGGTAAAGGTATGGAAAGCCTCCGTACTCCCTGCGGTGAATAACCGCCAGCCGGGTGAAATCCTGCAGGCTGATAAATTGGGTATTCAGGTTGTCACTGCAGACGGTGTGCTCAATATCGAAGAGCTACAGCCAGCGGGCAAGAAAGCGATGAAAGCACAGGATCTGCTCAACTCCCGCCGTGAATGGTTCATTCCGGGCAACATTATTGCCTGATAATCTGCCCGGGACTCAACCCGGGCAGTCGTTTCAATTGCGAACCCACTATGAAAAAAAATACGAACTTACGTTGCGTTGCCGCGCAGACTATCGAAAAGGTTGTCGAACAGGGGCAGTCGCTCAGTAATGTGTTACCTGCCGCACAAAAATCGGTCGGAGAAAAGGACGCTGCCCTACTGCAGGAATTGTGCTATGGCGTTCTACGCACGCTGCCGCAGCTGGAGTGGATTGTCAGCAAGTTAATGTCCCGACCTATGACGGGAAAACAGCGCGCGATCCATTTTCTGATCATGGTTGGTCTCTACCAGCTGATGTTCACCCGCATTCCTGCTCATGCAGCTCTGGCGGAAACGGTGGATGGCGCTATCGCCTTAAAACGTCCACAGCTGAAAGGGCTGATTAACGGCGTGCTTCGTACATTCCAGCGTCAGCAGGAAGAACTGATGCAGCAAATGAACCAGGGTGACCAACAATATCTGCACCCTAAATGGCTGCTGACGCGCCTCAAGCAGGCCTGGCCAACGCAGTGGCAACAGATTGTTGATGCCAATAATCAACGCCCACCGATGTGGCTGCGCGTTAACCGCCAGCATCACAGCCGCGATGCCTGGCTTAATCTGCTGACAGAAAGCGGGAAAACAGCATTTCCGCATCCACAACACATTGATGCGCTGCGCCTGGAAACACCCTGCGCGGTAGGCCAATTACCTGGCTTTGACCAGGGTTGGGTAACCGTACAGGATGCGTCAGCTCAGGGCTGCGTTGCTCTACTCGATCCACAAAACGGCGAGAAGATCCTCGATCTTTGCGCAGCACCCGGCGGTAAAACCACTCATATTCTGGAAGCCGCTCCGCAGGCTGACGTGATGGCTGTTGACGTTGATGCCCAGCGTCTGGCTAGAATTAGCGAGAATTTGCAACGCCTGGAAATGAAAGCAGAGGTTAAACTCGGCGATGGTCGTACCCCGGCAGAATGGTGTGGCCAGACGCAGTTTGATCGTATTCTGCTTGATGCTCCCTGCTCTGCTACCGGTGTCATTCGTCGTCATCCGGATATCAAGTGGCTACGCCGCGATCGCGACATTGCCGAACTTGCGGCTCTGCAACAGCAAATCCTTGAAGCGATCTGGCCCCATCTGAAATCAGGCGGTACGCTGCTATATGCAACCTGCTCGGTGCTTCCGGAAGAAAACCATCTGCAAGTAAGCCAGTTCCTGAAGAGCCATGCTGATGCCCGACTGGTTGATACTGGTAATATGACCCAGCCGGGAATTCAGGTCTTTCCTCAGGCAGACGGCGGTGATGGGTTCTACTACGCGAAGTTAATAAAAGCATAACCCCCATGGCGCTGCACCGGTGGCGCCACTAACCGAACAACAATAAGAAAGACTGAAGCAATATGAAAATCATCATTCTTGGCGCTGGACAGGTTGGCGGCACGCTCGCAGAAAACCTGGTCGGTGAAAACAACGATATTACCGTGGTCGATACCGATCCTCTCCGTCTGCGTCAGCTCCAGGATAAGTTTGACCTGCGCGTTGTGCAGGGCCACGGCTCTCACCCTCGCGTATTAAGGGAGGCAGGGGCTGAAGATGCAGATATGCTGGTTGCCGTGACCAACTCTGATGAAACCAATATGGTTGCCTGCCAGGTCGCTTATTCCCTGTTTAACACGCCCAATCGGATCGCGCGTATCCGTGCCCCGGATTATATTCGCGATGCCGATAAGCTGTTCATCCCTGAAGCCGTACCGATCGATCATTTGATCTCACCGGAACAGCTGGTCATCGATAATATTTATCGACTGATCGAATATCCCGGAGCCCTACAGGTAGTGAATTTTGCCGAGGGAAAAGTCAGTCTGGCAGTAGTCAAAGCCTATTACGGTGGACCGCTGGTCGGTAATGCGCTTTCCGTGATGCGGGAGCATATGCCGCACATCGACACCCGGGTTGCCGCGATTTTTCGCCAGGATCGTCCTATACGCCCACAGGGATCAACGATTATTGAAGCCGGCGATGAGGTCTTCTTTATTGCAGCGAGCCAGCATATTCGTGCAGTAATGAGCGAGTATCAGCGACTGGAAAAACCCTATAAACGCATTATGATCGTCGGCGGCGGTAATATTGGCTTCGGTCTGGCACAGCGGCTTGAGAAGAACTACAGCGTAAAACTGATCGAACGCGATCAGCAGCGCGCAGCGGAACTGGCTGAGCATCTGCAAAATACCATCGTATTTTACGGCGATGCTTCGGATCAGGAACTGCTCGCTGAAGAACATGTTGATCAAATCGATCTGTTTATTGCCATCACCAATGATGATGAAGCTAACATCATGTCTGCCATGCTGGCTAAACGCATGGGGGCTAAAAAAGCGATGGTACTGATCCAGCGGCGTGCCTACGTCGATCTGGTCCAGGGAAGCGTGATTGATATCGCCATTTCGCCTCAACAGGCAACCATTTCGGCACTGTTGGGCCACGTACGTAAAGCAGACATCGTTGGCGTTTCGTCGTTACGTCGGGGCGTAGCGGAAGCAATTGAAGCCATCGCCCACGGCGAGGAGACTACATCCAAAGTAGTTGGTCGCCTGATTGATGATATCAAACTGCCACCGGGTACAATTATCGGTGCTGTTGTACGTGGTAACGACGTGATGATTGCCAATGATAATTTGCGTATTGAACAGGGCGATCATGTGATTATGTTCCTGACCGATAAGAAATTTGTTCCGGACGTTGAGCGTCTGTTCCAGCCGAGCCCTTTCTTCCTGTAACTCATCCGGCAATGCATGTGCATTGCCGGTCTTTTTACTACACTAATCAATGATCTTTATTCGATCTCATCGTGGAAAAACGGCGATGGTTTGTTAGACTTTACAACCTGGCACAGGAAAGGAGATAACAATGAGTTTATTCAAAGAGTTTCGCGATTTCGCGATGCGTGGCAATGTCGTTGACCTCGCCGTCGGTGTTATCATCGGTGCCGCGTTTGGTAAGATTGTGTCCTCTCTCGTCGCAAACATCATCATGCCGCCTTTGGGCCTGCTGATTGGCGGCGTTGATTTCAAGCAGTTTAGCTGGGTACTGAAAGCGGCCGACGGTACTGCACCAGCCGTGGTGATGGAGTACGGTGTATTTCTTCAAACCATTTTTGATTTCGTCATCGTTGCCTTTGCTATCTTTATGGCAATTAAGATTATGAACAAAATGTATCAGAAGAAAGAAGTGGAAAAACCGGCACCTGCACCTTCTGCAGAAGAAACATTACTAACTGAAATCCGCGATCTGTTAAAAGCGCAGAACAATAAAACGCTGTAAGCGTAATCAGATAGAAAAAACCGTCGGATTCGACGGTTTTTTTATGCCTGTAAAGCGGAAGGCCAGTGGTAAATGTTTGATATCGCATTTACCACTGGCCTCCCAGTTACCTTTTTTGCCGTGTTTTTCTTTACGGCGATAACTTCCTTTGCCTTTAACGTTTACCTCAATACGAGGTTTAAATAACGGGTCGCTGAGTAAAGCTTCGAGTGCGTTATCACGAATAACGCCTTTCCTGTGCTGATAATTTGCCACGGTAAACTCCTGTTGATAGATTTCGGTGATGAATATAGGCCTCGCGGAAGAAGAATTCAATCACCCGTTTTAGCTAAAGGTGTCATTGCTCCCTTTTCAAGCGCTTCCAGGATCGAACAGTACACGCTGCTGTGAGCAGTGCCGCAGCAGGCATCGTTTAAACGCTTTAGTGAACGCTGCATGTGCTGCAATTCGGCGATCATCGCTTCAACTTCCGTCAGCCGTTTCTGAACAATGGTCTTCGATTCCTGGCAGGTGTGATGCTCTGGATCGACACGTATCGAAAGCAATTCACGGATTGCTTCAAGCGTGAAACCCAGCTGCCGCCCGTAGCGAATAAATCTAAGCCGCTGCAGATCGTTATCACTGTACAGCCGAAATCCACCTTCAGTCCGGATCTCATGCTCCATCATCTGCTGCTTTTCATAAAAGCGAATGGTATCCGGTGTTACATCTGCAAGTTTGGCCAGCTGTCCGATACGATACATTACTTATCCCCGCTGAAATGCTGTTTAATCTTTAAGCCATAACCACCGTGTAGAAAATCCGTACTCATCCCGGCCTGCCTCAGCCGTAACTCGAGTAGATGTAATCGGTTCGCATGAAGTTCATAACACTCATCCTGTGGATCGATACCGTGCAGCAATTGCTCAAGTTCGATAGCCTCTCGACGCATCTCCAGCTCGGGTGGCAGGTAGCCAGAGTTTTTTAGCAGTCGATATCCTGCGCGTAACTCTTTAGGAACGTGACTATCGTCATCCAGCAGTAATGGTTGACCGGCTCCGGGCAGGTTATCAAGCTCGCCCTCTCGCAGGGCCGCGAGAATATGCTGTTCAGCAAGTTGATCGAGTAATGACACTGATTCACCTCCATTGGCAGGAAGGCATACAGCATAGCGCAACTGGCAGGGAAATGATGAACGAAGGGAATTTCAGATATAAAAAAACCCGCCGAAGCGGGTTTTTTCACGTTGCAACTACAGATTACTCTGCAGCAGCTTCTGCTTGAGCTTCTGGACGATCAACCAGCTCGATGTAAGCCATCGGAGCGTTGTCACCAGCGCGGAAGCCACACTTCAGAATGCGAGTGTAACCACCGGCACGGCTCGCGAAACGCGGGCCCAGCTCGTTAAACAGTTTTGCCACGATCTCGTTATCACGAGTACGGGCGAATGCCAGACGACGATTAGCTACGCTGTCGGTCTTGGCAAGAGTAATCAGCGGCTCAACTACGCGACGCAGCTCTTTCGCTTTTGGCAGGGTCGTCTTGATGATCTCATGACGAACCAAAGAGCCAGCCATATTGCGGAACATAGCCTGACGATGGCTGCTGTTGCGGTTCAGTTGACGACCACTCTTACGATGGCGCATGACCTTATCCTTCTCAGTGAAACCTTAACCTGTGATCGGGTTATTCATCAGCGATGCTAGCTGGCGGCCAGTTTTCCAGGCGCATGCCCAGTGACAGACCACGAGAAGCCAGCACGTCTTTAATCTCAGTAAGAGATTTTTTACCAAGGTTAGGCGTCTTAAGAAGCTCAACCTCGGTACGCTGTACCAGATCACCGATGTAGTGGATAGCTTCTGCCTTAAGGCAGTTAGCAGAGCGGACAGTCAATTCCAGATCGTCAACAGGGCGCAGCAGGATCGGATCGAATTCTGGTTTCTCTTCTTTAACTTCTGGCTGACGAACATCACGTAAGTCAACGAAAGCTTCAAGTTGTTCTGCCAGGATGGTAGCCGCACGGCGGATCGCTTCTTCAGGATCGATAGTGCCGTTGGTTTCCATTTCGATGACCAGCTTGTCCAGGTCGGTACGCTGTTCTACACGCGCAGCTTCAACATTGTAGGCAATACGGTCTACAGGGCTGTAGCAGGCGTCGACCAACAGACGACCGATCGGGCGCTCATCTTCTTCCGAATGAATTCGGGCAGAAGCCGGCACATAACCACGACCACGCTGAACTTTGATACGCATGCTGATAGCTGCGTTTTCATCGGTCAGGTGACAGATCACGTGCTGCGGCTTGACGATTTCGACATCACCATCATGGGTGATATCGGCTGCAGTCACAGGGCCAATGCCAGATTTATTCAGAGTAAGAATAACTTCATCTTTGCCCTGAACTCTTACCGCCAAACCTTTCAGGTTGAGCAGGATTTCCAGGATATCTTCCTGTACGCCCTCTTTGGTGCTGTACTCGTGCAGTACACCATCAATTTCAACCTCGGTCACCGCGCAACCCGGCATTGATGAAAGCAGAATACGGCGCAGTGCGTTACCAAGAGTATGGCCAAAGCCACGCTCTAAAGGCTCAAGGGTCACCTTGGCGTGCGTCGAACTCACTTGCTCGATATCTACCAGGCGCGGTTTTAGAAACTCTGTCACAGAACCCTGCATTGTGTCCTCTCTTTGGTACTAAGCCTTACTTGGAGTAAAGCTCGACGATCAGGTGTTCGTTAATGTCCGCAGACAGATCGGTACGTTCAGGAGTACGCTTGAACACACCTTCCATCTTAGTCGCATCAACTTCCAGCCAGGTTGGCTTTTCACGCTGTTCAGCCAGCTCCAGAGCGGCTTTCACGCGAGACTGCTTTTTGGCTTTCTCACGGATGCTAACAACGTCATTCGGAGATACCTGATAAGAAGCGATGCTAACAACGCGGCCGTTTACCATGATAGATTTGTGGCTAACCAGCTGACGTGCTTCTGCACGAGTGGCACCAAAGCCCATACGATAAACTACGTTATCCAGACGACCTTCCAGCAGAGCTAACAGGTTTTCACCGGTGTTGCCTTTCAGACGTGCTGCTTCTTTATAATAGTTACGGAACTGACGCTCCAGCACGCCGTAGATACGACGAACTTTCTGCTTTTCACGTAACTGTACACCATAGTCAGACAGACGTGGCTTACGCGCACCGTGCTGACCAGGAGCTTGTTCAATCTTACACTTGGTATCAATCGCGCGAACGCCAGACTTGAGGAACAGGTCTGTGCCTTCACGACGGCTCAGCTTGAGCTTAGGACCCAAATATCTTGCCATTTTCTTTCTCCAACATTCCTAAAAAACGGGGCGTTATACGCGACGTTTTTTCGGCGGACGACAACCGTTGTGAGGGATCGGAGTCACATCAGTAATATTAGTGATGCGGAAACCAGCAGCGTTCAGGGCACGAATAGTTGATTCGCGGCCTGGACCAGGACCCTTAACCATAACTTCCAGGTTCTTAATACCGTACTCTTTCACGGCGTCTGCGCAACGTTCTGCAGCTACCTGAGCAGCGAACGGCGTAGATTTACGAGAACCACGGAAACCGGAACCACCGGCTGTTGCCCAACCCAGCGCATTACCCTGACGATCGGTAATAGTTACGATGGTGTTGTTAAAAGACGCATGGACATGAGCCACGCCGTCAGAGACTTGCTTTCTTACACGCTTACGTGCACGAACTGGTGCCTTTGCCATTATTCAATCACCCCGATTATTTCTTGATCGGTTTACGCGGACCCTTACGGGTACGTGCGTTGGTCTTAGTACGCTGACCGCGCACTGGGAGACCACGACGATGACGCAAACCACGATAGCAACCAAGGTCCATCAGACGCTTGATGCTCAGGGTGACTTCACGACGCAGATCGCCTTCAACAACAAATTTAGCAACTGCATCACGCAGAATGTCGATTTGTTCTTCAGACAGTTCACTGATCTTAACATTTTCAGCAATACCCGTGTCTGCACAGATTTTCTGTGAGCGGGTCTTACCGATACCGAAGATAGCAGTTAATGCGATAACGGTATGTTTATGATCAGGAATGTTAATGCCTGCTATACGGGCCACTATGCACTCCTATTAATTAACTTATGCGTCCCATGCCGAAAAGCCCGTTTTCAGGATACTCAAATGGAAACGCACAGACATACAAAAGATTGGCTGGCTAATCTAGCCAGCTCAACCCAACTTTGCAAGAAAAATATGCGATTAAATCAGCCTTGGCGCTGTTTATGCTTTGGCTCGGCACTGCAAATCACACGTACAACACCGTCGCGACGGATGATTTTGCAGTTACGACATAATTTCTTGACGGAAGCACGAACTTTCATTTTTACTCTCCGTAACTTCTCAAGCGCCTGAATTAACGGCCATAGCCTTTCAGGTTTGCTTTCTTCAATGCAGACTCATACTGACTTGACATCATCAAAGTTTGCACTTGAGCCATAAAGTCCATGATGACAACGACTACGATCAGCAGTGATGTACCGCCGAAGTAGAATGGAACTTTCATCGCATCACGCATGAACTCCGGGATCAGGCAGATAAAGGTAATATACAACGCACCGATTAAGGTAAGGCGTGTCATCACTTTATCGATATACTTCGCCGTCTGTTCTCCCGGACGAATACCTGGTACAAATGCACCAGACTTCTTCAGGTTATCTGCTGTTTCACGCGGGTTGAAAACCAACGCCGTGTAGAAGAAACAGAAGAAGATGATTGCAGTCGCATAGAGTAACACATAAAGCGGTTGACCTGGCTGTAAATACATCGAAATAGTAGTCAGCCAGTTCCAGCCCGTGCCGCCCCCGAACCATGACGCGATGGTTGCCGGGAACAGAATGATACTGGATGCAAATATAGCAGGGATTACACCGGCCATATTCACTTTCAACGGTAAATGCGTGCTCTGCGCAGCATAGACACGACGGCCTTGCTGACGTTTCGCATAGTTCACCACAATGCGGCGTTGACCACGCTCAACGAAAACAACGAAGAAGGTCACTGCAAATACGAGAACTGCAACCAACAGCAACAGGAGGAAGTGCAGGTCGCCTTGCCGCGCTTGCTCGATGGTATGGCCAATGGCCGGCGGAAGACCCGCAACAATACCAGCAAAGATAATGATCGAGATACCGTTACCGATACCTCGTTCAGTAATTTGCTCGCCTAACCACATCAGGAACATTGTCCCGGTGACCAGACTGACAACAGCGGTAAAGTAGAAAGCAAAACCTGGATTTAATACCAGGCCCTGCATTCCAGGCATGTTCGGTAAACCGGTAGCAATACCGATAGACTGGAAAATACCTAATACCAGTGTGCCGTAACGGGTGTACTGACTAATCTTACGACGGCCAGCCTCCCCTTCTTTCTTGATTTCTGCTAACGCTGGATGAACCACCGTCAGCAGCTGGATAATAATAGAGGCCGAAATATACGGCATAATACCCAGGGCAAAGATAGAAGCACGGCTCAGAGCACCACCAGAGAACATGTTGAACATTTCAATGATGGTGCCACGCTGTTGCTCAAGCAGTTTGGCAAGTACAGTGGCATCGATACCAGGGATTGGAATAAAAGAGCCAATTCGGAAGACAATCAGCGCACCAATTACAAACAGAAGTCTGCGTTTTAGTTCGCCAAAACCACCCTTGGCACTTTGAAAATCTAATCCCGGTTGCTTAGCCATCTGCTACTTATTCCTCAATTTTACCGCCAGCAGCTTCGATTGCAGCACGAGCGCCTTTAGTGACACGCAGGCCGCGAATCGTTACCGGTGCAGAAACTTCGCCAGACAGGATCACTTTCGCGAACTCAATCTGAATGCCGATAATGTTAGCCGCTTTCAGCGTGTTCAGGTCGACGATACCGCCTTCAACTTTCGCCAGGTCAGACAGACGAACTTCTGCAGTGACCATTGCTTTGCGAGAGGTGAAACCGAATTTCGGCAGACGACGGTACAGAGGCATCTGGCCGCCTTCAAAACCACGACGTACGCCACCACCAGAACGTGAGTTCTGACCTTTGTGACCACGACCACCGGTTTTTCCGAGACCGGAACCAATACCACGACCTAAACGTTTAGGAGCGTGCTTAGACCCTTCGGCCGGAGACAGAGTATTTAAACGCATCTGTTACTCCTCCACTTTAACCATGTAGGAAATCGCGTTAACCATACCGCGTACAGCTGGCGTGTCTTCACGCTCTACGGTGTGGTTAATACGACGCAGACCCAGGCCAAGCAGCGTTGCCTTGTGTTTTGGCAAACGACCGATCGAACTGCGGGTTTGAGTAATTTTAATAGTCTTAGCCATGGTCATTACCCCAGAATGTCTTCAACGGATTTGCCACGTTTCGCAGCAACCATTTCTGGAGAATTCATATTGGCCAGGCCATCCAGAGTTGCACGAACCACGTTAATCGGGTTGGTGGAACCGTAGGCTTTAGCCAGTACGTTATGAACCCCAGCGACTTCCAGGACGGCGCGCATTGCACCACCGGCGATGATACCGGTACCTTCAGAAGCCGGCTGCATGAACACGCGAGAACCTGTGTGCACGCCTTTAACAGGGTGCTGCAGGGTGCCGTTGTTCAGCGCAACGTTAATCATATTGCGACGAGCTTTTTCCATCGCTTTCTGGATCGCTGCTGGAACTTCACGCGCTTTACCGTAACCAAAACCAATGCGTCCGTTACCATCACCAACAACAGTCAGAGCTGTGAAGGAGAAAATACGACCACCTTTAACGGTTTTAGATACGCGATTTACCGCGATCAGCTTTTCCTGCAGTTCGCCAGCTTGTTTTTCGATGTGTGCCATCTTACACCTCTACCTTAGAACTGTAGGCCAGCTTCACGGGCAGCATCTGCCAGTGCCTGGACACGACCATGATATTGGAAACCAGAACGGTCGAAAGAAACACCAGTGATGCCTTTTTCGATTGCGCGTTCCGCAACTGCTTTACCTACAGCAGCAGCAGCGTCTTTGTTTCCAGTGTACTTCAGTTGCTCACTGATAGCTTTTTCTACTGTAGAAGCAGCAACCAGGACTTCAGAACCGTTAGGTGCGATTACCTGTGCGTAAATATGACGCGGGGTACGATGTACCACCAGGCGAGTAGCACCCAGCTCTTTGAGCTTGCGACGTGCGCGGGTCGCACGACGGATACGAGCAGATTTCTTATCCATAGTGTTACCTTACTTCTTCTTAGCCTCTTTGGTACGCACGACTTCGTCGGCGTAACGAACACCCTTGCCTTTGTAAGGCTCAGGACGACGGTAGGCGCGCAGATCCGCTGCAACCTGACCAATCAGCTGCTTATCAGCGCCTTTCAGCACGATTTCAGTCTGAGTTGGACATTCAGCAGTGATTCCCGCTGGCAGCTCATGGTCAACAGGGTGAGAGAAGCCCAGGGCTAAGCTCACAGAGTTGCCTTTAACGGCTGCACGATAACCTACACCAACCAGCTGCAGCTTCTTAGTGAAGCCTTCGGTAACACCGATAACCATACCGTTCAGCAGCGCACGAG
The DNA here is from genome assembly GCF_025947915.1 of Erwinia sp. INIA01. Taxonomy (NCBI): domain Bacteria; kingdom Pseudomonadati; phylum Pseudomonadota; class Gammaproteobacteria; order Enterobacterales; family Erwiniaceae; genus Erwinia; species Erwinia sp. INIA01. Next base: position 17,083 of record NZ_JAPDNC010000024.1, read on the forward strand.
AAGTACCAGCCTGTGCCCAACCATCCACAAAACCTTCGCGTGGAGCGAAAGTCAGTGCATTGTCAGCATGCTTAACTTCTACAGCGTCGTTGAGCGTACGAGTCAGCTCGCCGTTTTTACCTTTGATCGAAATTACCTGACCGTTGAGTTTTACCTCTACGCCGGCAGGAATCGCGACTGGTGCTTTAGCAACACGAGACATTTATTCCTCCGATTAAGCTACGTAGCAGATAATTTCGCCACCAAGACCAGCCTGGCGTGCGGCACGATCGGTCATAACACCTTTAGAGGTAGAAACAACAGCGATACCCAGTCCTGCCATAACTTTTGGCAGCTCGTCTTTGCGCTTATAAATGCGCAGACCTGGACGTGAAACACGCTGAATGCTTTCTACAACAGCCTTGCCCTGGAAGTACTTAAGAGTCAGTTCCAGTTCTGGCTTGATGTCGCCTTCGATTTTAAATTCTTCAATATAACCTTCTTCCTTCAGCACGTTGGCAATTGCCACTTTCAGCTTGGAGGAAGGCATGGTGACCGCAACTTTGTTCGCGGCTTGACCGTTACGGATACGGGTCAGCATATCCGCGATCGGATCTTGCATGCTCATCTGTCTTTACTCCCGTGATTCTATTGGTAATTACCAGCTAGCCTTTTTCAAGCCAGGTACTTCACCGCGCATGGCGGCTTCACGCAACTTGATACGGCTCAACCCGAACTTGCCCACATAACCATGTGGACGGCCAGTTTGACGGCAGCGCTTACGCTGACGAGACGGGCTGGAATCACGCGGCAGAGTTTGCAGCTTGAGAACAGCATTCCAACGATCTTCGTCGGATGAGTTCACACTTGAAATGATAGCTTTCAGTTCCTCGCGCTTGGCGCGGTACTTGTCAGCCAGTTTCACGCGAACGACTTCGCGTGCTTTCATTGATTGCTTAGCCATCAGTAACCCTGCCTTACTTGCGGAACGGGAAGTTAAAAGCAGCCAACAGTGCGCGGCCTTCATCATCAGATTTCGCAGTAGTGGTAATGGTAATATCCAAACCACGAACGCGGTCGACTTTGTCATAGTCGATCTCTGGGAAGATGATCTGCTCGCGAACACCCATGCTGTAGTTACCGCGGCCATCAAATGACTTAGCGGACAAGCCACGGAAGTCACGGATACGTGGTACAGCAATAGAAATCAGGCGCTCAAAGAACTCCCACATGCGTTCACCACGCAGAGTCACTTTACAGCCGATCGGATAGCCCTGACGGATTTTGAAGCCTGCAACTGATTTGCGTGCTTTGGTGATAAACGGCTTTTGACCGGAGATTGCTGCCAGATCGGCTGCTGCGTTATCCAGCAGTTTCTTGTCAGCGATCGCTTCACCAACACCCATGTTCAGGGTGATCTTCTCGACCCGAGGGACTTGCATGACAGAATTGTAGTTGAACTCAGTCATGAGTTTATTAACTACTTCGTCTTTGTAGTAATCATGCAGTTTCGCCATCGTACTACTCCAAATTACTTGATAGTTTCGCTGTTAGACTTGAAGAAACGGACTTTTTTGCCGTCTTCGAATCTAAAGCCTACACGGTCAGCCTTGCCGGTTGCCGAGTTGAACAGTGCAACGTTGGAAACCTGAATAGCGGCTTCTTTTTCAACGATGCCACCTGGCTGATTCAGAGCCGGTACAGGCTTCTGATGTTTTTTAACCAGGTTGATACCTTCAACAATGAGCTTGCCAGAAGACAGAACATTTTTAACTTTACCGCGCTTACCTTTATCTTTGCCGGTCAGCACGATAACTTCGTCATCGCGACGGATTTTAGCTGCCATTTTTCGCTCCTTAGAGTACTTCTGGTGCCAGAGAGATAATTTTCATGAACTTTTCAGTACGAAGTTCACGAGTTACCGGCCCAAAAATACGCGTTCCGATTGGCTGCTCAGTGTTATTGTTTAAAATAACGCATGCATTACCATCGAAGCGAATGACAGAACCGTCCGGGCGACGAACACCCTTCCTGGTGCGCACCACTACCGCCTTCAGCACATCACCCTTCTTAACCTTACCGCGAGGAATTGCTTCCTTGATGGTAATTTTGATGATGTCGCCAACGCCTGCGTAGCGACGGTGCGAGCCACCCAGAACCTTGATACACATTACGCGACGTGCACCGGAGTTGTCGGCGACGGTCAGCATAGTCTGTTCTTGGATCATTTTAGTGCTCCGCTAATGTCAACTACTACTTCGGGACCTGATTCAGGTCGTTTAAAAGCCCCATAATTGAGGGCGCAGCATTATAACACCGCATTTCGCATATGGGTAGAAAAAATAAGCGACTCGTATCGAGTCGTTATTTGGACCTCTGGAAAGAGGAACGCGACATTCTAAGGAATTGTTCATCCGGTAGCAATCGCAATCTGTACATTACGTCAGCTTATTTCGCTCAGAACGGTGATTTGGAGAAAGAAAGAAAAGTTTTGAGGGTAGATATAAGAAAAAACCCCCGACAAGCGGGGGTTTTTACAGAGATAGACGTTCTTATTACAGAACAGCTTTCTCTACAACGCGAACCAGAGTCCATGACTTAGTCTTGGACAGTGGACGGCATTCACGGATTTCAACCTTGTCGCCGATACCACATTCATTGTTCTCGTCATGTACGTGCAGTTTAGTCGTACGCTTGATGAATTTCCCGTAGATTGGGTGCTTCACAACACGTTCGATAGCAACAACGATGGATTTCTCCATTTTGTCACTAGTCACACGACCTTGCAGAGTACGGATTTTATCGGTCATTACGCACCCGCCTTCTCAGTCAGTAAAGTCTTAACGCGTGCAACATCACGACGCACTTGCTTCAACAGATGAGTCTGTTGCAGCTGGCCGGATGCCGCCTGCATGCGCAGGTTGAACTGCTCACGCAGCAGGTTAAGTAGCTCAGTGTTCAGCTCTTCAACGCTTTTTTCACGCAGCTCTGTTGCTTTCATTACATCACCGTCTTAGTTACAAAGGTGGTTTTGATAGGCAGTTTTGCTGCTGCCAGCTTGAATGCTTCACGGGCCAGCTCTTCCGGAACACCGTCCATTTCATACAGGACTTTACCTGGCTGGATCAAGGCAACCCAATACTCCACGTTACCTTTACCTTTACCCATACGCACTTCCAGCGGCTTCTCAGTAATTGGTTTGTCCGGGAATACACGGATCCAAATTTTACCTTGACGCTTAACTGCACGGGTCATAGCACGACGTGCTGCTTCGATCTGACGGGCAGTCAGACGACCACGGCCAACAGCTTTCAGACCGAAAGTACCGAAGCTAACATCCGTACCCTGCGCCAGACCACGGTTGCGGCCTTTGTGCACTTTACGGAATTTCGTACGCTTTGGTTGTAACATCAGCGACTCTCCTTACTTACGGCCTTTACGCTGCTGCTTTTTAGGTTGAGCAGCCGGTTCCGGTTGTTCAACAGCAGCCATACCACCCAGGATCTCACCTTTGAAGATCCATACCTTAACGCCGATTACACCATAAGTGGTGTGGGCTTCAGAGGTGTTGTAGTCAATGTCTGCACGCAGAGTGTGCAGTGGCACGCGGCCTTCACGGTACCATTCGGTACGCGCGATTTCTGCACCGCCAAGACGGCCACTAACTTCAACTTTAATCCCTTTAGCGCCCAGACGCATTGCGTTCTGTACAGCACGCTTCATAGCACGACGGAACATCACACGACGCTCCAGCTGTGAAGTGATGCTGTCAGCAACCAATTTAGCGTCCAGTTCCGGTTTACGGACTTCGGCGATATTGATCTGTGCAGGAACGCCAGCGATATCCGCTACGACCTTGCGCAGTTTTTCTACATCTTCACCTTTCTTACCGATGACGATGCCAGGACGAGCGGTGTGAATGGTCACACGGATGCTCTTAGCTGGACGCTCGATAACGATACGAGAGACGGATGCTTTTGACAGTTCCTTGGTCAGGAACTGACGAACTTTAAAGTCGCTGTCCAGGTTGTCAGCGAATTCTTTGGTATTTGCGAACCAGGTAGAGTTCCAGGGTTTAACAATACCCAGGCGAATACCATTAGGATGTACTTTCTGACCCATTGCTAGTCTCCAGAGTCTCAGCGATCGGACACAACCACAGTAATGTGGCTGGTGCGCTTCAGGATGCGATCTGCACGACCTTTCGCACGCGGCATAATGCGCTTCATGCTTGGGCCTTCGTCTACGAAGATTTTCGTGACTTTCAGATCATCAATGTCAGCGCCATCGTTGTGTTCGGCGTTAGCAATGGCAGATTCCAGAACTTTCTTGACCAGTACAGCCGCTTTCTTATTGGTGTAGGTCAAAATGTCCAGAGCCTGCGACACTTTCTTACCGCGTACAAGATCTGCTACCAGGCGAACCTTCTGAGCAGAAGAACGAGCGTGGCGATGTTTAGCGATAGTTTCCATCTCTTCCTCCTGTTAGCGTTTCTTAGCTTTCTTATCAGCTGCGTGACCGCGATAAGTACGAGTCGGTGCAAATTCACCCAGTTTGTGACCGACCATTTCGTCGGAAACAAAGACAGGAACGTGCTGACGACCATTATGGACAGCGATGGTCAAACCGATCATGTTAGGGAAGATCGTTGAACGACGGGACCAGGTGCGCAGTGGCTTCTTGTCTCCGCTTTCCAAAGCTTTCTCTACCTTCTTCAGCAAGTGCAGGTCAATAAAAGGACCTTTCTTGAGAGAACGTGGCATGGCTTATCCTCTAAAATTATTTGCTACGGCGACGTACGATAAATTTATCAGTACGCTTGTTGCTACGGGTCTTCTTACCTTTGGTCTGAACGCCCCACGGAGTTACCGGGTGCTTACCAAAGTTACGACCTTCACCACCACCGTGCGGGTGATCAACTGGGTTCATCGCGGTACCACGAACGGTCGGACGAACACCACGCCAACGGGTTGCACCGGCTTTACCCAGAACGCGAAGCATGTGCTCCGAGTTACCGACTTCGCCCAGGGTCGCGCGGCAGTCAGCTTCGACTTTACGCATTTCACCAGAACGCAGACGCAGGGTAACGTAAGAACCATCACGCGCAACGATCTGCACGTAAGTACCAGCAGAGCGAGCAATCTGACCGCCTTTGCCTGGTTTCATTTCTACGTTATGCACGGTAGAACCAACTGGGATGTTACGCATCGGCAGTGTGTTACCTGCTTTGATCGCAGCATCAACGCCAGACTGAATCTGGTCGCCAGCTTTCAGGCCTTTAGGGGCCAGGATGTAACGGCGCTCGCCGTCTTTGTACAGAACCAGCGCGATGTTCGCGGAGCGGTTCGGATCGTACTCAAGACGTTCAACGGTCGCTGGGATACCATCTTTGTTGCGTTTGAAGTCAACAATACGGTAAGCCTGCTTGTGACCACCACCGATATGACGGGTAGTGATGCGACCATTGTTGTTACGGCCACCGGATTTGCTGTTTTTTTCTACCAGCGGGGCAAATGGTTTGCCCTTGTGCAGCTCCGCGTTCACCACTTTAACTACATGGCGACGACCCGGAGATGTCGGTTTACATTTAACAACTGCCATTGTTCTTCTCCTCCGACTTACTCAGCGCCGCCGACGAAGTCCAGATTCTGGCCTTCTTTCAGGGTGACGTAAGCTTTTTTCCAGTCGTTACGACGACCAATACGCTGTCCAGAACGTTTAACTTTCCCTTTAACTACCAGGGTGTTAACGACTTCGACTTCAACTTCGAAAAGTTTCTGCACAGCGGCTTTGATTTCTGCTTTGGTCGCGTCTTTAGCAACTTTGAGAACGATGGTGTTTGTTTTTTCCATCGCAGCAGATGCTTTTTCAGATACGTGCGGCGCGCGCAGTACTTTCAGCAGACGTTCTTCACGGATCATGCCAGCATCTCCTCAACTTGCTTAACTGCATCAGCAGTCATAACGACTTTGTCGAAGGCGATCAGGCTAACTGGGTCGATACCCGCTGCATCACGTACGTCAACCTTGTACAGGTTACGTGCGGCCAGGAACAGGTTCTCTTCCAGTTCGCCAGTGATGATCAGCACATCTTCCAGAGCCATGTCTTTCAGTTTCTCTACCAGCAGCTTAGTTTTAGGCGCTTCCAGAGAGAACTGCTCGACAACGATCAGACGTTCCTGACGTACCAGCTCGGACAGAATGCTTTTCAGCGCGCCGCGGTACATCTTTTTGTTAACTTTTTGACTGTGGTCCTGAGGCTTCGCAGCGAAGGTCACACCACCTGAACGCCAGATCGGGCTCTTTACAGAACCTGAACGCGCACGGCCGGTACCTTTCTGGCGCCACGGCTTTTTGCCGGAACCAGTTACTTCAGCACGAGTCTTCTGAGCACGAGTACCTTGACGGGCACCTGCTGCATAAGCAACAACAACCTGATGTACCAGCGCTTCGTTGAAATCACGACCGAAGGTAGTTTCGGAAACAGTCAGCGCGCTTTGCGCGTCTTTCAGTACTAATTCCATTGCTATCCCCTTACGCCTTCACAGCTGGTTTAACGATCAGGTCGCTACCGGTAGCACCGGGAACTGCACCTTTAACCAGCAGCAGGTTGCGCTCAGCGTCAACACGCACTACGTCCAGGCTCTGAACGGTTACACGTTCGTTACCCAGCTGGCCTGCCATTTTCTTGCCTTTGAACACTTTGCCCGGAGTCTGGTTCTGACCGATAGAACCCGGTACGCGGTGAGACAAGGAGTTACCGTGAGTAGCATCCTGAGTACGGAAGTTCCAGCGCTTAACAGTACCGGCAAAACCTTTACCTTTAGATGTTCCAGTCACGTCAACTTTTTTCACGTCAGCGAAAATGTCAACATTAATGCTCTGACCTACGGTGAACTCTGCGCCTTCTTCAGTGCGGAATTCCCACAGACCACGGCCAGCTTCAACGCCAGCTTTAGCAAAGTGACCTGCTTCCGGCTTAGTTACACGGTTAGCTTTTTTAGCACCGGTAGTTACCTGGATAGCAGTGTAACCGTCGTTTTCCAGGCCTTTGACCTGAGTAACGCGGTTTGCTTCAATTTCGATCACGGTTACAGGGATAGAAACGCCATCTTCTGTGAAGATACGGGTCATACCCACTTTTTTACCGACTAAACCAATCATTGTTTCAACCTCTCAATCGCTCAATGACCTGATTAACCCAGGCTGATCTGCACGTCAACACCTGCAGCCAGATCCAGACGCATCAGAGCATCAACCGTTTTTTCGGTTGGCTCAACGATGTCAACCAGACGCTTGTGAGTGCGAATCTCGTACTGATCGCGCGCATCTTTGTTGACGTGCGGAGAGATCAGAACGGTAAAGCGCTCTTTGCGGGTCGGCAGCGGGATAGGACCACGAACCTGCGCACCAGTGCGCTTGGCAGTCTCTACGATTTCCGCAGTTGATTGATCGATCAGACGATGATCAAACGCTTTAAGACGGATACGGATTCTTTGGTTCTGCATGAGACCAGAGCTCCAATTATTTATAAACGAAAAGAATTACTACTCGCATCCATTACGATTGATGGAGGAGTGTAATCGTTGAGCACATAACCCGCATATCGCGAGTATTGTTAGCTGGCATTTTCACACCGGCTGGCGACTCATATTGAATCGCGCCTGACCATATTGGCAGGCCCGCGTATTATACGTACATCTGGAGGCAAAGCAACCATTATACGAACGCGATTATCAGGAATACTGAATTTTGGCCAAAAAAAAGAGCGCCGAAGCGCTCTCTTTTCTGCTCTGGCAGAGCGAACTCTGCCAGACAAGTATCACAATTAAGCGATAACTTTAGCAACAACACCAGCACCAACGGTACGGCCGCCTTCGCGGATTGCGAAACGCAGACCGTCGTCCATTGCGATTGGCTTGATCAGTTCAACAACCAGTTTGATGTTGTCGCCTGGCATTACCATCTCAACGCCTTC
>NZ_JAPDNC010000025.1:0-20716 GCF_025947915.1 Erwinia sp. INIA01
GGTGCGTTTGAACTCAGTCATCATCACGTTCTCCGTATTTAAGTCGGGAACGTGTCAACGCTATTCAGGACGGGTCATCAGCATGAAAAAGGCCCGCTGGTTTCCCGGCGGGCCTTTTATTATGCAGCGCGAAAACAACTATGAGACGCGAGAATTACGGCGCATCAATATCGTTGAGTTCGTCTTTGATCGCCGCCGCATTCGGATTTTCCTGCGGGACCAGCTTGCCGTCGCTGGCAAGGAAATCATGATGCTGGAAGTAAGCCGAACGCATAAACGCATAAGGATCCTTCGAGTCTCTGAGGATAGAGTCGGAATCCAGCAGCTGCGCACGGGTTTCAATGCCTTCCAGCGCCCACTTACCGGCGGACATCCACCACGTCAGCCATGACAGCGGCGGATAGAGATCGTCGACAATACCACCGACATCCTCACGCGGCGTAAAGCTGCCGTAGCCCGGCACCACCACATATGTGCCGTAACCCACGCCGTAATGGCCCAATGTACTACCGAAGGCGCGCGGTTCTTCTTTCGCCAGTTTCGGGTTAGCCATGCTGGCCACATCAATCAGACCGCCCATCCCCAACAGGGTGTTCAGGAAGAAACGGTTAAAGTGGATCATAGCCTTGTAGGGATTTCCCTCAACGAAGTAGTTCACCATCGATGCCGGTTCATCAAGGTTACTAAAGAAGTTGCCCAGGCCGTTTCGCGCCGGTACCGGCACGTAGTCGCGCCATGCTACCGCAACGGGCCGGAGGACGTACGGGTCCAGCACGTTGTAGTTAAAGTTGAACATTGACCGGTTGAAGCCTTCCAGCGGATCGGAACGTACCTGAGGATCATCGGCGTTCTTAGAGCTGGCGCAGCCCACCATCATTACGCTTGCCAGCACTAAGCCCGTCAGGCGATAGTTCATTTTTTTCTCCCTGTACTGGTTTATGGATTATCGCCTGCCACCTGCTGGTCGATTGTGACCGCAAGCTGCTGTTGACCGTTGAATGGCGTAACCTCACTCAGCCCGAACCAGTCACCGGGTTGAGGATTGGCGCTGCCGTCGCGTGAAATACGTACGCGAACCCGCACCTGATGCTGCGCTGATAGCAAGCGCTCCGGCATCATTGCGTTACTGTCATCCAGCGTGAGCGATAGAGGAAAATGGCTCAGCGGCAACTGCTTCACCGCAACGGGAACTGGAGTGGTTCCGTCAGAAACAGAAATATACAACACTCCACCTTCCGGTAACATTTTTTCTGCCTCCGGCGACAGATTTACCTGAATCGCCAGATGGCTGCTTTGCTGACCCGATGCGCTTTTGGCCTGCTCAATACTGCGGCGAATGACCTCAACACGCGCATCTTTGGCCGGTAAAAGCGCCAACATCTTATCCCAGGCTTCGATGGCTGCGGTGTAATCCTGCTGGCCAAAGGCATTAAATGCCAATAAACCCAGCAAACGAAGATTGTTGCCGTCATGTTTCAGCATATCACGCAGCATCACCGTTGCCTGGCGGTTTTCCTGCGGGTCAGCGGATCGCGCCAGCACTTCAGCATAGCTCAGCCTGACGTCGTGATTATCCGGTGCCAGCTGCAGGGCGCGTTCGAAGGACTGCGTGGCGAGGGTGGCGTTATTCAGTACCATTCCCAGCCGCCCGAGCATCATCCAGTCGTTCAGATTATGCGGTTCGTGCTGCAGTTCGCTGCGAATTCCGAGCGCCAGCCGGGCCAGCTGTTCCATATTCAAGGGCGCGGCCTGCGGGTCCATCACCTGCCTGCGCAGCGCGGGCAGATCGCTTTTTACCTGCTGCCAGGCCAGCACCTGCGACAGACCGCCGGTTTTCAGATAAAACCCCACGCTGATAACCGCCAGCAGCACGCCGCCGGGAAGCAGTACCCAACGGCTCAGCGGCCGGGCGGACGGCGGATTTGTCAGGACAGGGTTCCGGCTGGCAGGATCGCATGGAGGGGGCAACATAAGCCCGCCATCCGCCAGAACTGACGCGTTCGGCAGGGACGGCGCTCGCGCGAACTCCGTCGCCTGGCTTTCGGCATTCGGTTCCAGCTGACCAACGTCGTAACACTGGCTGCCTCCCACACGTTGACTCGCGGCTTCGGCTTCGGCTTCGGCTTCGGCTTCGGCTTCGGCTTCGCTTACACTTAAACGCTGCCTGCCGCGCAGCACAATGATCAATGCCCCCATGGCAACAAATAGCGCTGGCCCCGCCCACAGGATCAGCGTGGAGAGCTGTAGCGGGGGCTGATAGGAAACAAAATTACCGTAGCGATCGATCATCCACGCCTTAATCTGCTCCGGGGTTTGCCCCTGGCGCAGCAGCTCATAAACCTTCAGCCGCATATCCGCCGCGATGATCGAGTTAGAGTCGGCGATGCTGTTATTCTGGCATTTGGGGCAGCGCAGTGACTCAGTCAGATGGCGATACTGCTGCTCCTGGTTGACTGAATCAAACTGATAAGTATCGATGCTGTCCGCCAGCACGCTGGTACTCAACAGCATCAGTGCCAGCGCAATCAGAAACGGCTTCACTGGCTGCTCTCCCGGCTGTACTGCTGCCAGAGCGGCTCCAGCTCATCCCGCCAGACCTGTTCGTTCATATCCCCGGCGTGGCGATAGCGGATAATCCCCCTGCCATCGATCAGAAACGTTTCCGGTGCGCCATACACGCCCAGATCCAGCCCCAGCATGCCGTCACCGTCATACAGGCCCAGGATGTAAGGATTTCCCAGAGTATTCAGCCAGTTCACCGCCTTCAGGCGATCGTCCTTATAGTTCAACCCCACCACACGCACTCCCTGCGTTGCCAGCGTATTTAAATATTGATGTTCCGCCCGGCAGGTCGGGCACCAGGTCGCCCAGACGTTCAGCAGAAGCGGCTGACCGGTCAGCAGAACCGATCTGTCGTACACTTTCCCCGGCAGCTCCAGCGACTCCAGCCGGAATTCCGGCACCGGTTTACCCACCAGCGCGGATTCAAGACGCGTGGGATCGTCGCCGTTGGCGTTGCGGCTCAGTTGCCACATCAGCGCAGCCGCCAGCAGAAGAAACAGGAACAGCGGGATAAACAGTATTTTCCTGTTCATAACGCCTCCTGCGCTTTTTTACGCGAACGGTAGCGGGGGTCCAGCAGGCAAAGCACGCCGCCTGCGGCCATCAGCAGGCCACCAAACCAGATCCAACGCACGAAAGGTTTGTAGTAAATACGCACCGCCCAGGAATCTCCGCCCAGCTCTTCTCCCAGCGCGGCGTAAAGATCGCGCGTAAAACCGCCATCGATCGCGGCTTCGGTCATCATCATGCGGGCAACGCTGTAGTAGCGTTTTTCCGCATACAGCGTCGCCTCCTGCTGGCCGTTGCGGGTGACATCGATAACGCCGACGTCGCCAGAGTAGTTCGGGCCCTGCAGGTTGTGTAGCGCGCGGAATGTGAAATGATAATTATGGATATCCACCGAGTCCCCGGCCTTCATCCTGACGTCACGCTCCACGCTGTAGTTCTGGCTGAAGGCGATGCCAATCACCGTGACCGCCACGCCGAGATGGCCGAGCACCATCCCCCAGTGGCTGCGCGACAGGCGCAGCAGTCCCCTGAAGAAGCCGTGACGATGGGTTGCGCGCTCGTGCAGCTCCATCAGCGTCAGAAGGATCACCCAGATTGCCATCAGCAGGCCGACGACGGTCATCGCCTCAATCCGGTCCTGCATCACCCACGGCAGCAGAATCGACAGTATGCAGGTCGTCAGCGCGGCAATACCAAGCCGTTTCCACAGCGTTTTCGGACTGTCCCGCCGCCAGCGCACCAGCGGCCCAATACCCAACATCAGCGCCAGTGGCGCCATCAGCCAGGTAAACAGCGTATTAAAGAAAGGTTCGCCGATGGAAATACTGCCCAGCCCCAGCTGCTTATGTACCAGCGGCAGCATAGTACCCAGCAGCACCACCAGCATGGCGGCGATCAACAACACGTTGTTGCCCAGCAGAAACGATTCGCGCGACCAGAGTTCGTTTTGCACTCTGCCGCGCACCCGCCCCCCCTTGATGGCATACAGCAGCAGCGAACCGCCGATGGCAATCACCAGGAAGGCGAGGATAAACATGCCGCGTGCCGGATCGGAAGCGAAAGAGTGCACCGAAACCAACACGCCGGAGCGCACCAGGAACGTCCCCAGCAGGCTGAGCGAAAAGGCGGAAATCGCCAGCAGCACCGTCCACGCCTTAAACGCCCCGCGCTTTTCGGTTACCGCCAGCGAGTGCAGCAGCGCCGTTCCCGCCAGCCACGGCATCAGAGAAGCGTTTTCGACCGGGTCCCAGAACCACCAGCCTCCCCAGCCCAGCTCGTAATAGGCCCAGGCCGATCCCAGCACGATACCCGCGGTCAGAAATACCCATGCGGCAAGGGTCCACGTTCGCGACCAACGGGCCCACGCTGTATCCAGCCGACCGGCCAACAGTGAAGCGATGGCAAACGCAAAGGCCACCGAGAAGCCCACGTAACCCATATACAGCAGCGGCGGATGGAAGATCAGCCCGATATCCTGCAGCATCGGGTTCAGATCGTTACCGTCAATCGGCAGATCCGGCAGCGTGCGGATAAACGGGTTAGAGGTCAGGGTAATAAACAGCAGAAACGCCAGATTGATCATCCCCATCACCGCCAGCACGCGGGCAATAGCCTCCTGCGGCATGCTGCGGCTGAACAGTGCGACCGCCAGCGTCCAGCCGCTGAGCAGCAGCACCCACAGCAGTAGCGATCCCTCATGCGCGCCCCATGTCGCCGCCACGCGATACCAGACCGGCAGCAGGCTGTTGGAGTTAGCCGCCACGTACACCACGCTAAAATCATTCACCACAAAAGCGTGCACCAGAATCAGAAAAGCACCGGCAACGCAGGTAAACAGCGCACCGGCCAAAGGCCGCGCCATCGCCATCAGACGCGCATCCCGGCGGGTAGCGCCCCACAGCGGATAGATAATCAGTAGCAGGGAGACGCCCAGCGCCAGACACAGCAGGAAACTGCCGATTTCCGAGATCATGGCTGACCTCCCGGGTTCACCCCGGACGCCGGTGGCCGATGATTTTTCTTCATCGCGTCGGTAATTTCCGGCGGCGTATATTTCTCATCGTGCTTCGCCAGCACTTCTTTCGCCATCACGTGGCGGCTGTCCTCCAGCACACCCTGGGCCACCACACCCTGCCCCTCGCGGAACAGATCCGGCAGAATCCCCTCATAGCTGACGTTAATCACCCCGCTGTTATCGTATAGCTGGAAAGACACTTTCAGCGTATGGGGATCGCGCTTCACGCTGCCCGGCATCACCATGCCGCCGACCCGCAGCCGCTGGCCCGGTTCGGGTTTCTGCTGCGCTTCTCCTTTGCCGTAAATAATTTCGCTGGGGGTATAGAACAGGTCAATATTGGCGCGCAGCGCATACATCACCAGCGCCGTGGCAATGCCGAGGCCAGCCAGCACCACCAGCGTGAGGATAAGACGGTTTTTTCGGCGTTGATTCATGATGGCTCCCCTGCCGACGCGGGGCGATTTTTACGGCTTTTCGCCGCGCGAATACGCTGTTCGCGTGCTTCACGCTGGCGGATCGCCGTCAGTAACCGGCGGCGCTGCATGACGGTGTGGAGGATCAGGCCGCCGAGGCCCAGCAGTGCACAAGCCACCGCCAGCCAGACATAGCTGGCATAGCCACCCATGACGAAGAAATCATGCCAGTTGGAGAATGCCGGAGTCATAACCTGCGCCCTCCTTTCATCGCGATCGCTACGGCCCAGGGGCGGTGACCTTCGCTCAGCAACAGCAGGTTGCGCAGGCGCATCAGGGTAAGAGTGACAAAGACCAGCAGCATACCGAGAATTGACCAGCGCAGCGGCGTACGCATACTCGGATCGATAGCCTGCTGCATCACGCCGGAAGATCCCTGATGCAGGGTGTTCCACCAGTCGACCGAGTAGTGAATAATCGGCAGATTCACCACGCCGACGAGGATCAGCAGCCCGGCTGCTCGTCCGCCGGTCCGGCTGTCATCAAATGCATTCCGCAGAGCGATAGCGCCCACATAAAGGAACAGCAGCACCAGCTCCGAAGTGAGCCGGGCATCCCAGATCCACCAGGTGCCCCACATGGGTTTTCCCCAGGCCGCGCCGGTCACCAGAGCGATAAAAGCAAACACGGCACCGATCGGGGCCATGGCGGCGGCGGCGAGATCGGCGGTTTTCCACTGCCACACCAGGCCAACAAACGCCGCAGCGGCCATCGTGGCGTAGACGCCCATTGACCACATCGCGGCGGGCACATGGATATAAATGATGCGATAGCTGTCGCCCTGCTGATAGTCGGCCGGAGCAAAACCGAATCCCCACCCCCACCCCAGCAGTAGCGTTAATGCGCCAGCGACCGCAAACCAGGGAGTCAAAAGACCGCATATTCGATATAGCCGCTCCGGCTTACTAAGTTGATGAATCCATTTCAACATGATTAAACCTGCTAAAAATAAAAGAAAATCGTATGCGTAACGCGCCGCAGTTTACTTTACATCCCGCTACTGCACGCTGACCCTCAGCGCAGCGGCGGTGGCAAACGGCGCGAGGGCAGAACTGGCGGCCAGCAAAGCGCCCAGGATCGCCAGATAGCCGCTAATCGGCAGCCCCTGCCCTGCGGCATCCATCGCGCTGCTGGCAAAAATCAGTACCGGGATGGCCAGCGGCAGGACCAGCAGGCTTAACAATACGCCACCGCGCCGCAGCCCGACGGTCAGCCCCACGCCGATAGCTCCGAGAAAACTCAGCGTTGGCGTACCCAGCAGCAGGGTTAACGCCATTGCCAGCCAGCTGGCATAATCCAGCGACAGCAGCAACGCCGCCAGCGGCGAAAGCAGCAGCAGCGGCAGGCCGGTGACCATCCAGTGCGCGGCCACCTTGCCGAGTACGGTCAGCGGCAGCGGCGCGGGCATCAGCAGCAGCTGCTCCAGCGAGCCGTCAACAAAATCATCACGAAACAACCTCTCCAGCGCCAGCAGTGACGACAGCAGCGCGGCAACCCACACGATGCCCGGCGCAATCCGTGCCAGCAGCTGAGGTTCCGGCCCGATGCCCAGTGGAAACAGGGTGATGACGATCAAAAAGAACCACAGCGGATTCATCACTTCCGATCCGCTGCGGAACGCAATCCGCAGTTCCCGCTTCAGCACGCGCCAGAACATCAGTTGGACTCCAGCGCGGCCAGCCGCACGGTGCCGACCCGCTGCATGCCGGATGGCAGCGGCTGGTGAGTGGTCAGAATTACCGCACCGCCCTCTGCCGTATGGCGCGTAAACTGCGCCATCAGCACCTCAACCCCGGTTCGATCGATTGCGGTCAGCGGTTCATCGAGTATCCACAAGGGTGCCCGGGTCAGCCACAGCCGCGCCAGCGCCATGCGCCGCTGCTGGCCCGCCGACAGCTGTGCCGCCGGAACGTCTTCATAACCGGTAAGTTCAACCTGCTCCAGCGCCTGCAACAGCCGCGCCTGCGGGCAATTCGCATGGTAGAAGCTGAGGTTTTCCAACGGGGTTAAAATCGCCTTCACCCCCGGCTGATGCCCGAGGTACAGCAGGCTGGCGTGATAAACCTCGCGCTGCCGGTAAATACTTTGCTGCTGCCAGAGCACTTCACCCTCATCCGCCCGGCTCAGCCCGGCAAGAATACGCAGCAGCGAGGTTTTCCCCGCGCCGTTGGCTCCTTCAATCTGCACAATCTCTCCTGCGGAAACGGCAAAGCTCAGCCCGCTAAACAGCGTTCGGTTATCGCGCATACAGGTCAGATTTCTGGCAGACAGCATGGGAAATTCACACATTAAATACAGGGCGATGGATCATATCACAGGCCCCACGGCTACCTGGAAGTACATTGAAAAATATCCACACTAACGGCAGGTTAATTCACTATTACAACCTCCATTTGCATATGAAAACGTCGCAGTTAAAGCTTTGTTACTCTTCTGATTGCATGACATCGTACTTTTCCCGGCTTTCCCTGCATCCCCTGCGCCGCTGCCAGATAAAAAACTCCGCTACGCTTAAAAGGATACGACCGTACCTCCGGGGGAAAGATGACCAGTAAGACAAACGATAAAACCGCTGAAAATGAAGTTGAAAGCGAAGAGAGCGAACAGGGAAAGGAGATTGAAGTTGATGAGGAGGTGCTGCCTTCCCGCGCCGCCGCGGTTCACGAGCAGATACGTCAGGAGGGGGAAAAAGAGCTGGAGCGCGACGGCCTGGCGCTGCTGTTTTCAGCCATCGCCGCCGGGATTTCGATGGGAGCTTCGCTGATGGCGAAGGGCATTTTCCAGGTTAATCTGCACGAGGTGCCGGGCGGCTTTCTGCTGGAGAACCTCGGCTACACCTTCGGCTTTATTATCGTGATTATGGCTCGTCAGCAGCTGTTCACCGAGAACACCGTCACAGCGGTGCTGCCGGTGATGCATAAACCCACGGTGGGTAACGGGCTGCTGCTGCTGCGGCTGTGGGGGCTGGTGCTGCTGGGCAACCTGATCGGCACGGCGCTGGCCTCGCTGGGCTTTATCCATATGCCCATTTTTGACGACGCCACCCGCAGTGCATTTGTCAGTATCAGTCAGAAAGTGATGGAGAATCCGCCGAACGAGATGTTTGCCAACGCCGTGGTGTCCGGCTGGATTATCGCCACCATGGTCTGGATGTTTCCTTCCGCCGGTGCCGCCAAAATCTGGGTGATTATCCTGATGACCTGGCTGGTTGCGCTGGGCGATCTCGCTCATATCGTGGTCGGCTCCGTCGAGATCTTCTATCTGGTCTTTAACGGCGACATCCCGTGGCAGCAGTTTATCTGGCCGTTTGCCCTGCCGACGCTTGCCGGCAATATCATCGGCGGCACCTTTATTTTTGCCCTGCTCAGCCACGCGCAAATCCGCAACGATATGCGTAACAAAGCCAAAGCCGAGGCGGAAGCCAAAGCGAAGCGCGAGAAGCAAAGGCAGCAGGGACACACGGCGAATTGATGGTAAAATGCGCAGTCAGTTCGGTAAGTAGTTAATCTGCGGCAGGAATTGCGCTATACTCCCGCCGCTGTCTCCTTAGTTAAATGGATATAACGAGCCCCTCCTAAGGGCTAGTTGCAGGTTCGATTCCTGCAGGGGACACCATTTCGACATGCCGTCACGTCTTCTCCCCCCTCCTCTTCAAGGGATTTTCGTTTTCACTACATCCAATTATATCGATTAACATTGAGTGCAGTCTGAAGAATGACTCATAACATCCTGGTTTTGATTTGAAGATTTAAAGTCTGCTCCGAACCCGATGAAAAGTACGGAATTGATCCCATAATGGCTTCCCTATCAATATCTATGCCGATACAAAACGTAAATAATTCTTGTAGACTTAGAACAAAGCATGTCAGAATCTGATTACTCAACGATCGCTGAGGTTAACCTTGGTTAAATTACAGCCATTATTGATTTCAATAACTGATTGATTAATTAATATTTGTAGATTCGATATCATTTGCTCTTGATCTCGTTTTCACTACTTAGATGAATACATTTCATGTCATTCTGACTCTCGATCAAAGCATTCGAAAGTGATATACTCTTGATTTTCATCCCCCTATTCATAATACAACGTGTTTAGCAAAGGAACATGCGATGCTATTTAGCACTCCCGTATTCATTTTTATTTTTTTTGCCGATTTCTTTTTTTGTTTACTTTTTTTTAAATAAAATCAGGATGGTATATGCAGGAAAAATATGGCTTGTTGCATGCAGCCTATTTTTTTATGGATACTGGGACGTGAGCTATCTCGCACTTTTGCTTGGTTCCATTCTCTTTAACTTTATTGCGGGTGGAGCTATATCACCTTACTCTAAAGGTCTGAAACTTCCCATTTCCCGTAAAGCTGTACTGACAACAGCCATAATTGTGAACTTATGTCTACTTGGATATTATAAATATACCAACTTTTTTATAGAAAACATTAATGCGATGACTGGTTTCGAGTTGACGCTAAGGAACATAATTTTACCTTTAGGCATAAGTTTCTACACTTTTACACAAACAGCTTTCCTGGTGGACAGTTATCGAGGTGGTGCGAAAGAGTATGACTTCGTCAATTATGCCTTGTTCGTTACTTTCTTTCCGCACCTAATAGCAGGACCTATCCTTCATCATAAGGAAATGATGACACAGTTTGAATCGAAATGGACCTGGGCAATTCGTTATCGAAATATCTTCATGGGTCTTTTTATATTCAGCATTGGAATTTTTAAAAAAATCATAATTGCTGATACCTTTGCAATTTACGCTGATGCCGGATTTTCTCCTGGGGCAACTCACGATTTCCTAACTTCGTGGGCTACAAGCCTGTCTTACACATTCCAGCTGTACTTCGATTTCAGCGGATATTGTGATATGGCTATCGGGGCAGCTCTTCTGTTCAATATATGGCTACCGCTAAATTTCAACTCGCCGTACAAATCTTTTGACATTCAGGATTTCTGGCGTCGTTGGCATATTACACTTGGCCGCTATCTCCGTGACTACATTTACATCCCGCTAGGGGGAAACCGCTGCGCAAGCTATAGGATTTATATTAACCTCTTTGTCACATTCCTACTCGGTGGGCTATGGCATGGGGCAAGTTGGATGTTCGCCATCTGGGGCTCGATGCATGGTGGGGCATTGGTACTCCATCGGTGGTGGAGTAAGCGTGGATATAGCATGCCTAAGCCACTCGCGTGGTTCGTAACGTTTGTATTTGTAAATGTTACCTGGGTGTTTTTCAGGGCCCACTCTTTAGATGATGCAAAGAATATTTTAAGAGGCATGATTGACGTAAATTCTTTATTTTACCTCACAATTGAACAGGCTCCAACTAAGACAATAGCATGGAGTGGTATCCTTGGTGACACACTCACGCAATTCTTTCCAGTTGGAATCATAGAAAACTTTTTCCCCCTTACTTTAGTCCTCATCGGATTAATAATTACTCCTTTTAAAAACTCATATGAGATGACTATCACAAAAGGCATGTATGGGATAAAAACTGTTTGGATGACTATGTTATTCATCATTTCAGTTTATGCAACAATTCAATCAACAAGTTCTGTTTTCCTGTACTTTAACTTCTGAGGATTGAAAGATGAAGAAGTACATAAAGAGTTTTATAATTGCATCAATACTCGGTTTATTAGTGGTTCCTGCCATCAATGTTTATAACGGCATTGGTGGGACAAACCCTCTTCAAAAAAACGGCTTTGCATGGTTGAAAAATAGTAATTTTTTCAACATGGATTTTTCACTTCCATATTTAGGATTTGCTTTATATAAAAATGGAATATCTATTTCACCAGAAAACGTTGTTGTAGGAAAAGATGGCTGGTTGTTCCTTGGTGATAGGCATGCATATGTTATGTCTGAATCAAGAAATCTTAAACCATTTAACAAAATGAGAATGGATAAGTTTGCTGAAGCAAGACTCAAATGGGATAGTTTCGTAAAATCTCAAGGTGGAATAGGTTATTTTGTAAGCGTAGCTCCAAATTCACATTCAATATATCGTGAAAAGATGCCTGACTGGGCATCTAAAGCTAAACCAAGCGCTAACATTGAATACCTACTTTCAAAATCAGACAATGATAAAACGTTGGCTGACTTGGGTTCCTCCATTAGACTGAACAAAAACTCATCTCACCTCCCTCTCTATTTTAAGACTGACACGCATTGGAATAGTCTCGGTGCATGGTATGGCTATCAGGACTTACAGAAGAAACTTTCTCATTCTGATCCATCGTTAAAATGGCTTGGCCCTGAAGATATTAAGTTTTCATATAATGAAAGATCAGGTGGAGATTTAAGTCGGTTTCTTCGTATAACACAATTTGTTAAAGACACTGCTGTATCAGTAGAGATAAATCGCAATTCAAAAATACATATCACTGATTTTAAAGGCAATAATATACGATCCAGTGATCTATCTGACAGACAAGATAACATGGAAAAACAACTAATTGTTTACTCCTCCAACGCCTTAAATAATAAAAAAGTTCTATGGTTAAGAGACTCATTTGGTGGAGCATTATATCCATATATGAATGCTACTTTTTCAACAATCATGCAGCAGCATTATCAGGATGTACTTTCCGATCCAAAGCACCTCCGAAAAATGATACAGGAGTTCAATCCGGATTTAGTTATCATTACAACTGTCGAACGTAACGCACTATCAGGATATTTTGGAAATTTTCCGAACTGATAACATTAATCGATATAATGAAAAAAAGTAAGTTGACTAGAGCTAAAATTCAGATGTAATTGTCAGAAAGAAATATTTATAAAGTATCTGTCTCCCCCTTGGCTGCTGACTTTTATAGACTCTGATAATCAAGTGCCTGAATAAAAATACAGGCACTTTAAGGATTATAATTCCCGAGGGATGACAACCTAAAAACGTAATGCAGTAGAGAATACGTTATACCTGCAAGCGTCCTAACTTTCTACGCAAAGTATTAGAGGTGGTACCTACTCCTTTATGCATACAGCCCCCTCCGTCATTTTCCCGAAATATCCCGGCCTTACACTCACGCCACCCGCGATGAGAGAACCGTCAATGAGCAACGTTAAGCTAGCAGAAACCTGGATCGACCCAAGCGTGCGTATGCGCGAGTGTGATATTGGAAGGCAGTGCGAGGTGCTGGCTAACAGCCAGATGGAGTACAGCAGGCTGGGTGATTTTTCCTACGTTGGGGAATATTGCAGCGTGGCCGATGCCACGATTGGCAAGTTCGTGGCAATTGCCAACAGCGTACGTATTGGCGCACCGAATCATCCGATGGATCGCCCGTCACAGCATCGCATCACCT
This sequence comes from Erwinia sp. INIA01, assembly GCF_025947915.1. Lineage (NCBI taxonomy): Bacteria > Pseudomonadati > Pseudomonadota > Gammaproteobacteria > Enterobacterales > Erwiniaceae > Erwinia > Erwinia sp. INIA01. The sequence goes on from NZ_JAPDNC010000025.1 coordinate 12,889, forward strand.
ATTGCCCGGAATACTATTCCGCCAGCGCGGTGCGCGACGCCGGTTTTTTCAGCCGCCGCCGGGACGATAAGGTCATTATCGGCAACGACGTCTGGATCGGCCATGCGGCGATTGTGCTGCCCGGCGTTACCGTCGGCGATGGCGCGGTGATTGCCGCCGGGGCGGTGGTCAGTAAAAACGTCGAGCCTTATACCATCGTCGGCGGCGTGCCGGCCAAAACTATCCGGCAGCGCTTTTCACCGCAGATCGGCCACAGACTACAGCAGATCGCCTGGTGGGACTGGCCGCTGGAAACGATTATCGAACGGCTGGCCGACTTCCAGGACGCGGATGTTGAGGCATTTTGCCGCAGGTGGGAGTGAGCGCGACCGTGATGCCCTCCCCCTCCCGTTAGATAAACTGCTGCTCCCGCAGATGGCGCAGCAGCACTTTTCCCTCCGGCATAAAGTCGGTGCCGTAGCGCACCAGGCCAATCCCTTTCAGCTCGGCATCGATGGCATAGCGCAGTTCGCCGGGGGATTTCTGTGCCAGCATCACTACCGCGATTTTTTTCAGGCGCGGCTCGTACTTAAGCAGCACGTCGGCAAGGGTGTTCATCAGCTGATGCGCCGTACCCGGCATCCCCTGTAAAATCCGCGTCATATCCGGCAGACCGTAGTCCGGCAGGTGGGCCAGCGTACCGGCCCGGCAGTTGAGGATGCGCTGCATATTATCCAGCACGGAGAGGATCACCTGGTTCTCCTCGCTGACCTGATGCAGGTCGAGGCCGCCGGAAAAGTTGCCGTAGAGTATCTCGTAGAGCGACGGCGTGTTGTGGTCGCGCATCATCACTCCCTCTCGATGGCGATCGGGCTGAGGCTGTTCGCGCTGGCCTCAAATACCCGCGCTTTATCCGGATCGAGCTGTTCACGGTCCAGTACCTGTTTCCACCCCTGTTTCACACTGTCCGGGTGACGGAACAGCGCCACGACCGCAACGAACTTCGCATCGGCCTCCATCGGCATATCAAGGCCCACGGCACTGCCCGGCTTGAGCACGACATCGCGGCTGGCCAGTAGATCCTGGCCCAGCAGCGACTCGCCCTCTTTCAACAGCTGCTGATAGACCGTTTTATCAAATGTTTTACGCTCCCTGAGCTGATAAACGCGAATCACCACGGATTCCGGGTGCGAATTATTCTCCCGCGCATCCGTATTCAGATCGGCGCGGGCGACGAAATCAAGGTGCAGAACTTTAATCTTCTTGTAGAAAATAGATGATACGGCAGATTTCGTGCCGTCGCTGACGCTCTGACCCAGCCCGCATCCTGACAGGTTAAGAACCAGAACCGGCAGCAGCCAGATGGCTGATTTAGTTAAATTTGTAGGTAACACGTCGTTGTCCTTGAGTCTGTGTTGCGGGTTGCAGGCCGCTGTAGTTTCCCAGCTCCGTGGTAAAAGTGGCGGGCAGATCGTCAGGAATCCTGTCGCCATCAGCGCCCAGCACGCCGTTCATGCCCAGCCATAGCGGTGCTTCACCCAGCGGCGGAGCGGGCAGCAGGCTGGTGGGTACAGTCAGGCGAATACGCGCCTTAAACCTCCACCCCAGATAGACGCGCAGCATCACCAGAAAATCCTGCCAGAGCTGGCCTTCCGGCATCCATCCTCTCGCCTCTTCAGGGTTGTGTGTTTGCAGCTCAACCAGCAGCTGGCTGCTGGTATCCATCACTTCGTCCCCCAGCGGGCCGTTGCCATCCAGCAAAATATCCTCGTCGCCGTAAAAACCTGACGGCACATCGATCCTTACCGGACGCAGGCTGTAGGGGCTGACGTTAACGCGGGTATCCGGTGCCAGCAGATGCACCAGAGCCTGCATCCCCTCCCGGGTTTTTCCGGGCTGGCGCAGCACGCCAAGGAGCGCCAGAAAGCGGGACACCGGCGTGGCGATATGATTCGCGGTGCCCGGAATTCCCAGCCCCACCAGCCCCAGCAGAGACTGAGAAACTGCATCCGTTCCCCCTGCGGCAAAGGTTGCCGGGTAAGAGTATTTTCGCCAGATACGGTAAAACTGAGTGAGGATGCGATGGCTGAAGATATCCAGAAAGCCCTGTAGCGCTTCGAGCCCTTCACGCTGCTGGTTAATATCATCCAGGAATGCCGTCGGCAGGGGTGAGTCAACGCCATAGAGTCCCATAAAGGTGGTGCGCACCACGGGTGGCCGGGTTTGATCTTCGCCATCATATTCAACGGCATTCAGCTCCGTGGCCGGAAAGCCCATTCCCGGATGAGGACAGAAGCGAACCGGGTCGTCAGAGGGACGGCTGGTGCTGCCCATCAGCGGCCGGGCAGGTTCCTGCTTTTCCAGCAACTGACAGAAACGATAAAAGTTTATTCGCGTCAGCTCCGCTTCCAGGCGGGGCGTCAGCCGGGAATGCGGCGGTTGTGTTTCTCTTCCCATTCCAGGCGTTCTCCGGTGGGTTGCAGGATGATAATCAGGCGGTTAAACAGGTAGATATCGGTGTAAAGCGCAAAGAACCGGCTCAGCATTTCACCGAACAGGCAGATATCCCCTTTTCCGGCAAAACCGTTGCTGTCGAGGGTAACTTCGATCTGTACCCCACGCAGCAGATAGCCCTGCTCAAAGCGCTCCGTTTCACCGTGGCGAACATCAATAATTGCCTCCAGCCGGCGTCGGTTCATTTCGCTGTCGGTCCATTCGTACAGCGCCAGCGTGCCGCGCAGCACCTCGGCGTTGTCCATCATTGATAAAAATCCACTGCCGAGGTGGCTGAGTACCCGCCAGTGGAAGCGATCGCGGTCCGGTGGGTAGCAGGGCAGCGTTGGCGCACACAGATTACGGACACCAATACTGACGGAGGTGCTTTTCATAACGGTATCCAGCAGCGTGCTCTGTAATGCCCGGCGAGGGAGCTGTCCGTTGGTACCGGTCAGCGTCAGCGACAGGCTTTCGTTTTCCGGTACCGTATGACGATCGAACGCCTCGCCGCCGAGGATCAGCCAGGTACTGTGCAGCCCGGAAGGGCCACGCCGCACGCGGGTGTGGTAGTAATATTCCGGCGCTTCATGCCGCATCATCCCGCCCTTATGGCGAAAGCTGGAGAACGGAACGTAAACCTGCCGGCTTGCCGACATGACCGAATCCACGCTGTAAATCTCGGTGTGCCCGTCCTGTACGCGCATCGGGCGCAGCAGGTATTCGGTGCGCAGAGAATCGAGCGTCAGCGGATCGGATTCCAGCGGAAACAGATTAATCACCGGCACGCAGTTAAGGCGCAGATGCTTTGTACTAAAGGTGAAGTCATGCTCCCAGCGCTCGGCCAGCACCACATCGATTTCAAACCATGGAAGTGATGCTGGAAACTCGACCGATTCCAGCCCACACAGTCCGGTGAACATAAACTTTTCGCGGAAGGTGAAGTATTCCAGCAGCAGCTGATAGCCGCTGAAGCTGCTGTTGCCCTTCGGCCACAGGCGATCGTCCTCGGCAAATCCCAGCGCGGTGAAGTGCCCCGCCAGCGGGCGGCGATCGATGTCTCCCGGCAGGCGCAGCCACATCCGGGCCACGTTCATGGTAAAAGCCTCATGCATGGCGCAGGCCAGCGGCGCATCGGCGTTGAAATAGAGCGGGATACGGCTCAGATCGATGCGGCTCCAGTCGGCCAGAGCGCTGCATGCAAAGCGCAGTGAGATCGTCGAGCGGCCTTCGGCATCGGTCGTTAAACGCGCCTGCTCCAGCGCCAGTGGCTGAAGGCCGATCTCGCGGGTGGTGGTATAGCGACAGCGCGTTGCTTTATCGCCAACCGGACGAGACTGTATTTCAAAACCCTGATTTATAATCATTATCTCTTTCATTTCCCGCCATTCGGGCGTGAATTCCACCACCGACATTGACGGGATGGTGCGCAGATAATGTGGCCAGAGCAGGCTGACCAGCCCTTCGGTGAGCTCGGGCAGGTCATCATCCAGTTTTTGGCGCAGCCTCCCCATCAGAAAAGCAAAGCCTTCAAACAGGCGTTCAACATAAGGATCGCGCGCCCCGGCCTTGTCGAGATTGAGCATTGCCGCTCTGTCCGGATGGGCACGGGCAAATTCTTCACCGGCTTCAAGCAGGTAGCGCATTTCAGCGTCGTAGTAACGCAGGGTTAAATCGTCCATAACAGAACCTGAGTTGTGGTTTTTGGTAAGTGGGAAGGTCTGGTTCCCGGGGATGAACTCAGCCGCAGAGCACCGCGGCGCGTGCCGGATCGATAGCTATCAACCCGGAAAGCAGGGCATCCATTTCCGGCTGCAGGCGGATTTTATCCGCCTCGCTGCGCGACACTCTGGATCGCAGCAGCTTCAGGCGGCGGGCTTTTACCTCGAATATCAGTTCAGGCGCCCACTGTTGCAGCGTCAGCGCCTGTGCCCCGTCATCAAGTTCACCAAGCAGATGCAGCGACATTTCATTTTTTCCGTACTGTTCGGTAACCCGCGCCATCAGCAGACGTACCAGCCAGCGGTCGCGGGCGGATACGATGCCGGGCCGCGCCTGTAGCCAGCTAAGCGCCGCCTCAATGCCGTCGCTGTCGGCCAGCGCCAGCACCTCCGGTTCAAGGCTCAGAACGTCATCGCCGGCGGGCGCTGCCGCCGTAACCGGGCCATCGTTCCACTGCGGCAGCTCATCGCGCACCGTTACGTTGATCCAGTTCAGCGTCACCTCATCGGCAAAGGGTGTGCCGTCGTTAAAAGCGAGCGCCTCAAGGCCCGGCAGCCGCGAGAGCAGCCCCTTCAGATCGCTACAGATAATCTCGGCGCGCACGCTGTCACTGTCCTGTCTGACCAGCGCCTGCCAGGTATACCACTGCAGGTCCAGCCACAGATGGTTGACCCCCTGCGCCAACAGGCGATCGCTCTGTTCCAGCAGTTCTGACCAGCTTTGCTGTAGATACAGGCGTTTGAGATGTGCACGGTGATCCGGCTTTGGGGGAACCAGCCGTGTACGGCCGCTGGCATCCAGCGGCGGCAGTTCGGTCAGCGTGTCCCAGCGTACGCTTTTTATCAGGTGATGACCGGCAAGCCAACCGCCGTGCTGGTCACGCAGGTATTTTGCCAGCACTCTGGCCTGTTCCAGCAGGCCGCGGCCGGAGCTGACGGCGGTCATCAGCGGCGTGGATGCGCTGGTCGACGTTGTGTTCTCTTCGCTGCTGGTTTGTGGTACCAGGCTTTTTGCTCCGCCGCTCTGTGCCAGGCGATTTTCCAGCGCCTGGCACAGGCTGGTAAACGTCGCGCTGGCTTCGCCATCCTGACGACGGAGTGCCTGCCCCAGCAGCAGCAGCGCGCCGCCAATACGCTGCATTGTGGCCATGTCGACTTCCGGGTACAGGGCAAGACTGTCCAGCATGCGGCTGCTGCCCAGCCATTCCAGCGCGGAGCGTCGGCTGCGTTCGCGTTGCGGGTGCAGCGCAGTGCCAAAGCGCTGGATCGCACCGGCCAGCAATTCCAGCCCCTCGGCAAGCCCTGTTTCACCGTCCTGATGCAGGCGTGCCCAGATATAAAAAGTGAAGATGCGCAGATCTTTACTCACCGTAGTCAGCAGCTTTTCCGCCAGCGTGCAGACCAGCGCGGTATCAAAACCGGACAGCTTATTCATCTCCTCACGGATGCGCTGAAAATCATCGTCATAGCCGGGATCGTCGCCGGTCGGATGGCCCTCTTCTAACGGCAACAGCCAGCCCTCCCAGCGTGAAATATGCGCCTGTGCCCGTTCCGACAGCGTCTTCTCATCCGCCTGGCAGGCCGCGACTAAGTTTTGCAGATAGTTCATTGATCGATTTCCTCCCTGTAATTACCTTTTATCGTGCTCTCCAGCACTTGTGCCTGAGCGGTGGCATCCACGCTAAAAATGTCTTCCGGCAGGGAGAAGCTGCGCAGCCCCAGCAGCGCCAGTGGCCCATTACCCAGTTGCGTTCGCAGCACCCACTGCAGCCTGCTGCCGTCCGGCGCGCTAAAACTCATCATCCAGTCGCTGCGGTCCTGCTGCTGTCGTTTCCCCTGCTCCAGCCAGCGAATAAAGCCCCAGGTCCCGCTATAGTCACCGAACAGGCGCGCCCCGGCGCTGGTTGTCGTCCACGTCAGCAGAGTGCCTGGCTTCCAGGTCTCCCCCGGCCCTGATCCATCGGGGCCTGCAGCGTCAGCGACGCCGGTTTCAGCAGCATGCTTTCCCTGCTGATGGCATGCTGGCTGCTGGTGAACTCAATGCGGTAACTGAACGGCTGGCTTAGCGCCTCCCGGCCTTCAAAGACCAGCACGTCCAGATCCGCATCACAGTCGCGTACCGCCAGCAGGTGGTGGCTGTGGCTGAATTTTATCGTAGGATTAGTGCTCATTGTATTCCTTCACATCAGCAGAGAAATTATGCTCTAGAAAAACAGGTATGCATTAAGTAAGTTACTGCTTGATCTTTATCGTATATTACTTATAAAAGTCTTTACCGGAATACATTGTACCAAGCGTAACCCAAGAAACAGTTACGCGATAATCACCTGACTTTTTCGGCCCCCCAACTATGATGAGGCGGTGGTAATCTTTTTTTACTCCACCCTCTCCACAAAAAACTATTTTTTATATCTCCTGAATCCATACCAGCCCTGATTTGTTCGGGATTATTCTTACCGAAATGCTGAGTTCATCAATAGCCACATCTTTTATTTCAATGACATCTTGGCATTTGTGATTAATTGTTGCATCTTTAATATTATTTTTCAGATAGGATTACTGAGTGAGTACAGAGCAACTAGGTACAATAAAAATCATGATGCAGATAAAATATTTCATTTAGTTCAATATTTTGAAAGTCCAGCTCCAAAAAAAATATTATTTCCGCAAAAATCTCACACTTAAAAAGACAATAAACTCTTTTTAATTTATTTTTATTTTATGTTTTTATCTATTTCACCTCCTGGTGTTGTCGCCCCCATAGAACACCCATTAATATGAATTAATATATCCAACTTTAACTTAGTCCTACCCATAATTATTATATGGTGATAATCTTCTTCTTCCCTTTCTCTTCCCCCAACTTTCAAAGCATTCACTTTCGGCATCCGTTTTAAACCAACTCCCGGAGGTGATATAGTCACTCCGATATTGTCCTTAAATAAAATATTATTAGTTATTTCAATTTCAGACGAATAGTTCTTCCCAACATATCCTTCAGGAAGTTCACTTCCTTCAGGATAAAACTTCGGCATAGAACTTTCATAATCTAAAACAAAAAATGATGAGCACAATGAATTTTTTCATGCTTATTTTACTGATTTAAAAACCAACCATCCAAAAACATGTTGGGAAAAGTAGTTAAGACTGCTTTTTTATTTTATTTTATTTTATTTTATTTTATTTTATTTTATTTTATTTTATTTTATTTTATTTTATTTTATTTTATTTTACAATAAACTCTCCACCAAGAGAAAAGCTTTATTTCAATTAATTCATCACTATCTTTAGAAGTAATACTTCCGCCATCAACCTTACAGACAGGCTCATCCCAAACGATCCAGTGGTTCTTTGACGATGAGTCACCATTGCCCATCCTTTTAATATCTCAGCAGATATGAAGGTTACAACTCTGTACCCTTGTTTAGCAAAAGAATTAAGTCTTACTATATCTGTCTCATTAGCATGTGAAAGGCTAATGTTATCGAATACTTTCTCATATCCGGCCTTATCGAACCATTCAGTCAACTTCCCCAACATTGTTATACCAGAGACCTGATTGTAAGTATCCCGCTAAAACGTCCCATTCACTTTTAGAGATCTTCCGGCATACTGATAACGTTGCCCCGAGGAGA
>NZ_JAPDNC010000026.1:0-9430 GCF_025947915.1 Erwinia sp. INIA01
CGGCGGCCTCAGCCCGGAACAGTTCGAAAACCAGACCCTCGCTTAGGGACGTGTCCACATTACGTGGGTAAGATCAGGGAGCGCTGCCATGAATCACCGTCCTGTCATACTCTGTCAAAATTATGCTCAGAATTACCATGAATTTGTACATGATGGTAATAAGGGTGCCTTTGGCAGATTGAGCCTTTATAATAAGGTGTTCCCGCTCTGTGATTGAGGGGGCTTTCAATTTAGGTAGTAATCGGAATTTACTAAGGTGATGGTCGTGGCGGAATATTTCTTATTGTTCATCGGTACTGTACTGGTCAACAATTTCGTTTTAGTGAAGTTTTTGGGATTGTGCCCCTTTATGGGCGCATCAAAAAAAATAGGAATGGCTATCGGCATGGGGATGGCTACAACCTTCGTTCTCACGCTCGTTGCTGTGCTTTCATGGATCGCAAATCACCTCATTCTTGTTCCACTGGAAATGACTTATCTTCGCGTACTCATCTACATCACTGCCAGCGCAGTAGTCGTACAATTCACCGAAATGGTTATTCGAAAAACGAGCCCAGCTCTTTATCGCCTGCTTGGTATATTTCTCCCCCTTATAACCACAAACTGTGCGGTTCTCGCTGTGCCTCTTCTGAGCACAAACCACCAACACGGTTTTTTGCATGCAGCCTTTTATGGCTTTAGCGCTGCGATAGGTTTCTCATTCGTAATGATTCTGTTTGCTGCCATGAGAGAAAGGCTAGAGTTGGCACACACTCCCGAACCGTTTAAGGGGGCTCCTATATCTCTTATAACTGCAGGTCTAATGTCTTTAGCATTCATGGGATTCATAGGACTTGCCGAAGCATAAGAGATTTTCCTCTCAGGACAAAATCCAGAACAAAGCAAACTACTGTTTATAAGAAATATTTTATCACAATCTCCATCAACAAATGTTTCGATTCACAGAGCCACCAGGTTCAGTACGCAGTCAGAGTAAGCATTTTTGCTGCGTACCTTACTGCGTACCAGCTCAATGCGTACCGCCGCCGGCCAGAGAAGCCTGTACCCTCCTGACCTGATCTGCAGGGTTGTGATTCGCTTACCCGACTGCGCAGTTTGGGGGCTTCATGCTACGCAATCCCGGGGGGCAAGCGGGTACTGCTTTGCCGCGCTGGCCGGGAGAAATGGCGATGACACTGGCGCATCGATGTTGCTGCGAACTGAAGTTTTATGAAGGGGGGATTATCGACTGCGCAGATGAGTATGCCAGTTCACGCCACGGGTGTTTCTCTCTATATAAGCAGAAAGGTGTTGGTTCGGTTGGTTCAGTTGGTTCAATTTGTAAAGACGACTGTTTTAACTGATTATTTTCTGAAAAACTGAACCAACATAGGGGGGCGCTGAACCAACAATGAGAGACCGCGAACCAACATTTTTTTAGTTATGCTTATCGGCACAGCCAATTAGCTCACAAAACAAGCGTGTTTTCGTCCAAATACTCTATCGCACTTATCAGGGATTGCTGGCTTATCGGTTTGAGCAATGGAAAATTTAACAGCCTAACGCCATTCGCAAGATAGACGTCACAACGCCCACCAGCAGTATCAACTACAATCTTCTCTAGGCAACGAATTGCATAATCCCGACATCGCTCTCTGTTCTTGCGGTTGCTCAAATCCATTTGAGATATGGCAAATCCAGACGTTCGGTCCCCCTTACTCTTCAGCATCCTCAGTTGAATCTCGCCATTTCGGAGTTCCTTGTTTAACTCTCTGACTTTATTCGCAATCTGCTCTACATCAGGTGCTATTTGTAGCGCCTCAATGAGCCTGTTTATCTGAATGTGTAATTCAGTCAGACGATTTTCTAGCGGCTTGATACGGCCAGAACCAACATGACTTTTCAGAAACCAATCAAGGCTAGCAAGCAGTGTGCCTATCAACACTGTATCAACGTCCCCTCTCCTGATCGCAGGAGAGTCACATCGATGCAGGCGCCTCATCGGGCACACATAGTACCCCATGCCCTTGCTATCAATCCCCGACATCATTATCGAATGCCCGCAGCGCTTACACCTGAGTACGGAACGGAAAATATTGACCAAATATGGATTGTCATAAGTAGCGTCTTTCCCGAATGGTGTCAGCCTGAACCCTTGAACATCATTGAAAAGTTTTTCGGCAACAATCTGAGGGAAGTAATTCGGAATCTCTCTAACACCTTTTGACATCGTTTGATAGGACGGCACGTCTGTGCCGATAAGCGCCTTGTTGCCTAAGAGTTTCTCAATCGTTGATGGATTCCACACACCGACTTCACCCGCTAGTGTTTCTGTCTTTTTATCGTTCAGCAATTTTGTGATGCCGTTCAACGAGTGTCCCTTTAGCCTGAGTTTAAAAATCTGGTTAATTACCTTTGCTCGTGCCTCAATTATCTGGAATCCACGCCCATCTTCAGATACCTTCAGCCATCGCGGGCAGGAACGGGTAATAATTTTTCCTGTTTTCTCAGCCTCTTCTCTCTTCTTCTGCCATGCAGAGCGCATTCGGCGTGATTTGACTTCGCTTTCTTCGTTAGCACGCTGAGATATCAATATGGCTTTGATTAAGGTGTAAGGGTCATCTAAGGATGATTCAGAGTATCGGGTATGATCGGAGAGAGTCACAACATCGATGCCATTTCTCAGGATGTTTTTTAGGCGATCTGTCGCATCTCCTATTTTTTCTCGCGAAAGCCTGTCTAAACTCTCGACTAAGAGAACTGTGCCCCTAGGTATATACCCATGTTCTACCGCGTTAATGAAGTCAGATAACGCCCCTCTAACAGCATTCGCCCCGTTAAAAGCACTCAGCCCCAAATCGTGGTAAGTTATGTCATCCAGTTCGTAACCAGGGTTTTGAGAGATCCATTCATCAATCAGTCTATTCTGGCGCCTTATCGAATCACCTGCTAGCTGGGCTGATGTCGAGAATCGGATGTACGCAATAGCTTCTTTGGCATGGTTGTACCTCACTATGGCTTTATTGCTATTTCTACTTTAAACAGCATTTAACAACGCGCAAATCAGGGCAGTGCGATTGTTACCTAAAAAAAGTCATATCGGTTTAAAATAAACACACTTAAGGATAAGCTCTGACTATCTTTCTAGCTATCTTAATAAAAGAGTGCATGATCTGCTTATCGGCGATTCTGATAGCCAGCATTAAACTAGGCTCATTAAATGGCGTGTTACCTAACTAATACTACTGAACACATTATCTGTATATCAGTAATGGGTGAATTCTTCTGGAAGCCAAGCTGTTAATTAGCTTAGTTTTTCTTCCTGTTCACGTAGGCGTCACCGCACTCCCGGGCGGCCTGTTCGAGTAGCTGGGCCGTCATCACATAGTTGCTCCGACTTTCTGCATCTGCGGCCATCCTGTCCAGCGACCGCAGCCGATAGGCTTTGTTGGCGATCGGGATGGTCGAGAGCTCTTTCTGAAGTTGTGCCCGGGTGAAAGTGAACAGATCCACCCACTTCTGCGCCAGCTTTCTGCCGTTCGCCTTCGTTGGATCGTGTGATTCAACCTGCTGGCGCGTAATATTCAGGCTGAACTCTTCCTGGACGGACTTCACGACCTGCGAGGGGGTGTCATAGCACGCCAGCGCCTGAACGATGAATGCCTTAACAACTGGGGGAAGTGCTGCCATGAATCACCGTTTGTCATACTCTGTCATAATTATGCTCAACTTTAGCATAGAAATCCGGCAACAGAGCCACACTTCCTAAATCTCCGATCACTGCTGCAAGTCACTTGCAGTCATTCACAACGCGGCCTGATGCCCGGTGATGTAACAGTGATCCTCTGCACCAGACGCAAATTTAGATATCCAAAAATTTACAACTCCTATAAAAGAATGTGCAAAAATTCATCTATTAGCATTATTTTCATATTTCCCACCAATCAAATTATCAAAAAAACTAACCATTTAGCTCCTAAAGTCATATCTAAGACACTCATGTGACCGCTCGCATTCGGAATAATCTTGAAACAAAGCTACACTTTTAAGGCAACTGGTGCGTTTTTTTATAATTTAAGGACATATTATGGAAATTCATAAAGATGCTGTTCTGTTCAGACGTATTTCATGGGGGAGTGTGATTGCAGGAGTAGTAACAGCAATTGCATTGTCGCTACTTTTCACAACGCTCGGGACTAGTCTAGGCCTTTCAATGTTACAGCCAAAATCAGAGGATATCATTAATGGTGCTGATAAGGCTGTTATAGCTTGGTCTGTTATTTCGGTTGTGATAAGCCTTGCCTGTGGCGGGTTTATTTCGGGCCGTCTTGCAGGGACGGATGGTACTGTTCACGGTTTTCTGAGCTGGGCTACATCGTTAATTATTGCTTCGGTGCTTGGCTTTGCTGCTATAGGTGGAGTATTAAATACCGCAGGCAGTGCTATCAGTGGTGTCGCTTCTGCAACCGGAAGTGCCGTGAGCGGCATAGGTAGTCTTGCAGGTAAAGCTGCTGGTGGATCAGTAGATGTAGCCTCTGAGCTTACTGAGCGTATGGGGCTTGATACCAGCTTTGAAGCAAATAATACTGACCAGAAAGTTGCAGATGCTCTAAAAAAATCAGGCATTCCCGAGCTTCAGCCTGAATATCTTCAGACACAGCTTAAAGCTGCAGGGAATGATATTACCCGTGCGCTCAAGGATCTTGCTGTGAGTCCTGATAGCAGTGATGTCATACTTAATCGCCTGAGCGATAAGCTGAAATCGCGTGCTGACACTGTTGCAAATTCAGTAGATCGGGAAGATGTTAAAAAGGCTTTGTCAGCTAATACCACAATGACGCAGCAAGAAGCAGACAAAGCTGTCGATAACTTTATTGAAACCCGTGATAACGCCATAGCTCAGGTCAGGGAACGTCTGAATGATGCTCAGGGTCAACTGGAAGAAACCAAAGCGCGCTATGCAGAACTCAAGAAAGAAGCCATTGAAAAAGCTGACGCCGCGGCAAGTGCTGGGGCAAGAATGGCCCTGTGGTCGTTTATAGCACTCCTGATCGGTGCAATAGTAAGTTCGTTCGCAGGCCTCTGGGGGGTTAACACACACCCTGAGTATCGACGTATTCGGGCTTAATGTTGCAACTCCCGGGCGGCAGGACAACAGTTGCCCGGGAAATTTTGGGTATGAGGCAGTTAATCAACGTCTGGAGTAGTGTTCAGTAATGACTGATGTTGTTAGCTGATTATGACATTCACAAACGGCGAACAGGCCATCCGTACGCGGATTGAAGCCTGTTCGCTAGATGGATTGATGTTAGTGAGGTATTTCCGACACCTCTTTTACATCTTGTTTATTTATCTGCTGTTTTACACCATTTGCGTCAGTATAACCAATTAAACCTGTTTCTGATTCTTTAGGTTTTCCGTCACTGATAATCGTTCTGCCATCATTTGTGTGTATAGCATAGCTAGTGCGTGTACATCCAGTAAGTGCAGACAGAGCAATAATTGCTGCGAAAGTACTTAAGAAAATCTTCTTCATATTTCAATCCCTTTATCAGTTATACAGTTTCTGAAAGTTCATAACAGAACATGGTTTATCAAGACTTTTATCTAGACATCTTCTTTGATACACCAGAGATATTAATTCCAATTTAATCACCAGCAGCATTGAAAGCATAGTTCAATATACAGCAAGCACATCTTAAGAGTTCCCATGACATCCTCGAAGAATCTAGAAGCCTTGCGATTGCCAAGTCTCATCATGATAGTCACGAAAAAACCTGACTAATTAAGGATAGCTGTTTTTTTGATTTCTTGCGGGTTAATTAAGAAAACATACTCGAAAAATGGTACTTTCGTAGACACATTCTGGCAGAAACCGCTTTAGAGATGCTGAATGCCTACCGTGACCTTTTTAGTTCCAAAACCATACCCCAACCCCTACATCATGATTTTCCCATGGTTTATTGAAAAGAAGCTACCACTTTAAAACTCCGCCAAGCTACTTATAATAAGCCAGCATCCGTCAACCCATGTAAAGATAGGGTTAACGACCTCTTCACAAATCTTCTCACCATGTGAATCATTCTTATTTTTAAATTTACTAACCACTATCTGCAAATGTTATAAAGGATGGTGAAAAAACAAGACAACACTTAGACAACCATCAATGAAAAGATATATACGTTATGATTTTAGCGTGCAAAAAGAATCGTAAAACCTCATTCAAAAAGCAACCCCGCGTCAAAATTCAACATTAAAACAAGGCGTTAAAGAGGATAAAAAACCAATTAACCTTGTTACACATAACACCCTGAAAAATTGAAAGCCACATATGATATTCCTTTTATTTTTTATATTTAATCAACCTGAGTGTACGTTTGATTGAAGACAACATTTCTTCCCGATTTCTTAGCTTTATAAAGCAAACTATCTGCAAGAAGCAGAACATCTCTAATTTCCACATCACTATTAACAAAGGTAACAAGACCCGCTGAGAAGGAGACCTTTCCCACATTTCCAAAGCTATGGCTTGATACAATATTTTTGATTCTATCACTTTCTGCAATTGCTTCGATATGATTACTGTTTTTCATTAAAACAATGAATTCCTCACCTCCATAGCGACATACTAGCGATGGTTTCTTGAAATATGATTTAAGAATCCCTGAAAATTCCTTCAGAACAATATCCCCCTCATCATGACCAAATTTATCGTTAATCATTTTAAAATTATCGACATCAATCATCATTAGGCTATATGTTATATTCTCAGGAAGGAGATTTAACTGCCTAAAAAACCCTCTACGATTAAGAATTCCTGTCATATGGTCTGTCATCGACTCATTTTTTAGCTTCTCCGTTCTTTTATTAATACTCAAAAATCTTGATTGTAAAGCTTTTCTCAATTGTTCAGCTTCATCGTACCATGTATTAACATTTGAAAACGTCTCCAGAATTTTGTATTCGTCATTTTTTGAAGTAAACTTTGCAAGTTTCTCCAGAGGAATTGAAATCCTACCAGAAAACCAAACACCCCCCAAAAAAACTATAAAAACAAAGAAGAAAATATAAGGTACCGCGTTGCTTATTGATTTAAAGAGAATATTGTTAACTATTTCTTGGTTGCTCGAGACAATAATATGCCATGCAACACCGTTCAAAATCACTTCGCCGGATATTAGATCCGGATTGGATACTCTCCTCGTCAATTCAATATCAAGACTGGGGGTTTTTGAGGGTTTGTGTGACATATCACTCTTACCAATAAGACTTACATCTCGATCATAAATAACCACCCCACCATCACTTAAAATCCTTACCTTAGTTGCAGCCCCATAATAATGCTGATTCAAAATACGACTAAGCATACTTTCATCTTTGAGGTAGATTGTACCTCCAAGATAACCAATGTAATTACCACCTTTTGAAAAGACAGGTTGTGATATCACAACCACAAGGTTACCTGCAACAGAGATATAAGGATCTGATATAATTGGCTTTCTTAAAGAAATTGCTTTAAAACTATTTTCAGAAAAAACCTTTAAACCATCCATGTTTCTTTTTTTATTAGTTGTTACAAGCACTTCATGATTTTCACTAACAAATATCACTGAGTTGAAATAGTCAGATTGCTGATAAACACGCTCAACCTCTGACCGTATCATTCGCAAACTATAGTTTAATGATATAAAGTCTGCGCTCCATGCCAGCTGCTTTTGTGCGGAAGAAAAATATTGCTCCGTTGTGCTCGCAACTTTTTGAGCGTAAGCAGCATTCCTGTCAGCAAGAGTTTCCCGAATATTTTCTCGTTGAAAATAACTAATACAACTCATTATGATCAACGATGTCAGCATCACTCCACCAGTGGACAAACAGATAAGCAATGTCCTAAGCTTCAGTTTTTTCCTCGTCATGCAAGCTGCCTGTGGTAGAAGTATCGAGTGAGAATCAGTCTAGCAGGTCACTGAGTCATTTATGCAGATGAAATCATTAATTTAATTAATAACACAGGCATCGGTATTCATGTTGATTTCCTTTTCTGCTAAGTGAACAGTCCGATTACAACATGAAAATAAAAAAATAGCCTTTTTTTACATAAGCTTATAAACTACCACTTGAATTTTTACAATGCAAGTCATCAGCCATCGAAAAAACTCATTCAAAATATTTTTTTCTTGTTAGTGTTTAACTAGTTATTGTAATTACCTGTAATAATTATAGACTCCTATCTACTTCAGTTCTAATCTGAGCCTGAATACATGATTGGTCAAAGCAACCTCATATGATAAAAAAAACAACGTATTCTACATCGCAGAGATTAACTAATGACAAGAAAAATGAGTTTTATTTACTTATTAAAAGAGCTTAAAAGAAAGTATGGGCACGATGAATTATGGCTGAAGCCTGGAATTTATTGCCAGGGTCCACTGAGCGTTGTGCTCTATCACAAAAGCTGGATTACCCCAAAAATCCTTAAAGGAGATGGAACGGCGATCGCTTACAGAGATGGATTAGAGGACGAGTGGATACTCTGCGGGGACTATTCCCAACCATCTTTTCTTTCAATGACAATTCGACCTGGAGTATATAAAATCGACGATAATCTTAAGAATTTTTACTCAATGATAGTTTAATTTTTATTTTATGCCGTGGGTTAGTGGGAGAAGCAAAAAACATCAAGAGAAACTTACAAATCATCCACATTATCGATAGCTAACTTATACTTATTAAGATAAGAGTTGCACAACCCCAAAAAACACTATGGCCACCAAAAAATATAACCTACTGGTACTCATTTGTAAGTCTGAAAAGAAATTCAATCTATGTTATTGATTGTAAACTGCCCACGTTAGGAAGGTTATTTTTTCAACTATTAACTAATTTTTCCATTAGCAGTAGCTTGAAAAAGCATAGCTTCCTGCCATGGCAATACGCATCCATGCGCATCCTACGTTAGATTTCAACTCACCGCGAACAATAAACCCAGCCAAAGTAATTTATGTTAGAAAGAGCCATTTGCTTTACGATTCAGGCCAAAGGTCCGCTGAACCTGCGAAGACATTGGTCCAGCTCGCTCAAAATCTCTCAAAAATGCGTCAACAGTAACCACATTACCTTCCTGCCTGGCTTGAGCTTCAAAGGAGTGCTGTCCGCCACTGGTCTGGTCGTAAAACTGGACATTGACCTGAACTTGTTTGCTGCTCAAAGAGTCATTCTGTGCCGGATTTCCTTTCGAATTTGATAAATATTCACTCCCGGTGGATGCTTTCTTGATCATCGGCGCACCGCCGGTAACATCGCTGTTGCTGAACACCCGACCATTGTTACCCGGCAGCATGTAACTCTTTCCGCCCATCTGCAGTACTTCTGGCAGATGATCTTACCCACGTAATGTGGACACGTCCCTAAGCGAGGGTCTGGTTTTCGAACTGTTCCGGGCTGAGGCCGCCGC
>NZ_JAPDNC010000027.1:0-6699 GCF_025947915.1 Erwinia sp. INIA01
GCGGCGGCCTCAGCCCGGAACAGTTCGAAAACCAGACCCTCGCTTAGGGACGTGTCCACATTACGTGGGTAAGATCACCCCGCCATCACCTTCAGCGTGTCGCCGGAAACGGTACTGCCCAGTGCGCTCTGCTGATGCGTCTCGCTCTGGATCTTCGTGGTGGTCTTCGAAAGGAAACCGTGTTTTTTCCACTTCGCGCTGGTTGACTGATCCCAGCCGGCTTCCCCGCTTGTCAGGTTCAGGTTATTGCCCGCACTCAGCGTCACATCGTTTGTGCCCAGCAGGTTGCTGCCCGATGTGGTCAGATCGTTCCCTGCCATCACCTTCAGCGTCTCGCCGGAAACGGTGCTGCCCAGCGCGCTCTGCTGATGCGTCTCGCTCTGGATTTTCGTGGTGGTCTTCGACATCAGACCGTGTTTTTTCCACTTCGCGCTGGAAGACTGATCCCAGCCGGCTTCCCCGCTCGTCAGATTCAGGTTATTGCCCGCCAGCAGCGTGGCGTCACCGGTCGCCGTCACATCCGCCGCGCGCAGGTTCATATCGCGCTAGCTAGGACATGGATTGTTTTTAACGGTCTGATATTGATGGCAGACGAACCAATAGCGCCCTGAGCCTGAAATTACGCAGATGCTCAGGAAGGCCTGTAAGCTGGCGGCCCGTAAGCAGCGGCAGGTGGCGGAATTGATCAAGGTAATCGGCTGGCCAGAGGGCAGAACCGGTAACCAAAGGGTGTATAAAGTAAAATCCCGGCTCGAGGGCCGGGATTTTACTTTATCTCGTAAGTGTTACTTTGGATAATCTGTCGTTCTGGTTAAATTGTAAATGTAGAGCATAATCCCCTTTTTCATATTTGATCCAACGATCTATATACCCCATGAGCACATCCACCTTTCCACCACCTGAAAATGAAGGGATACCTAGAAAATTGATAGTCTTAGACTCCGAACTATTAATTGAAACTGGTAGCTTTCCTTTATAAATTGAAAAACCCTCATCTTGTTGCACATAAAAAGATATCTGTTCTACCACACCATGCTCTAATAAAAACAAAACACCCGACTTCAAAAAAGAGTAATACTTCCTGTCACCCAAGACACCCTCATCGATCTTAGGCAACTCATTAAAAATCGATGGCAATTTAATAAAAACACCATCAATCTCCGTGCATCCCAACAGCTTAATACATTCATTCCACATCAACATTATTTTGTTACTCCTATTTGCTGATTTCTGTCCTTAATCTGCTTAATTGCATCATCAACCAGCTTAGGATCATACCCTCTATCCAGCATGTTTTTTCTCAATGCATCTGTATCACGACATTCTGCCCCACACAGATTCATCGCATCATTTTTAACTTGAGTAGCATTATTTTTACCACCATAAGTTGGTCCAGCCTGATGCACATCCTTAGGTACTTCAACAGCTGTGGCATTATTATATAAAGCTTTTTCTTCCGTTGGAGTAAGTTTTCTCCCCAACTCTTTCTCTTTTGCCTGACGAATTGCAGCAAACGACGGAATATGATCATGTTCAAGATTATCACCAACGACTTCACGGGCTTTCAGCTCTTTGTAAGAACTAACATCCAGAGCTTTGACAGATTGTATTTCATCACTGGCATTATTGATTAGCCTAGAAGCCTCATCAATATCACCTTTCTTCAGCGCTTTTTCCGCATTTTTCAAAACGGCTGATGCGACATATCCCCCGGGAATCAAAGTAGCCGCAGTAACCAGATAATCAAGTGCTGACTGCGCTTCCGCCAGCGTCTTAATAGTACCCACCACCGGCACAAAATCCAGCCCTGCATCTGCAAAACCTTTCAGCAGTTCATCACGGTGCGCTTCCATCTTCGAGCCACAGGCCTCAGTACTGAGTCCGGCACAGTTCTGTGCTTTAAACTCTTCTGTGGCTTTTACCAGCGCATCCTGGGCTTTCTGATACTTCTCTTCCTGCGACATCCCGGAAGCTTTGTTTTCTATAATGTCACTAAGCGCATTATTCTCAGTCGAGTTCTTACCCGCCTGCGCCCCGGCCATTCCATCCGCAGCACTGCCGCCCGTTATACCGCCCGCCAGGCCCGCAGCCAGCGTGCCCAGCACGCTGACAGTCTGTTTCTCCGTTTCCGTCAGATCACTGACCCGTTTACCTGGATACAGCTGATTCATCACCAGTTTCGCCATCAGCTCACCGCTGACCGCTCCGGCTGCGCCCGCTGCCGCACTGTTCCCGGCCTCGTAAGACACGATGGCACCCACCACCGCGTGCGCCATGGCACGGCTCGTTTCATCCGGAGCCAGTTTGTGGATTTGCTCTGCCAGATACGGCGCAGCTGCACCGGACAGCAGTTGTCCCACATTGCCGCCAGCAAGCCCCTGTATCGCCGCCGTTGCCGCCTGGATACCCTGCTGGATCGCGCCCCCCGTTCCCCATTCCTCCTGCGCGGTTTTATAGGCTGACGAACTGGTCAGCAACTGGTCATACGCTGCCCGTTCCTCTGGCGTCGCATCGCTTCCCGGTGACCTGATGCCTTTCGCTTCCAGCTCTGCTTTACCGGCGTTTATCGCCAGGATTTTGCCCTGGGTTGCCGCAATGTCTATCGCCTGCGAGCCGATCTCCCCAATCACCTGCGCTTCCTGCAGCCGCTTCTGCTCCTTCTCCTTATCAAAGATCGGGCTCAGGCCGTTTGCCGCGTGCTCCGTATCGCGGTCCAGCGTTGCCACATCCTGCTGCTGTTTGTCTTTGTCCCGGATAATGATCGTGCCGTCTTCCACCGCTGCGTGCGTCGTGCTGCTGTCGTGGCCGCTGCCGCTGGCGCCGACCAGCGTGTTGTTCGCCATATTGCCGACAAACTGCCCGCCCACGCTGCCGCCTGAGCTGATACCGGCGCCCTGGTGTTCGGTTTTATAATCCGCCTGATTGTGGATATCGCTCCAGCCCAGCGTTCCGGTATCCAGCCGGTTCTTCTCTTTCTCCGCCGTGCTGGCGATCACCCCGCCGTCCAGTTGCGTGTGGCTGCCCACGGTGATATCAAACCCGCCTTTCCCGGCGAACAGCCCCGACTGCTCCTTCACGCTGGCGAAGTCGCTGTTCATCTTATCCCGGCTGCCGCTCAGGCTGGCCGAACCGCCGATACCGGCCCCCCCGATGACACTGCCGCCGACGCTGCTGCCGGTCTGCTTCATGTCGTAGTGGTCGCGGTCCTGCTCGCTGGCTATCAGCAGGTCACGCCCGATGTCGGCTTTCACCGACTTCCCGCTGACCTGCGCGCCCTGCAACAGCGCATCCCGGCCGCTGTTCAGCGTCAGGTTCCGCCCGGCGTCCGCCGTTGTCTCCGTGTGCGTCAGGCTGCTGCCGTTTTCGTGGCCCCGGCTCTGACTGGCACTTGCCGAGAGGCTCAGCCCCGCCGCAACGCCGCCCACCGACAGCCCTGCGCCCACGCTACCGCCGTGGCTGCTGCTGTGCCCACTGCTCTGCGTGCTGTTTTTACCCGAGGTCAGGCTGATGTCCCGGCTGGCCGACAGCGCCATATCCTGCCCGGCCTTCAGCTGCGCACCTTCCACATTCAGGTCACCCGCCGTCGCCGTGATATGCATATCCCGACCCGCCTGCAGCTGACTGCCTGAACTGCTGTGCTCTTCCTGCCGCTGCTCCGAGGTCGATTTCTGCTTACCGTAGCTCAGCGTCAGTCCGGCGATGTTGCCGTCGCTGCTGTTGCCCGTGGCTTCCGCCGCCAGCTGCGCCGCCTGGGCGGCCTGATAGCCGGTCAGCGCCGCCAGCGTGCCCTTCAGCGCCGCCAGACGACCGCTCTCCTCTTTTTTCGCCGCCTTCACCTGATGCACCGCGGTGTTCAGCGCACTGCCCACCGTACCGGATAACCCCACCGTCAGGCCACGGCTTTCTGATTCGCTTTTCGTCAGCGAGGTGTGGCTGTTCTCCGCCGATGTGATACTGACGTTTTTACCCTGCACTGTCAGATCCTGACCGGCCACCAGGTCACTGCCGTGCACGGTCGCCGCGTTCCCGGCCTGCAGCGTCAGGCTCCCCGCGCTGCTCCCCGCCACGCTGCCTTTCTGCACGTTGCTGCTGTCGTCGCGGGTCAGTTTCTGCGACGAATTCCCCAGCGAGAAGCCTATCCCGCCGCTGCCGCTGAAGCCGGATTTTTTCTTCTGCTCAACCGAGGCGGAGTGATCGGACTCGGCGGCGGTGGTCAGCGTCAGGTTGTTGCCCGCACTCAGCGTCACATCGTTTGTGCCCAGCAGGTTGCTGCCCGACGCGGTCAGATCGTTCCCTGCCATCACCTTCAGCATGTCGCCGGAAACGGTGCTGCCCAGCGCGCTCTGCTGATGCGTCTCGCTCTGGATTTAGCAGTGTCAGCTAATCGTGTTAATCGGGATGATTAGGAGATAGGAGACGATAGCTGATCGAATAACAGATAAGAAACCCGGCTTAAATAGCCGGGTTTTTCATTAAAAAAAATCATCTTGCGTTAGTTGTTTTCCTGTAGGAATAACCTCATCCTTATCAAAAGATAAAAGATATTCTTCGTCATAAAGTTTTACAGAGTAACCATAAAGAACACCATCCTCCTCACTCACTCCCATAACGCCACCTTTCTTCCCTGCATATTTTTTATTTTGGCAATCAGAAGATATTTTTACTTCCTGATAAAAACCTATTTTATTTTCCATTAAGTATTCCCCTTAATCACTTATGCGTTATTCTTCCATCCAGAGATACATTCAAATGTGAACCATCTCTTGTTGCCCAGCCAAGCTGAGCTTTGCCCTTAGGTGATAGCTGGACATCCCATTCAAATGCCTGCCCTACTGTACGAGATGGCCCTTTAACCCACTCGTTACCGAATTTATCGAGATACCCATTATTTGGTCCTCTTGGTAGTGGATTAGTAGAAGAATAATTACTGTCAGGTACAAACCGAATTTTCCCTTCCGTTGGAAGTTCTACGTATTTTATACGCCCTTTGGTAGACCACGGTTTAGCCGCGCTTCCTGTTCCCCCTGGATTAAAAGGCGGTTCATCTACATATCCTGGAATTTTACTGGCGTTGGAAGATTGCGGTTCTACTTCCTTCCCAGGTTTCGGCAAACTCCCCGCCCCCAACGCGCCATAGACCAGGTTACCTAGCCCATCAGCGCCAGTTTTCAACAACGACGCTTCAAGCCAGCCACACTTCCCGGCGCACTGATCTATGATATCAGCATACCATTGAGCCGAAATTTCATAAGCGTTGCCAGCCATATTATCCTGCTGACGCAGATCTGTATAAGTCTTATCATCCAGTTCTATTTTCGCACGTGTATCTGCAACACAGGCGGCGTTACCTGAATCCCAGCACGATTTCAGCTTCTGAATGTTCTCCGCTGATTCTTTCGCCATATCCTTACGGATATTCTGTTCACAACCCGCATTTCCGTTACACGCCTTGTACTTTTCAGCGTATTCCTGTGGATGCCCCTGGCTCAGAAAGTTATTCTCAGTCGAGTTCTTACCCGCCTGCGCCCCGGCCATTCCATCCGCCGCACTGCCGCCCGTTAAACCTCCCGCAAGGCCCGCAGCCAGTGTGCCCAGCACACTGACCGTCTGCTTCTCCGTTTCCGTCAGATCACTGACCCGTTTACCCGGGTAGAGCTGATTCATCACCAGCTGCGCCATCAGTTCACCGCTGACCGCACCAGCAGCGCCCGCTGCCGCACTGTTTCCCGCCTCATACGACACGATGGCGCCCACCACCGCGTGCGCCATGGCACGGCTCGCTTCATCCGGGGCCAGTTTGTGGATCTGCTCTGCCAGATACGGCGCAGCCGCACCGGACAGCAGTTGTCCCACATTGCCGCCAGCAAGCCCCTGTATCGCCGCCGTTGCGGCCTGGATACCCTGCTGGATGGCGCTACCGGTTCCCCATTTCTGCCAGGCAGTTTTATAGCCGGACGTTTCCTTCAACGCCTGGTTGTAAGCCGCTGTCTCGTCTTTCGTGGCATTCGGGCCGGGTTCCCTGATACCTTTTGCAGCCAGCTCAGCCTTCCCTGCTTTTGTTGCCGCAATCTCCCCCTGCGTCCTTGCAATATCCCCAACCTGTGAACCAATCTCACCAATCACCTGCGCTTCCTGCAGCCGCTTCTGCTCCTTCTCCTTATCAAAGATCGGGCTCAGGCCGTTTGCCGCGTGCTCCGTATCCCGGTCCAGCGTTGCCACATCCTGCTGCTGTTTATCCTTGTCGCGGATAATGATCGTGCCGTCTTCCACCGCTGCGTGCGTGGTGGAGCTGTCGTGCCCGCTGCCGTTGGCCCCGACCAGCGTGTTGTTCGCCATATTGCCGACAAACTGCCCGCCCACGCTGCCGCCTGAGCTGATACCTGCGCCCTGATGCGAGACGTCCCAGTCGGCTTTGTTATGGATATCGCTCCAGCCCAGCGTTCCGGTATCCAGCCGGTTCTTCTCTTTCTCCGCCGTGCTGGCTATCACCCCACCGTCCAGCTGCGTGTGGCTGCCCACGGTGATATCAAACCCGCCTTTCCCGGCGAACAGGCCGGTCTGCTCCTTCACGCTGGCGAAGTCGCTGTTCATCTTATCCCGACTGCCGCTCAGGCTGGCCGAGCCGCCGATACCCGCGCCCCCGATGACACTGCCGCCGACGCTGCTGCCGGTCTGCTTCATGTCGTAGTGGTCGCGGTC
>NZ_JAPDNC010000028.1:0-6620 GCF_025947915.1 Erwinia sp. INIA01
TTCGTGCGCTGGCTCATGGCTGAGGACAGCTTCCGGTCGTGGTCGAGGATGGCGGCGCTGATTCTCTTCTCGCTTTCGCTCAGTTCCGCTCTGACAGACTTCTCGTGCTCGCTGAATGCGGCTTTCAGCATCTCGCCGGTACTCTGCTGCTGCGCTTTCGATTTCTGCTCTAAGTCCTTCGCCAGCGTTAAAAGACTGTTCATAGATGGCTCCCTTCAGTCGGATGTTTCGCCCCCCGTCCGGGTCGGCAATGCTGATGCTGCTTTTCGTGGTGCGCACCACCTCAAAACCCGCGCTTTCCAGCGCCTCAGTGACGTCCTGCCGGGTTTTCAGCTCCCCGGACAAGGCTAAGGCCAGTAACCCCCGTGTAATCGTCTGAGCGGCGTCCAGTTTCGCCTCCGGCAGCGCGGACGGCGTGACCAGCGCCCGCCGGTTTTCCGGCGCGTTCGGGTCGTGCAGCCCCAGCCTGCCGTTCACTATGGTCTGCCAGGCATCAATGCGCGGACGATCGGCGCGGTCGTAATACGGCTGTAGCCGTTTGCCTGTGAGCAGCTCCGTGTTCGGGATCAGGAAGTTCAGCTCCAGCCGCCCCTTGTCCTGGTGCTCAACCCACAGCACGCTGTACTGGTCTTTATCGAGTCCGGGCATCAGAACCCGCTCAAAGCTTGCCATCAGCTTTTCGCGCTGGCCGGGCGGTAAATCCTTTTCGGCAAAGGACAAAACGCCGGATGTGTACTTTTTGGCGTAGGGCGAGGCGTCGATAAGCTCCCGGACTTCCTCCGGCTTCCCCTGCAGAACGCTGGCGCCGTCGCGCTGCCGGTCTTTCCCCAGCAGATAATCCACCGGACCGGCGCCACCGCCGCGTCCTCGCGGGTGAAACTTAACGATCATCGTCTGTCCCCTTTTCCAGCACGGCGTGCCTCAGCCGCTCGAGTCCGGCATCAATGGCCATCAGCGCGGCGACAACCTGCACGCGATCGTTCCCGGTACCCCCACCGGCGTTAACCTGGCGGGCTATCTGGTTGAGGTTGTTACCCATACCGGCGAGCTGCCGAAGCAGCGCCGGCGAGATCGACGGAAGTTTGCCGGCGCGGGCCGGCTTCTCGTCCAGGCACGTCTGGCGCATCCAGGCCGCGAGTTGCTTACTGTCGCAGCGCTCGAGCAGACGCCGGTGCTCATCTTCCGTTACCCACATGGTGAGCATTTTGCTGCGTTTGTCTGCCAATCCGGCCTCCTGATAACGCCGGGACGGGCGGGAAATTCTTTCCCGGACGGCACGGGGTTGGACAAGCCGCAGGCGCGTCAGTGCTTTTAGCGGGTTTCGGGGCGCAGCCCTGAACCAGTCACGTAGCGCTAGCGGAGTGTATACTGGCTTAATATGGTAAATCGAAGTGGGAATTCAGGGAAGTGCTTCATGTGGCAGGGGAAAAATGAAGCTGCGGGGCGTAAGTGCAAAATGCCATTGAAGGTGAAATGACGCCTCCTCGCTCACTCGGTCGCTACGCTCCTGCCGTGAGACTGCGGCGGGCGTTACCGGCTCACAGATGATGGGATAGACAAGCAGTGCTCAAGTCAGAAAGAGCCGGAAAAAGGATGCGGCGTTGCCGTTTTTTCATAGGCTCCGCCCCCCTGCCGGAATTCACAAACAGACGCTTTTTTGGTGCATCTGTGGGAGCCTTAGCTCAACCATGAATCCGACAGCGGTGACGAAACCCGACAGGACTTAAAGATCCCCACCGTTTCCGATGGGTAGCTCCCTCGTGCGCTCTCCTGTTCCTGCCTTTCGGTTTACCGGTATCATTCCGCTGTTATGGCCGCGTTTATCTCATTCCACGCCTGACACTCAGTTCCGGGTAGGCAGTTCGCTCCAAGCTGGACTGTTTGCACGAACCCCCCGTTCAGTCCAACCACTGCGCCTCATCCGGTAACTAACAAACATGATCCCAACCCGGACGGACACGACTAATCGCCATTGGCAGTGGCCAATGGTAACGGACTTGAGAGAGCGAAAATTCATAACCGAGTGGTTATAGAGTTCTTGAAGTTTTAGCCTTACTACGGCTACACTGGAAGGACGTATTTGGTAATTGCGCTCTCTCGAAGCCAGTTACCTGGTTAAGCAGTTCCCCAACTGACTTAACCTTCGATCAAACCACCTCCCCAGGTGGTTTTTTCGTTTCAGAGGCTAATTTACGCCGCGACATCAGATCACGTCAAGATAACTCTCTAGTAAAAAACCTTTTAAAACGCCAGGTTAAGTGAAGAAACAATCTTCAAACAGTTACAGTAATGGTCTCTGACGAATCTAGTAACAAAGTACTATGAGACTAAACGCCGCCACCATGATTGTTTTTTATTTGATGTTTCAACAGCTTCCGTCTTATCTTCTATGCGTCTCACTTCCTGCAGTTCGCTCCTTAGCCCAGAAACTTCCTCACGAAGGGATTTTATTTCACGAATAAGCTCACTTATTACCTGATTCTGTGTCTCATCCCCTTGTCTTTCAGCGTCCCGTGACACTGTCCCTTCTTGTTTCAACTCACCATAGACTCGGATTAATTCACTTGTCTCAATAGAACGCCCACCGTCCGAATCAGTCCTATATGATAAGCGGCCTGATGACATATCACGATATAGACTGGAACGAGCTTTTCCTGTCAATTTCTGCGCCTGTCTCACCTTATGCCAAGCCATAAGCACCACCCGTCCCAATGTTGTCTCACATAATTGATACACGGATAGTACCATCAACGTAGTACTCAGCCGTCACATAACCGGAAAATCTTCATGAAAATGAGGTCGATTTGCACTGATAACAGCGTGCTTTGCGGACATTTGTCATCCCTGGCGCATTGACCCCGTTTAAGCTTCGTGTAGAGTAAAAAGGCTTTTTGCCGGGACAGCTCTGACTGTAATCCGCCCGAAGGGCATTCGTGACCAGCACTTAAATCCTGTAAAGCCGGTCTTTCTGGTTCCTTAAGGTGCATAAAAGCCTGTAAAGGAGTTAATAAAAAATTATCATGTGTATTACGCCACCCTGAGCATTACCCCTCTCTGTCGCACTGAATAACCTCAGCTGCGCACTCAAAAACATCCCGTCTGCGGATGTGCTTTTTCGTACATAATTTTAGCCCTCACGGGCTGACTGCATTCAAAAACTGAGAAACTACTATGTTGCTGTCCTCGACGCGTAAGGACTGGCTGGGTAACGTCCGTGGTGACGTCCTCGCCGGTATTGTGGTCGCGCTCGCGCTTATTCCAGAAGCGATCGCCTTTTCCATCATCGCTGGCGTAGATCCGCAGGTCGGTCTCTATTCCGCGTTCTGCATTCCTATAGTCATGGCCTTCTTTGGCGGCCGCACGGCGATGATTTCTTCCTCCACCGGTGCGATGGCGCTGCTTATGGTCACGCTGGTGAAAGACCACGGGCTACAGTATTTGCTCGCAGCCTCCGTACTGACCGGCGTGTTCCAGCTGATTGCTGGCTACCTGAAGCTCGGCAGCCTAATGCGTTACGTGTCGCGCTCGGTGGTGACTGGCTTCGTGAATGCACTGGCGATACTGATATTCATGGCGCAGCTGCCGGAACTCACCAACGTCACCTGGCACGTATATGCCCTGACCGCTGCCGGCCTTGGTATCATCTATCTCTTCCCGTACCTGAATAGAACCATCCCTTCTCCCCTGGTCTGCATCATCGTACTGACCGCCATTTCCATGTGGCTGCACCTTGACGTGCGCACCGTGGGCGATATGGGAAAACTGCCGGACAGCCTGCCGGTATTCCTCATTCCTGACATCCCAATTACCCTCGAAACGTTGCTGATTATTCTGCCGTATTCCGCCGGGCTCGCCGTGGTGGGTCTGCTGGAGTCGATGATGACCGCGACCATCGTGGACGACATGACCGACACGCAGAGCGACAAGAACCGCGAGTGCAAGGCGCAGGGTATTGCCAATATCTGCACCTCTTTCATTGGCGGCATGGCGGGTTGCGCCATGATTGGTCAGTCGGTGATTAACGTGAAGTCCGGCGGACGCGGGCGTCTTTCAACGCTGACCGCTGGCGTGGTGCTGCTCTGTCTCATTATCTTCCTGCGCCAGTGGGTTTCTCAGATACCGATGGCGGCGCTGGTTGCGGTGATGATTATGGTCTCTATCGGTACTTTTTCCTGGCGGTCTATCAGCAACTTGCGATCCCATCCTCTCTCAACCAGCGTGGTGATGCTGGCAACTGTGGTGGTGGTGGTGGCCACGCATAACCTGGCATTTGGCGTGCTGACCGGCGTGTTGATTGCAGCGTTGAACTTCGCCACCAAGGTCGCCCGCTTCATGGCAGTTTCCTCTGAGCTGAAGGGCGATACCCGTACTTACACCGTGACCGGCCAGGTCTTTTTTGCCTCGTCTGACCGGTTTACCAATTACTTCGACTTCCGCGAGGCGCTGGATCGCGTGGTGATCGACGTGACGCACGCCCACTTCTGGGACATTACGTCGGTCAGCGCGCTGGACCGCATCGTGATCAAGTTCCGCCGCGAAGGCACGGAGGTGGAAATCAGGGGCATGAACGACGCAACCCGGACTCTCGTTGATCGCTTTGGCGTGCATGACAAACCTGAAGAAGTTGAAAAGCTGATGGGCGGCCATTAATCCATAGGAGAATTCAACATGAATAACACCGTTATTGCCTGCGTTGACGGCTCGCCATCAACCCGCCCGGTCTGTGAATATGCTGCTTGGGCAGCCGGTAAGCTGGATGTGCCGCTTGCCCTGATGCACGTGCTGGAAAAAAATGATCCTCCCGCAGTGTCTGACTTGACCGGCACCATTGGTATCGACAGTCGGGAGCAGCTGACTGAAGAGCTGGTCCGCATCGAGGGCGAGCGCAGCCGTCTGATGATGTCACAGGGAAAGACCGTGCTGACTGACTGTGCGGCGCTGCTGAAGCAGGCCGGACAGCCGGAGGCCCAGCTGATGCAAAAGCACGGCGCACTGGATGAGATCCTGGCAGAGCTGGGAGATATCCGCCTGATGGTGCTGGGCCGCAGAGGCTCACAGAATCCGGTTGGCAGCCACCTAGAAAGCGTCATTCGGTTGCAGAAGCGGCCAGTGCTGGTCGTGCCGGAAACCTTTTCGACGCCGTCACGGGTCATGTTTGCGTACGACGGCAGTGAGGCGAGCCGGGAAAATCTGATGCGCCTGTCCGTCAGCCCGCTGCTGAGCGGCCTGACCTGTCATATAGTCATGGTTAACGGCGAAGCGTCGACGCTGCAGGATGCACAAGCGATTCTGCAGGAGTCTGGGCTCGTCACGGCAGCCCAACTACTGAAGGATAAATCTGTCACCGGCGCGTTATGCCGGTATGCCGATGAGAATGGCATCGACCTGACGGTGATGGGAGCTTATGGCCATTCACGGCTACGCCGGTTCTTTATCGGCAGTCACACCACAGAGATGTTGTCAGAAAGTCGTCAGGCTCTGCTGATGCTGCGATGAAGCGCATGGGCCTAGCTTTCAGGCCCGTTATTTGAACGTCCGCTTATCGCTCACAGCAGACACAACAGCGTGGCGATCAGTACAAAATCACCGGCGTAAATAGTAATAACGTCGTTCACATGACCGCTGAGCTGTACAAATAACGGATGGTCGCAAAAGGAAGTGCCAGAAGAGGTCGCCCACAGGCGGCCTTTTTTGTATCTGCCGCACGGTCTAATTGAACATAACATCTCTTGCCCGCACCGCTCCGGGCGGGTTCGGCGCGAATACTGTGCCTGCCGGGTAAAACCCGCAGCAAATCCCCCGGAAAACCGCGCCGCCTGCGCCTGATAAATTTCACCCGAATGCATAGCCATGCAGCCGGGTGAATGACACCGGTTTTCGGCGCAGATCTCCGCCGAAAGCCCTGTTTTATCCGGTTTGTTACAACGACGGTCCGTTGTACGTCCGCTGTCGCTGCGATCTCTCAAGCTCCAGCGCTTTCTGATGCTGCGCAGCCCGCTCCTGCTCCCGGTGCGCTTCGATGCCGTTCAGCCTTGCGACAACCGGCGCAGCTGCTCGCTCAAACTCTGCACCTGCCTGCTCAAGCCCGTGACGCGCTCGCTCAGCGCCGCGTTCTCCCGTTGCATAAGACCAGACATCGTCCGCCATTCCGCGAAGGCGTTCTCCCACTCGTCCAGCCTTTTCGAGTAGTCCTGCTGTAGCTGCTCTAATGCGCTCAGCAACTGTTTTTCCAGCTCCGTCATGCTGCTCTACTCCCGTACCAGTCTGATGCCGATCTTCGTGCCGTTGTCGAACGTCCAGTTCGTATCCGCTTTCACGCCCTCCGGCAGCACCAGAAAGCGCCCCTGGTTGTCTTCCTGATACATCACGCCCCACGTCCGGGCGTTCAGCTTCTCCAGCGCGTCTTTCTGCTCCCGGATGCTCGTATAGTTGTCGAGTATCTGCTGCCCCTGCCACCACAGAATGCCCGCGCTCGATGCGATCAGCAGCGCGGAGACCAGGACGATGGTCAGCCACGTCTGGCTGACCATGCGCAGCATCCCTTTCGTGCGCTGGCTCATGGCTGAGGACAGCTTCCGGTCGTGGTCGAGGATGGCGGCGCTGATTCTCTTCTCGCTTTC
>NZ_JAPDNC010000029.1:0-6387 GCF_025947915.1 Erwinia sp. INIA01
GGTTATTTCCCATGCCGGCCAGCTGTCGCAGCAGCGCCGGCGAAATCGAGGGAAGTCTGCCGGCACGTGCCGGCTTCTCGTCCAGGCAGGTCTGCCGCATCCAGGATGCAAGCTGCTTACCGTCGCACCGCTCAAGAAGTCGCCGGTGTTCATCCTCCGTCACCCACATGGTGAGCATTTTGCTGCGTTTTTCTGGCAAACCGGCCTCCTGATAATGCCGTGACGGGAGGGAAATTCTTTCCCGGTCGGCACGGTATTCGACAAGCCGCAGGCGCGTCAGCGTCTTTCCGGGGTTTCGGGGCGGAGCCCTGAACCAGTCACGCAGCGCTAGCGCAGTGTATACTGGCTTACTATGTAAGCACGGTACCGTCGGAGAGTAAACCGGAATCATAATATGATGGCGATACCAAGAAAGATGAGTGGAAGTGCAAAAGGCAGCTAAGAGGTCTTCCGCTTCCTCGCTCACTGACTCGCTGCGCTCGGTCGTTCGGCTGCGGCGAGCGGTGCTGACTGCAGTGGATGGAGGTTATCAACAGAAACAGGGGATAACAGGCGGGAAAAGCTGTAAACGCAGAATGGCAAAGGACGCGCCGTTGCCGTTTTTCCATAGGCTCCGCCCCCCTGACAAGCATCACAAATCTGACGCTCAAATCAGTGGCGGCGAAACCCGACAGGACTATAAAGATCCCAGGCGTTTCCCCCTGGTAGCTCCCTCGTGCGCTCTCCTGTTCCTGCCTTTCGGTTTACCGGTGTCATTCCGCTGTTATGGCCGCGGTTTCTCATTCCACGCCTGACACTCAGTTCCGGGAAGGCAGTTCGCTCCAAGCTGGACTGTATGCACGAACCCCCCGTTCAGTCCGACTGCTGCGCCTTGTCCGGTAACTATCGTCTTGAGTCCAACCCGGAAAGACATGCAAAAGCGCCACTGGCAGCAGCCACTGGTAATCGGATTCACGGAGCGGAGTAGAGTAGAGTAATCTACAGAGTTCTTGAAGTGGAGGCCTGACTACGGCTACACTGGAAGGACAGTTTTGGTATCTGCGCTCCGTGAAAGCCAGTTACCTTCGGAAGGAAGAGTTGGTAGCTCTAAATTCCGGCAAACGAACCACCGTTGGTAGCGGTGGTTTTTTTGTTTACGGCTTAGGAGATTACGGCTAGAACGAAAGGATCTCAAGAAGATCCTCTCAGAAATTATACAGACATGCGGTAGTTTGAGATGTCAGAGCTATCTAACTCTTTTGCCGGAACCAGTTTGTAATGCCTTTCCTCAATCAATTTCACTTGTCCTTCGTCTATCTTCAGCTCAAACAGTGCAATCAAATCGCTCGAAACAAACTGAGCGGAAATAGCTCTACATCTAACATTTGGATATTTTTGTTCACACCACGCTGTATCTTGCGATGTTTGCACCATAGATATTTGATCGGTTCCACCTTTTGCTTGGACTGGTATTATATAATGGCAACCGTATTTATCTATCCCGACATAAAGCTCATCGATCTCTATTTGACCAATTCCTTTTACCGTGGTTCTTAAATGATTCTGCAAAGAGTATGTGGTTATACCTAAAAATATATCTATTAGTCGGTTATACCTAACCTTCGCCAACAATGCCTGCTCATCATCTAGAGAATAACCTGTAATTATCTCCGGAGTATTATCTGGTATTTTTATTGCCACCATATTGGGATTTGGCAAAATCCTACTAATAGTCACCAACCTAAATCTATATTTTGACCTGCCAGCCAATTCAATAATCCACTCCTTACCTTCTGGCTGAGTCAATAGAATACTTTCTGGCATAGGTGTTCTAAATCTGATTGAATATATAACATCACCAACATTAGATGGGAGATCTATACCTAAATCTTTTGCAGCGCTGTTTATCTCCAACCTTTCGAATAATACCTCTACGTCACCACCAACATATTTATCGAAAAATATCTTTTCTACCAACTGATGGTATCTATTTTTGGACCTATCTTTTTTATCCTTACTCACAAACAACCTCCTTGTTACTATTTTTTATTCTCTTAGCAATTACATTTGATGGCACACCAAACATAGATGCAGCATCGGACATAGAGATAGCAACCAAACTTTCATCACCAAGTTTGATTTTCTTCGTTGGTTTTTTTGGCGTAACTCCAAGAACCTTCATAATCTGCAAGCCAACACTTCTAGCTAGCATAGGAGGAACACTATTACCGACCTGTCTAAATCCATGCCACTTAGTCACATGAAACCTGAACCAGTCAGGATATGAATGCAGTCTTGCTGCCTCTCTGACCGTAATGACTCTAGGGTAGATCGGATGTATAGGGCGAGGAGATGTAAAAGCACCTCTGTCACTTGCTGTTCCTGCCCTTAAAGTATTACATAACCCATTCATTGAGAGCTTTTTGAATCTGCTGATTGGTTCTACCGAGTCAGGCAAAGTTTCAACAAACCGTCCTCTAGAAATATCAGAGTGATCTGTCAGTAAAGAACACGTTAATTTATCTTTATTAAAAATTCTTGGGTAGCTAAAATCAGCGGGGTCTTTTCCTACTCCATGCAAATAGGATGAGTATAATGATTGCTCACCAAACTTGGCATCAACCCAATCCCTCCCCCATAGCTCAGGATATTTTTCTGCATCAGGAATATCCCCAATAGCGTCCCCAACCGTTGTTCTGATGGATAATGGTTCTGGGTATGATGGCAGAGTAATTCCTTTCCTTCCACCCATTAAGAAAAGACGACGACGATCTTGAGGAACTCCATAATCAGCTGCATTTAGAACTTTATAATCACTTACAACGTCGTATCCGCCATCTTTAAACGCATCCATTATTTCCACTAAAAACTGCTTATGCTTACCTACCGTCAATCCTTTTACATTTTCAAAAATGAAATATTTAGGTTTTAGCTCAAGGACCAACCGTACATAGTGATAGACCAGTTTGTTTCTATCATCATCAAGCGCGCGTTTCCCTATTAATGAAAAGCCTTGGCATGGAGCTCCTCCGATCACTACATCAATATCTCTCTCTCCAATACCTGAAACTTCCCTAACATATTCCCCGGTAACATCAACAACACTTCTACATATCGTTTTGCACATAGGAAAGTTATATTTGTGAGCAGAGCAATGTATTGGATCTATTTCAACTGATGCTTTTATATCAAAGCCAGCTTGCTCGAAACCGAGACTCAGCCCACCCGCTCCAGCAAATAAATCAACAGCAATCGGTCTAGTCATTCTTTACATCCACGTTATATAAAATATACGTGATGCTATCATAAATGCGATCGCTTTACCGATCGATTTTTACGCTTTCGGTTGAACCTAACATCCCAATCCCGCATGACTTCGACCTCACTGGTCGTGGCCGTAAAATAGGCGTTGTAGTTACAACCGTAACTGCTTCCGCATGCGCTACGAAGGAGTCCAAGAATGGAAAATCATATAATCCACGCGGTGATAGACGCACTAAACGCTTCGGAGACACACATCGGGTATGCAGCCTGGTTTTCATCTCCTGATTTCGCATCCATGCTGATGTTCTGTACAGCAGCCCTTATCGCAACAGTTCATCTGATGCCCATGGGTAAAAAAGACTAAACCCAAGTCGCCGTTACAGGCGGCTTTTTTGTACCTGCAGATCGACAGGATTTACCATAACATCCCTTTCGCGTACCACCCCGGGACGCCTCAGCGCGATCCTGCGGCCAGAGGGTCATTTCAGGCACCTTTCCCTGTCCATAACCCCGAAAAACGCTCCTGATGATTTCTGCGCGCCTGCATGGCTATGCACGGGAATGCCTGGCCGACAGTTTCATCCCATTCCTGCAGCAGAAGCCTCAGAACCGCAATTCACCGGCGCGGCGATCGCGGGCGTGACCAGGTAAATTCGGCCTGCTGTCGTTCTTCCTCACGTACCGCGCGCTGCCGGTCGGCGTGTCGCTGCGACTCAATCTGCGCTCTCGCCCGGCTGAGCACGATATGACGGTTCGGCTGGTTCAGTTTCTTGCCAGAAGCACGTTCTGCAGCTGCCACAGCGTCATCGAGAAATTGCTTCTCTGCCGGCGTCAGATCTCTCAGTCGCGTCATATAAACCTCCACAGGAAAAAATCACCCCGGCAGCCCGGGGAACCGGAGCAGGACTCCGGCTGAAACACAGTTCTGGCTGAAGTAACAACCATAGTGTAAATTTCACACATTACACACCTGTTAATTCATGGGGTACACAGTGGCAGAAACACACCTCAATCTGACCCGAGCAGCCGCTGCTGCAGGCATTACCCGCAGAACGCTTTACAACCATATAAATCAGGGCAAAGTTACCGCGTCACGCGATAAGAAAAACAACCCTGTTGTGGACGTTTCCGAGCTGATAAGGGTATACGGCAACGTCAGCCTGCCTGTAAAAAAAATTCCCGCTATTTCACAGCGTGAAAATTCACACCAAAATTTCTCACACGAGCAGATTGAATCCCTTCAGAGGGAGATGAAAGAGCTGCGCCAGACCGTCACCCTGATGATCGAGGACAGACAGGCCCGGGAAGAGGAACGCCGGGACCATGAGAAACAAAATCAGGCACTGCAGGGTGAGATAAATCGCCTGAAATCAGAGCTGGATCAGGAAAAGAAAAAGGGGTTCTGGTCCCGCCTGTTTGGCTGAACAGTGGGAACCGTTTACTCCAGTGTTTTCTGGCGGGTATAAACCGGCTCAGGCGAGTTTTTTTCCTGCTCCTGCAGCTGCTGCTCCCGGAGATCCCTGTTCATTTCTTCGACAACCGGCGCAGCTGCTCGCTCAAACTCTGCACCTGCCTGCTCAAGTTCATGACCCGCTCGTTCAGTGCCGCGTTCTCCTGCTGCATAAGCCCGGATACCTTCCGCCATTCCGCGAAGGCGTTCTCCCAGTCGTCCAGCCTTTTCGAGTAGTCCTGCTGTAACTGCTCTAAGGCGTTCAGCAACTGTTTTTCCAGATCTGTCATCTGCTACGGCTCCTTCACCAGTTTCACTGCGTTCCGCTTCCCGTTCTGCACCGTCCAGTTCGTGTCGACCTTCATCCCCGCCGGAAGCACCAGAAATTTCCCGTTGCCGTCGCTCCGGAAGCTCACGCCCCACGTTTTCGCGTTCAGCTGCGCAAGGGATGTCTCCTGCTGGCTGAGGGTCTGCATGTTCGCGACGATTTTCTGTCCCTGCCACCACAGCACGCTCCCGCTCGTGGCGATCAGCAGCACTGACACCATCGCTATCGAGAACCACGTCCGGCCGACCATCCGCAGCACGTTCAGCCTGTTCGACTGCATGGCCTCGTGCATCCCCTGTTCGTGGGCGCTGATGGCGTCGCTGATTCTCTTCGAACTTGCGTTCAGTTCCGCTCTGACAGACCTCTCGTGCTCGCTGAATACGGTTTTCAGCATCGTTTCGGTATGCTTCTGCTGCGCTTTCGACTGCTGCTCCAAGTCCTTCGCCAGCGTTAAAAGACTGCTCATAAATGGCTCCCTTCAGTCGGATGTTTCGCCCCCCGTCCGGGTCGGCAATGCTGATACTGTTTTTTGTGGTGCGGACCACTTCAAACCCTGACCGCTCCAGCGCCGCCGTCACATCCTGACGGGTTTTCAGCTCACCGGCTGAGGCAAGGTGAAGTAAGCCGCGCGTGATGGCTGCAGCGGCCTCTTGTTTCGTTTCGGGCAGTGATGACGGCGTGACCAGGGCACGACGGTTTGCAGGATCATTCGGGTCATGCAGACCCAGAACGCCGTTAACCATCGTCTGCCAGGCGTCAATCCGCGGACGGTCAGCCCGGTCAAAGTACGGCTGCAGCCGCCTGCCGGTCAGCAGCTCGGTGTTGGGGATAAGGAAATTCAGCTCCAAACGGCCCTTGTCGGCATGCTCAACCCACAGAATGCTGTACTGGTCTTTATCCAGACCGGGCATCAGAACGCGCTCGAAACTGTCCATCACCTGCTCACGCTGCCCGTCCGGTAAATCCTTCTCGGCAAACGACAGCACGCCGGAGGTATATTTTTTGGCATAGCGTGAGGCATCAATCAGCTCGCGAACCTGCTCCGGCTTCCCCTGTAGCACAGAAGCACCGTCACGCTGGCGGTCTTTTCCCAGCAGGTAATCCACCGGCCCGGAACCGCCGCCGGTTCCCCGGGCGTGAAATTTAACGATCATCATCCGGCCCTTTTTCCATCACCGCGTGCCGCAGCTGCTCGAGCCCGGCATCGATGGCCATCAGCGCGGCAACAATCTGCACACGGTCGTGACCCGTATGGCCACCGGCGTTAACTTTTCGCGCGATCTGGTTCAGGTTATTTCCCATGCCGGCCAGCTGTCGCAGCAGCGCCGGCGAAATCGAGGGAAGTCTGCCGGCACGTGCCGGCTTC
>NZ_JAPDNC010000004.1:0-213097 GCF_025947915.1 Erwinia sp. INIA01
TGGTTTTGTCATATGAGTCACCTCTGGTTAAGAGTTTACTCACTTAGTCTCGTGTCCACTATTGCTGGGTAAGATCATACAACGTCTATCAGCGCGGCCTGTACGCCACGACGCGGCTGAGCCTGACGGACGACTGGAAGCTGATCCTCGGAAGCCGTTACAGCAGCTTTACCTACGACTCCTATTTCACCAATCTCACCACCGGGGCGATGACCGCGCACAGCAACTACAAGGTGAAAGGTAAAACCATCCCCTACGGCGGCCTGCTGTGGGATTTCGCCAAAGACTACACCTGGTATCTGAGCTATGCCGAAATCTACAAACCGCAAAGCTCGCTGGATGCCAGCGGCAACTTCCTGCCGCCGGTCACCGGCAGCAACTACGAAACCGGCGTCAAAGGGGAGTTCTTCAACGGCGGGCTGAACGCCTCCGTCGCCCTGTTCCGCATTATTCAGGCCAATAACGCCATGAGCGGGGTGGACTGCGATGACTGCTACGTCGCCGACGGCAAGGTGCAGAGCCAGGGCATTGAAATGGAGATATCCGGGCAGCTTGCGCAGGGCTGGCAGATCTACGCCGGATACACGCTTAATAACAGCAAATATCTCGAAGCCGCCGCCACGCAGAAAGGCACCAACTACAGCAAACACACGCCGCAGCACCTTTTCCGCCTGTATAGCAGCTATCGCCTGCCGGGAGAGTGGGATAAATGGTCCGTCGGCGCAGGGCTGACGGCGCAGACGGATACCACCACCAACTACGATGTGTCCCAGGGCGGATACACCCTTTTCAACGCCAATATCGGCTATCAGTACAGTAAACAAATAAGCCTGAGCCTGAACGGTAACAACCTGACGGATAAAGAGTACTACCTCGGCGTTTCCAACCGTCACCGCGGCGGCAACAATTTCTACGGCGATCCGCGTAACGTCATGTTCAACGTGAAATGGGCTTATTAAGCGCAAAGGATAATGGGCAGCCGTCCGCGAGGGCGGCTGTCACGCTTTTTACACACTCTGTGCGACCTTTTTTTATGCAAAGTTTGAAACGGTTTTACCAGCTGATCGCCCCCTGTTGGCTGCACCCTCGCGAATGGTTTTCATGGCTTTTATTGCTGACGCTGACCGCCCTCACGCTGGGCGTGGTATGGATAAGCGTTCAGTACAACAACTGGAGCCGGGAATTTTACGATGCCCTCAGCGACTACTTTCAGCAGGCGTCGATCGGCATGCTGGCGCTCTCCTATGCCGGATATACCGCGCTGTTTGTGACGTTCATTATCAGCTCGAACTGGCTGAAAAAATTACTGATCGTTCGCGGCCGTCAGAAGATGACCCTAAGATTTCACCATCTGTGGCTGCGACGACATAATCATTACCGTCTGAGCCTCCATGCGGAACCCGATAATCCCGATCAGCGTATTGCCGAGGATATTAGGCTGCTGGTTGAGCAGAGCCTTGGGCTATTTTTGTCGCTGCTAAAAAACATCACGGGGCTTTTATCGTTCATTGTTATTCTGTGGCAGCTCTCGGGCACGCTCAGCCTCACCGTCGCCGGACACAGCGTCACGCTGCACGGCTATCTGGTGTGGGTGGCGCTGGGGTATGCGGTTATTAGCAGCCTGCTGGCCCACTGGATAGGCAGCCCGCTGCATCAGCTGAATATAGAGCGGCAAAAAAGCGAGGCGGACTACCGTGCCAGCCTGCTGCGCATCCGCGAAAATAGCGAGCAGATTGCCTTCTACGCCGGCGAGCGTGCCGAACTGCGCCGCGTACACCGTCATTTTTCGGCGATTGTGCAGAACTGGCAGCGGCTGATGTTGCGCGAGTTTCGCCTGGATACGTTCACCACCTCCTATTTTCGTCTGAGCCTGATGATCCCGATTTTTGCCGTCCTGCCGCTGTACATCGCAAAACAGATCTCGCTTGGCGGCGTCATGCAGGCGCGCGCCGCTTTCGGCTACGTCCTTGACGCCTTCGGCTGGTTTATCGACTCCTACCGCCAGATAGTGGCCTGGTCAGCGACGGTAGAGAGGCTATGGCAGTTTGCGCAAGGCTTAATCGCGCTGCCGGCGCAATCGCGCGTTTCCCGCCAGCCTGGAACGTTACGCTGTCTTCATCTGGTCGCCCGTCACGC
The DNA here is from genome assembly GCF_025947915.1 of Erwinia sp. INIA01. NCBI lineage: Bacteria > Pseudomonadati > Pseudomonadota > Gammaproteobacteria > Enterobacterales > Erwiniaceae > Erwinia > Erwinia sp. INIA01. The sequence goes on from NZ_JAPDNC010000004.1 coordinate 2,137, forward strand.
TGATGGTACGCCCCTGTTTAACCCGATAAATCTCGACTTACGGCGCGGGGAGGCGGTGGCGATTACCGGCGCCAGCGGGTGTGGGAAAACGACCTTATTAAGGGTACTCTGCGGGCTGTGGCCATACCGCAGCGGGGCCTATAGTCACCCGACAGGCAAAAGCCTGTTCGTGCCGCAAAAACCGTATCTGCCCGACGATCTCCTGAGCAACGTGTTGACATATCCGGGCTTAGCTAAAGTCAGCAATCAACGGCTGGAGAGCTGCCTGAAGAGGGTTGGGCTACACCATTTATGCCGGCAGTTGAATGAGCGCCAGTCATGGCGCAGTATCCTTTCCGGCGGCGAGCAGCAGCGTCTTTCGTTTGCCCGCATCCTGGTGAATCAGCCCGATTTTATTTGCCTTGATGAGTCAACCAGTCACCTGGACGATATGACATCCATAGAGCTGATAAGTACGATCCGGAGCGAACTCCCGCAAAGCATCATTATTGTCGTCAGCCATCAAAGAGCGGTTATAGATTCACTGAATATAAAATATCTTGTTGAAAAGGATGCTCAAAAACCATATACAGCCATTTAAGGTCAGGTACAAAAAGAAAATAGCATCCTCTTTTCCATGCAATTAATCTGCAGTCTACAGTTTGCGCCTGGTTCTGCTCAACAATTCATGAGCAGGAGCGAATGTTTAATGACATTCTTGACCTGAACACAGCGGTTCTTGCTGTGACGTACAGACTCGGTAATGATGTTAAAGAGTTCGACAGGTTAAGTGTATGGTCTGACGGAAAGGTCATCGGAAATGGCGTCTTAGATGCGCCGTTAATAAGTGGAAAAGGAAAACTTTATGGCATGTTGCATGTGCTATTTAAATCGATTCTGTCTCAGGCGGTTTAACGCTATGAGAATAGAATGCAGGTTTGCATTTCATTCCAGGTGGCGCGCCTCCAGAGCAAACAGTATTTCACTTTATTTACTGCATACATGAGAGCCGGCATATCCTGGTCAGCGATGGGCTGGTAGCTGACCTTAATGTTTCAAATGCGTAAACTAGTGTGTAAAGGAGCCATGCTCCAAATAAGGCTATGACTCCCCACTAATGCCATCATTCCTTAAGGGTGATTTTTGTCACTGAGCCAGTCTGGGCCTTATCCCCAACAGAGCCATACATAGACACCAGATAAACGGCGCCATCAGGTGCAACGGCCAGATGGTTTGGCGTTTCGTCCATTGGGATATTGGCAACCAGTTTGCCGTCTCGGTTCAGAACAGCTACCGTTCCACCCGCGCGCGTCGCGGCAAAGACCTGCGACGTCACTGCATTCCACACTACAGAAACGCCCCCTGCACCAATATAGGTATCAGCAAGAACCTTACCGTTCACATCAAGAACCACGACATTGTTCGTCTCCTGGGAAACTACATAGAGACGGGCGGTCGCAGGATCGCGAGCGATGTAGGTTGCACCTTGCGCCTTAGGTATTTTCACCGCTGTGCTCTTGCCTGTTTTAAGATCAATCCAGCCCACCCAAGGCGTATCGCGGCTGACGCCAAAGAGTTTCTCTCCGGCACTGTCAAGGGTAAGATCTGTACTGTAAAACTGGTCGCGGCCGTGCTCCACCACGAACTGCAGTTGACCTATGTGTTCAAGCGTTTGAGTGTCATACACCTCGACAAAACCAGTCAACGCAGCGCTGACATAGGCTCTGTTATGGGCTTCATCAATAATTACATCGCGTGAATGAGGAACCGACCCGTCAGGAAATACTTTCACGACGGAAAGCGTTTTCGCGTCATGGGAGGGTACAATACATCACCACCAATGCATATAATTACCATTCGTATTTATGGCAAAATATTAGACTGTTGGGCTTTTTGAACAAGAAATGACTGGAGAATGTGTTGATATGATGTGGTAAGTGAAATCGCTTTGTACATTTCGAAAATGTACAGCAGAGTTTTTGATAGAGTTAAAATAAGAAGTCTGGCTTCAAGGTTGTTACAATTTCTGGCAACAGAATATGCTTTTCTGCCTCGACTGATAGTATGGGGGCTAATCAGTTCAGGTAATCGCCAACTGTTATACCTATCCACCCATGCCCATGTATTAACTCCACTTAAGCCCACTCCCACGATAGTAGTTTTACACTTAGGAACCTTCTTTCTCTCCGGTAGCAAGGAACGGATGAAGTGCGGGCTTAATGCACTTATCATAACACTAAAAACAGGTCTCGCCATCGTTGCAGTCTTTCACAACAGCCAGTCGTTATACCCGTGCAGCATATAATCGTGTAAGTATCCCGCATAATCGTGCCATTCACATTTAGAGATCTTCCGGCATACTCATTTTGCCAACGAAGGAGATCGCTATGCGTAAAGCCCGTTTTACTGAGCATCAGATCATCACAGTGATTAAGTCAGTTGAATCCGGACGAACAGTGAAAGATGTCTGTCGCGAAGCCGGAATATCTGAAGCCACGTATTATAACTGGAAGTCTAAATACGGTGGCATGGAAGCATCTGATATTAAAAAGATAAAGGATCTTGAAGACGAGAACCGGCGGCTCAAGCAAATGTTTGCCGACCTCAGTCTTGAAAATCGCGCACTGAAAGACGTTATCGAAAAAAAGCTCTGAAGCCAGCTTTTAAGCGTGAGCTGGTGACGCACCTGATAACAACATTCGGACTAAGTATTCGCCAAGCCTGCAGGAGTCTGAACCTGAGCAGAACGGTTTATCATTATCGTCCGGACAACACCCGTGACGATCCCGTTATTTTCGCGTTACAGGCGGCTGCTGAAAGATATCCGCGATACGGCTTCCCGAAGCTTTTTCAGGTTCTGAAGCGGCAGGGATATCCGTGGAACCATAAGCGGATCCACCGCATTTACTGCCTGCTGAAACTGAATTTTCGTCGCAAAGGCAAACAGCGTCTGCCGGTACGTAGTCCATCGCCGCTGACCACACCTGAAGCTCTGAACCAGAGTTGGTCTGTAGATTTTATGCATGACGCGCTGATTTGCGGTCGTCGCTTTCGCACGTTTAATGTCGTCGATGATTTTAATCGCGAGGCTTTGTCGATCGAAATAGACCTGAACCTGCCGGCCCAACGAGTTGTTCGTGTGCTCGACAGGATCGCAGCAAACCGGGGATACCCCGCGATGCTTCGCATGGATAACGGTCCGGAGTTTATTTCGCTGACTCTGGCTGACTGGGCAGAAATGCACGCTGTGAAGCTGGAATTTATCGAACCGGGTAAACCAACTCAGAATGCATTTATTGAACGCTTTAACCGGACATACCGCACTGAAATACTCGATTTTTATCTGTTCAGGACGCTGAACGAAGTACGAGAAATCACAGAACGGTGGCTTTCAGAATATAACTGTGAACGTCCACATGAATCACTGAACAACCTGACACCGGAGGAATACCGACGACAACATCATCTGGCCGGGATCTCTAAAAGTGCGTGGAACTAAAACGGGTCTATTTACAGTAATAACTATCTATTATCTATTGAATCCGCTCCTCGAACAATAAAGGGGTTCATTGCAAATATGAGAAATGCGGTATCTTCTGACTTTAGTGTTTCTAATCTAAACATTGTAGTTGAAGAGTTCATTAATACCATGCGAGAGCATTTTTCTGATGTAAAAGTAATTAAGGAAAAAATTAAAGGATTAACATTTAGCAAACATACATTCGGTGATCTCGAAATAGAATCATCATTCGATGCTTTAGAGGAAATAAAAATATTTTTTAATAAAAAAGACTTTAAAATTGAAAAATCCAAAATATTAACAGGCATTATTCCAAATGAAGAAATTATAGAGATTAATTCTAATGGAACAATTATTTTTTTGGAAGGCAACTTTAGAAATATATCAAAAGCAATCGAAATGATTAATCACTGGAAGTGATTCGGAAGGGGCATTATATGCCCCGAACCAATTTTCCAAATAAATTTTTATACTCATTATCCTATCGCTAACTACCTGCGTCACGAATGAAAGCTCACAGATAACATGTTATTTCCCTGCCCTCCCTGGCTGTCAAAATGCTCAGTACGCTATAAGGATTAACCGGACTTCGGCGGGGATAATCCGCTAGGTTCAATGACATCGCACTCTCTGCGTCAGCTACTGAAAAGCCTTGGCTGGAGTGGTACTTATAGCCCACATGACACCAGAACTACAGGAAGCATGCGTTTAAACGAGATGGACTATCGACCTCAAGAACCTCATTCACGGGTATAATCAAATTTAGTTCTACAGAGCACTTCATTTGCAAGATAAGGGCCGCTTTTATGCCGCCGTTCGACTTCTGATATTAAGTGTAATTTTTTCTTAGCTCTTGAACACAATACGTACAACAGCCTCTTAGACTGCAACTCATCCTCATCAAATCGTGGGACAATACCCTGTAACAACCCAAAAGCAATGACACAATCAAACTCTAATCCCTTGGCTGAATGCACAGTAGTAACTGTCACACCTGATTTTTTATCAAACATTTTCTTGTAGTGCTCAGTTTTTGTCAGAACGCCTAAACCTTCAACTTCCAGTTTTTCCTTTCTTTTTTGTGCAGACGAAAAAAATGCATTATATGATTCACTAAACTCTTCATTTTGCAAAATATCAAAGTCAAAATACTCTGAGCTCTCATTGAAAAAATCTTTTAGATAGTCTAACCCATCTATTTCTTGCACATTCAATGAGTTACAATATCTTAGAAAATTTTTCACCTCGATTGAATCATTTTTCAAAATAAAACCAGCTTCATTCAACTGCGTCAGCAATTCACTTGCATAATAAATTCTTGTCAAATAGTTTTTCGGCGAAGAGGGGGTTAAAGCGATCCTTGCAAATTTATACCAAAGACTTTCTCTGTTTAATGAGATAGGTGTGACACCAGGACCATTGAAAGCAATGTCAGGCATTAAAACCATTAAGCGCCGAGTTATCTCAGACAAATGGAACCACCATGGAGCAATAATACAAATATTGGACTGTGATATCCCATCATTTATGGCAGAATGGACTAAATCCTTTACATAATTATCTAACACGGCAATACTACAACTTTTATTATAAGTCACTTTTGAATCATAACTACTGAATTCACCAACTGCTTTAAATGGCTCTCCAGCAACTGTTCTAAATAACGAAAAATAATTTACAATAGATTGACTTGAACGATAGTTGTCATTTAAAGTCAATAATTCAAAACCAACCCCAGATCTTGCACAAAAATCTTCAAAACTTAATGCAACCCCTCCCATAGAATTAAATATAGCCTGATTTGGATCTCCTACAAAAAATAAACGACAGGTATTACCCCTTGACTTCACTAGGGTAAAAAGCAATTCATATTGTAGTATTTGAGTGTCTTGGTATTCATCTACAAGGATAAGATTGAATATCCTCGAAAGATTTAAAGCAATCTTTTTATATTGAACTAAAAGCAAATAAGAAAAATATATAACTTGATCGAAATCTATTAAATCGTTCGATTTGAGGTGGCTGTAATAATCCTCCACTGCCCTCCTATTATTTACCCCTTTAACTTTCAACCCTTTTTCATTCCAACCAAAATCAGTTTTGAAAATACTACAAGAGTATTTATCGCAAAACATTTGCTTTAAACCATCAGCATCATGTGGATCAATAATCCTATACCCAAACCTTATATCTTCGCAGAATCCTGAGTAAGGTTTTAGTATCCATCTCAAACAAAAAGAATGAATTGTACCAATCCATAACTTTTCTAATGAAATCCCCATCTCAACAATTCTTTTCTTTATTTCATCAGCAGCATTATTGGTATATGTAATTGCAACAACAATGCGATCATCTTTTTTTGAAGACAACTCATAAGCAATTTTGTAAACCAATGTTTTTGTCTTACCTCCCCCTGGACATGCCATCACCACAGCATTTTTCTCAAACAGAACAGCGTCAATCTGCTTTTCGTTTAGGAACTCTCTAAGGAAAAGTCTATCCATTTCAGATCATCCTTAAAAGTGCGTCATCTTCGTCAAATTTTTCTAAGTAGAGATCTTTTATAAATTGCCTTTTAACGCGCGTTTTACTCTGCGTTAGTACATCAATTATTCTGTCAATACATTCCAACTCTGCTGATTTAGACGACTCAATATAAAACTGCCTACGGTAAATCAGCACAGCAACTATAATTGACTTATTAAACTTACCAATCGAAAAGGCTAAAGCATCTAAAATATATTCTGGTATTTTAACGTTATGATCAATTTTTTCAGCAAGAGCCAATGCTAACCATCCTTTTCCAGCATATTTAGCTACGCTCAAAACTCTATCCCCATACACCTCAACATCCCGAGACTTGAGGTCTTTTTCAATAGATTCTATTTTACTTTCATGAGTATAAATATCACCAAGAACATTAATAACATATTCTTCGTTACCAAACTCACTCATAAACTCAACTTCAAAAGTATAATCTGCATAAAACGGATTTACATAAGCGTTTTTATCACAAAAATTATCTAGTAATATCTTTCTTTCCTTTCCTATTTTCTCCGATCCCAATGCCTTTCTTTTTTTTGTTTTTAGCACTTTAGTATCTTTTTTCTTTATATCACTATAAAAAGAATTATCAAGATCAGTTATAATCGCACAGCGTCTCCTTAATCTTTTATCATGAAAAATATTAGCGACATTTTTAAAACCGGTACTTCCAACATTTACAATAGTAACACCCAACTCATCTAAGGTTAACCCGAAGAATTTCGAAAATAATGCAGGAATCATTATCTCCTCGGCATCGCCCTCAACTAAAATAACTTTCTTTGCAAACAAAAGGTTACTTCTTTTAGCATCCAAATATCTTTCAAGTTTGTTTATTTCTTCGCCAGATAGCCCTATTGATGGCTGGCACACGTCGACAAAATCTTTACCTTCTGTTTTTGAAATAATATTAACCTTACTGACCTTAGAAGCTTCCGATATTTGGGTTGAATGCGTAGAATATAATATCTGTGTATTCTTGAAATTCAACTTGGTAAATAAAGCCTTCTGTATATGCGTGTGTAAATGAGCCTCAGGCTCCTCAATTAAAATAAAATTAGCGACCTTTCCTTTATTTACAAGATACTTATACTTTAAAATCTTAAGGGTCAAATATAAAAGATTAGCTCCACCAAGACTCATATCACTGATGGTTCCATCAAAATTTTCAGAACCTTCACTAATAGTTAATGTTAATGATTTAAGTAACTCTTCAGGCTCATCTGGAAGTTGTGATTTTATTGATAATTTAGTAGGTGAGAATGCCTCACCAACAGTCTCTCTAATGGTGGAATGGATTCCTTTAGAAACATCAATAACATCAGGGAGACTTTCAATTTCCCTATTTAAAGATATAACATTCTCGATTATTTTTTCATAATCCTCATCATTTAAAGTTTCACTTTTTATCTCTAACAACTCTAAAAGCGGATTTCTTTTATTACCATTAAAATCCTGAATTACATCTCTTAATGCCTTTATAAAAGTGAAAGAAATATCTTTCGATAAAGACATCTGCTTGCTTATAGTCCAACCAATATCTCTGCTATCAATTTTACTTGGGAATACAACCCTATCAAAATCGCCAACGATTTTTAAATACGAATCTTGATCGTAAAAATCTGCAAAACTTCTTCCGGTAAATACAACCTCATAATCATCAATTGAAATGTTATTTCTGACTTGAACTAACGTATCCTTATCGCCTATAGGTAACCTTGCCAACTCCAATCTTTTTGATATTCCAGGTCTGAATATAAGGTTATATGAAGCCTCAGTAATATCCTTTTCAGATTCAGCATCTACCGCCCCCCCTTCATGAAGAAAAATAGATTGAACCGATTCATCATGAGATATGTTTTTAAACTTTATATTAATTATTATCCAATGCCCTCTCCAATCGTCTAAGTCATGACTAAAATCATTGACCCCTAATTTATAGGCCCTATATAACATTTCATCATCAAGCAACAATCTTATAGCCCGGAACAAATTACTTTTTCCAGTACCATTCTCACCGATAATAGTATTGATGTCTTTATCAAAAACAAACCTGCTACGCTTGAAATTTCTATAATTCACCAGAACCAATTCTGATATATACATGTCAACTCATCCTTAAAATATATTCTGAATAAAAAATAGCATTTTCTTTCTTTGTTCAATGTAAACTGAATAGTTAGATATGCCACAAATAGTGTTTTTATCTACATGAACTAGGGTTCTTTCTCATGCCACAAGTTCTCGCGCTTCTTCACGACGGGAACGAGAGTCTGCTAATGTGATCGTTGGATAGACGCCAAGCGAGATCATTTTGGATTTACCGGCATAGCGGTAGCAGAACCGCCAGCTCTTGCTTCCACTAGGCTCAATGACCAATGACAAGCCTTGCCCATCCCCATGCGTGTAGGGTTTATCTTTAGGATTAGCGCGACAAATCTGCATATCGTTAAGGGACATGTGTATAGGAATCCGATACCGAACAGGAACATATACACAATCCTATACACATTTCGAACCGGATTCTACTGGATGGTCACGGCATGATGTGCAATAAATCACATCTCAACGTTTAACCTCTGTTTTAGGGCGACCTTGCCCTCATAGTCCGACAAAAACCACGCAATTGCGTAGTTTTTTTATATAGCATGATATTAAAACCGATTACGCTTTTAGCTTATTTTCAATCAACGTCATAAAATAAGATGTATCGCTTACTGTATCCTGGTTTTTTCCGTGATCAGCTTCATCAACAAGCTTCATATACTCGATGAAATGGGATTCTTCGAATTTAATATTCATTTTCTCCCGGAGAATATTCAATTCATCGAGGCGCTCTAACCTTCTGATATAGAGTTTGTGACGTTCATTTTGACGAGTCATCCCCAAGGTACGGTCAACTATCAATGGTAATAATGTCAAAACGAGAAACACGATAAAACCATAAAACAATTTATTATTGGTGCAATAAATAAAAACAAATAAAAGTACACATGTAATAACAAATACAACATGAGCAAGTAATTTATAATTTAACTTACGAGACCCAACAACTCCATTCGTATCCTGCGGACTGTATTTACAGTTGAAGCACTTCCACTGCAAGAGTAACACGACACCAGAAATAATAATCCCCAGCAGCAGCAGCCAGCTACTGAAGGATATGCTCACGGTTCCAAGAATATTATTCACTTCCTCTGCGCCAACTTTCTTCGTCAGACTCAGACAAAAGAAAAAAGTGAAGAACATGAGGAACGGAATAGCATAAAGCGAAATTCTACGTATCATAAAACGAGGCCAGTACGACAAATACTCTTTTCTCCGTAAATTTTTCAACTCTTTTTTGAGCTTAGGTTGTAGCCCATTGACATCCGTATATTGCAAGTAAGGCAATGTACCACTCACGATAAAATCCTCTATTCAATAACTTCAAATACATTTAAATGATTACGCTGAAACTGTTCCAGCCCGTACAGGCGCAGCCTTTCCAGCCAATATTCTGCCATCGTTCGGCTGACACCACGCTCAATCGCAGCCTCTCGCAGTAGTAAAAATTCCGTCCGTAATGTCGTAGGCATAATCCCTGGATCGTCAGTATTGACCAGAACCCTTACTGGCCCACGGCGCAATCCATAACGATTGAATTCAGCGCCTGGTTTCAACAGTTCTTCATCCGGAGGATTCCAACGAAAAATAGGATGCTCTACGTGCTTTTTGAATCGCGCGATATATACGTTTGATGTTGGGTTGGTTTCGATAATTAACCCTTTACGATCATAGTGATCTAGCAAATAGTCCTGTAAAGCATGCATAAATTGCAGCTCTACCGGCGTATCAATGTCTTGGAGGATATCTTTACCATCACGAGCCTGCTGACGCAGTTTACCGGGATTTCCCAAGCCAATCAGCTCCTGAGTTCCCCATTCGTCCGCTACACGCACAACTACTAGTTGCGGCGGCAGATCGTCAAGGAGACTCGAATGTCTTTGCTGATAAAGCTGCGCCGCCACATTGCCTTTATCGCTGAGCGTAGCCCAATCCGGCAGCGCGCATTTCTCTTGCGAGGTCAAAGGTGAACCGCCGTGGAGTTGCTGGAGTCGATATGAACAATTACGCCGCAGTAGCCAGGCCCGGTAGAGCGTATCAGGTGTAATATTTTCCAGAGGTTTATCATCACTACAGGCCTGTTTCCCCACCACACTGTTATCTATTTGCGGAGGTCTCTTTTTGCACCATTCGCACCGTGCAATAAAGCGTGCGATTCTACGCTCAAGCAGCGGTAATACCGCCTGAGCGAGAGGCAATGAAGCCGATAAAAGCGTTGCATAGTGCCACTGCCAGACTAGATTATCTAAATGTTCATCCAGAGGTAGTATCATTTCACCATGCCGTTTCGCCCAGAGCGCAGGTTCAATTCCGAGAGCCAGAGCATGTCCTAGCCGGTCTCCCTCCCGCATTTCGCAGAAGCGAACCGTTTCATCAATATGGCGCAATCCTGACGCCGGATGTGCGTAATCCTCCCCGGCATGAATACTGAAATGAAAACTCATACTGGCGCGAAGCCCGTCTGGAACGGGATATAATCCACTTCGTAGCCAGCGCAGCATCGGGGCAAAGCCTGCAATTTTTAGTACGTTTTCATCCCCTGCAACATCAAGTCCTCGAAACCAGTTCGACGGCTGAAAATGAAAATGTGGGTTACGTTTACCCCCTAAGAAGACGGGATGATTCCAGCCATTATGACTGTACAATTTCTGTAACAATCGCTCCGCTTCTGTCCAGTTAGCCTGCAAATCAGCCTTTGCTCGCTTGCCGCGACTTGCAGTTTTAGAGCGAGAAAAGTGCCCACAAAACTGCCAGCGCTCCAGTGCTCCAATATAGCGCAGCACGCGTTCATCTGGCTTAATCTCATGCTCACCAAAAATATACGGTGGAAAAACAGCTGGAATGCCGAGGGTTTTCAGCAATGTCGAGGAAAATGCAGTGACCATCTCATGATCGAAAGCCTTTGGGGATGCTTTCACTTCGGCCACATCGTCTTTACCGGCAAACAGGTAGCGCATATTGCTACTGTCAGCTTTCTTACCCGCACGTAAAGCACCATTAAAATAACGCTCGGTAAAACATGCAAGCCCCTGCCCGTCCATAATAATGTGACGCCGTAGCGCATTTACCGTAAGCCAAAAACAGAGTATTGCCGTGCGCTCCAAAGGATGAGTGTCTTTAAGCTGATAAGAGTGGCAAAGGTAAAGCTGCAGCCACAGCCAGCGTGAGGGATGTTTTTTTTCGGAGGCATGCGCCAGTTGATTTAAAAACCAGCCGGGGCTGACGCTTTCAGTTCCGCAATTCTTTTTAGCAAGCAATAACCAGTCCGGGAGACGCTGGATGCGATCCATCGGGTTCTGTAATGCCTTGTACTTCTCAGATACAGTTTTACGCTGTTCCAAACCATTTTGATTTTGCTCAGAAACCGTTTGAGGGGGGGCTGAAAGTAGAACTGTAAGCAAAGACTTTGCTCGATTTATCAACGGTGTTAATTCATCATGCTCTTTGTGTGCCCACAACAACATCTCTTTGCTTTTGGGTAGTTCAATCTCTTCAAAAAGATAGCCATCCAAAATAGTATCTCCAGCCGTCACTCCCCCGAGATGTACGTGCCCCTCGGCAAAAGGTTTACCTGCATTAGCCGGTGGAGCAAAAAACGGATTCTGCGCCATCACCACACGGGTTATGTCCGTCAATCGCGGCGGTGGGCTTTGCAAAAGCCAGTCGCCAAGACGCCATCCCACTAGAAGGGCCGGGTCAAGTTCCGCGGCTATTCGCACGTAGTCTTGAACCTTATTTTCGCGGTAATAGAGTAAGTCGCCATTCCGCAACAGTAGCCGATCCGCAATGACATCGAGCCAAGGTAGTGTCGGACTCGTCAGTAACCCGTTGTCACATATGTTCCCCACAAGCTGGCGTACGTCGGTTAACCGGTAAGTGCGTGGATATCGGCTATCGATGCTCTTAACGAGCAGCTTGAAAGATTCCTCCTGCAATGATGACCACGTTTCAAAATCCTTGGGTGGCGATAAAAGGATATCTAAAAAGCGTTGTGACAGACGCTCATCAGTGAAAAAACACCCTGCAGCATGTTCACTTAGAGACCGAGTTAACATTATTTGTCACCATTGGGGTAAAGTTCTGCAAATGCTTTCAGAAGCGTATTAATTGCGGGATCATTCTGAGGGAAGTGGTTTGTAACTTCATCAATGAAGTCCTTAGCCTTATCGTAGTTTGGATATAACATCTTAAGCTGTTTTATTATACGTGTTTTAACCAACCGGGAGTGTGAATTTAATGAAAGTTTGCTTGTGATAAACTCTCTTGCCGGGCTGATATCTATAATTTTCTCAGCCTGAGTCAGCATTTCTCTCTCAGTCTGAAGCTGAGCATTCTGTTTTTGTTTAAACTCAGTGCGTAATACCTCGTCGATCCATTTTTTCAGCGGATGAGTTGCTAATACATAACTTACCGCTCTGGTTTTTTCACCATACATTTTGCGATGCTGATATGCCTCACGATCGCTGTCAGAATTTTGGTTTTGCTCAGGCGTAAACGGTCCAACATTCACTCGGAAGTTATCATGATTATAAAAATTTTTTGCCGAAATAATATTAGTTGTAGCAACCACATCGGATAGTCCGAACAATTCGCCTTTTTCAAAACTACCAAATGCTGACCAAACTGCATAAAAAACCCTACCAAAAACATTTAGAGCCGCATCAATATTTTGCATTCCACTGGGAACAAACACATTATTAGCAACCTGACTATATGTTTTATTAAAAACCTTATAGACCAGCCAAGGTGATAAGTTTGTACTAGCCACATTGTGTGTCTTTCTCCAATGATTTATTTCATCACAAATTTTTTTCCATGCGTCCTCATTTTTATCCGGCACATCAACAAGAATATCATCAGAAGTGTCTCTGTCAGTTTCACTTCTGTTATTCATAAATCTTGTATTCTTTTTCGTAAAATCTTCTTCCAAATCTAACGTTTTGGTAGGTGCAAGCGCGCTAGCAGAGTAAAATGGAGAACGTTGTCTAATTCTCTGCAAGTCGGCCAACTCTAAATCCGAAACAAGGCTAGCTATAATTATTTCAAAAACTCTACCAATATTTATCACGACCGACTGTTTAGAGTTTGTATAAAAATTCCTCTGCATCAACGTGGACAAAAGGAAATTTGCCTTGCTTTCCAAAGCAGGATCAAAGCCATAGTTCTCTAATTCTTCCCAATACTTCCACTTTAAACTGGTATTAATTCCCGCCTCTGCCACAGGATAGGGTAAAAGCGTTTTTTGCCCTTTAATGGCAGTCAACCAACTCTCCGGTAACCTTGTTCTTAACTGAGATTCCCAATCAGAAAGATCATCATACCTTTCAAAGACATCGTATTCACGAAAATTATGCAATAAGGGTTGAAAAAGCGGAGTCGCAAGAATCGATTGATTACGATTGTCACCCTGCGCCCATGAGACCCAGAACTGTTTTGCCTGAAGCGTTAAAAACACAGCCCCAGCCTTAGGTTCAAAACGAAAATACTCACACAACTTATCGAGCCATGCAGATTTTTTATCATCTTCTAAATAAGCCTTACTCTCCCAAGCAGTGAAATTCTTTAGTCCATCATAAAATAGCTTGTAAGCCTCCCCATATTCACGCTTAGCTTCTTTACTCAATTCCCGATGTTTTTCAGCAAAACTTTCAAGAACATCAAGAGGAACATCAGGCATTTGCCACATACGACGTAAAGCCAGCGTACTGGCTTTCTTTCTGAATGGTTCAGGAAGCTCACGAATTAAATCCCGGCAATGGTTGATAAACTGGGTTAAAGCACGTATTGAAGGTATCGGTAGCGGTAAATCACTACCCTCAAGGCCATTCACGGGGCCGGTAATAAATATTTTCAACCACGCCATAAAATTACGCAGAGGAATGCCATTTTTATCTAGCGTAACTTCGATACCATCTTGCTGCCAGTAATCACTTACATCGGGCATACTTAGTCTGCGCGGTAGCGGCAGAATTTTACGCTGGTACTCAATTGCCAAATCTCTAGCAATATCATATGTGTTCTTGCGATTATATGCTGAATCTTTATTTAGCCTTCCATGAAAATCTCGCCAGCAGACCTCATCATATAAACGGCGATCGCCACTCACTACCGGCAAAACATACGGAGAGGTAAGATAACGACGCAATATTTCCAGATTTTCAAATGCCCGGTTGAGTGAAGTGTCCACATCATCAATCGGTAGTATCAATAATTTCTTTCCGATCAACTCCAACGCAGATTTTAAAAACTCTTCAACGCAATTTGCCAGATGCTTGCTGCCATATAAGGAGCGAATTTTATCCATTCCACGTTGATTCTGTTGCAAATCAACGGACTCCAGTCCGTGCGCCAAGTTCTCAAGCTTCTGGGTAAACACTCTGGACTTATCGAGATCCCTGCTTTGGGCAGTTTTGATCTCTTTATCATGAAGCACGGCAGCAACAATAATATGCAAGAACAGCGACTCACCATCTTCAAGCAGGGTCGGATCGATAGGATCAAGGATATGAATTTTCCCCGCCAGTTGCTGAGCATTACTCTGCAGATAGTCGTTCAAATTCACTAGCACCGACGTTTTTCCTGTCCCCCTTGCGCCGTCAATCGATATAGCCTTATGGCTACGGGTTTCATTAAGCGCTTCGTGAGGCTTCGGTACTTCGTTAACAGCCTTTTCAATAAATCGAGTAAGCTGTTCGTAAATATTTCGGGGAAGTAAGGTATCTGGATCCTTAAGAACCGCAGACTCTCCGCTGTCTAATGGTATGTATATCGTGTTCACAATAATGCCTTTACGGTTGTTTTTGGAGTGAGAACAGCTTGTGAACTATGAATTTTGATGAAAAAACAAATAAAATCAAGATAGAAATGAGAATAATCTCAAAAATCTAAATTTTTAATTATTCCACACCGTGACAATGAGCAGTTGTAGAAGAGTGGATTTGGCCTGTTCGCCATCAGTTGACGCATCATTATTCATAATGAAAAGAAATGGTATTAGTCAATCCAAATATGCTCAAAAATTGGTTAGTGCTGTGATAACTAACCACAGATAACACCAAAAAAGGTGAGTATAGAAATGATGACTAACAATAAAAACATTACATAACAAATGAATACGAAATCACGGGTCAACGTCTTATCCTCCCCAGTGGTCATTGCCTCTTCTAAATGTATACATTTCTCAGAGGTGGTCACTTTGGTGGTCTTGACAGAAAAGCTGTTACCACTTAGCTTAATAATTAGCCAGTTACTGGCAAAGGCGATCCCAGTCAGAGGAGCCATATTTAGAGAAGCCCGCTTAAGGAAACTTGAGCGGGCTTTTTGTTTTTGGGTTTTGAAAAATCAATTTCACCCGTGGCCATTTCTGCTGCAGCGTGGGTATTGATAGTAGCGGTTGTACTGTGCTCCACTTTGCGCGACTGCCCATCTTTCGCTTTTTCCTGTTTGTGAGTCATGTAGTGCGAATCGCTAAATTCCTGTTCGGAAGCACTGTTCCATAACAACATGATATTCATGCCACTGTAGGCTACACCGATAGCCTAATTGGATGGCAGGCCAGATATACCGGATATTTGTTGCCACGCACACATCCATGGTTTCACACCAGCTTCCAGCGCGGTAATGATGCTGTCGGTGACGGGCTGGTAACTATCGGTTTTGATTGTGGAAAATTTCGTTTTTGAGGAACCTGGCAGCTCCAGTGGGGATGCGCTGGTCGCCGCTGTGGTGTTAGGGCCGCCAGTTTGGGTATGCAGGGAAATGGACATAATATTTTCTCCATCAGTGGTGTGATTTTCGTTTTAGTAACGTCCGACGGTTCGCTTTCCCGGCATCGTTCCGGCATGCAAGGGGGCAGAATGTGTGTTCTGTTCCTTGCGATACGAGTTGTGAAGGGAAACGATTAACTTCAAGCTAATACAGGAACGGAAGGCCAACGGGGAAAAAACTGAGCCTGCATATGCCGGCATAGCGCCCTTTAGGCCGCAGCGGTGAAATGGGATTGGGAAGTTGAATTTTTTTATTAGCTCAGATCTGAGCTGGCAGTATTCTGAAGTAGGGTTCCCTGAAAAAAACGGAACATTATGCGATAATGATGCTGGATCAAACGATCAATATAAAAAAGTGAATGGTTCGGTTTACCGGGATACTTACAAGCCCGCTTAAGGAAACTTAAGCGGGCTTTTTGTTTTTGGTATTCAGCTCCCACGATACGTAGAATAACCATACTGGCTCAGCAGCAGCGGAACGTGATAGGTGGTGGCCGTGTTGCTGATGTGGAATTCCACCGGGATTTCCGGGAAGAAACTTTCCTGCTTGCGATCCGCGAAATATTTGCCGGTTTTAAAGATCACGCGATAGTCACCTGCTTCAAACGGTTTCTCCGGCCACAGCGCCGCCACGCGGCCATCTTCGTCGGTGCTGGCCGTGTTCAGCACGGTCCATTTCTCACCCTGTTTTTTCTCCAGCGTTACCGCTACATGCGGGGCGGGCATCCCCGTTTGCTGGTTCAGGATATGTACGCTGATCGGGTTTTTACCGGCGGCAAGGGCCATACCGGGCGCAGCCAGCAGCATAGAGAGGGACATCGCAACAACGGACTTTTTCATGTTTTATTCTCCTGTGTTAGTGACAGTGCTGTTATACCTGCGCGGGGGGCGCGGTTACCTGTCAGGAAGATGACCATATTGTCATCTGGCGCTGAAACGCTGGGGCGCCTCCGTCTTTCATGGCACACTGCGCCCATGAAACTGTTACTGATTGAAGATAACCAGAAGGCCAGCGCCTGGGTGCGCAAGGGACTTGAGGAAGCGGGCTACATTGTGGATCACGCGGTGGACGGGCGGGACGGTCTGCATCTGGCGCTGGCGCACCCGTACAGCCTGGTGATACTGGATATTATGCTGCCGGGCATGGATGGCTGGCAGGTTCTGAAAACCCTACGCACCGCCAGCAGCACGCCGGTGATTTGCCTCACGGCCAGGGATTCGGTGGACGATCGCGTTAAAGGTCTGGAGCTGGGCGCGAACGATTACCTGGTTAAACCCTTCTCGTTTGCTGAGCTTCTGGCGCGGGTAAGAAATCAGCTTCGCCAGCATCAACCGCACAGCACCACACTCCGCGTGGCGGATCTGGTGATGGACTCGGCGCGCTTTCAGGTCATGCGTAATGGTGTTTCGCTGGCGCTGACCCGCAAAGAGTTTATGCTGCTGTGGCTGCTCGCCAGCCGTTACGGCGAGATCCTGCCTCGTACGCTGCTCGCCAGTGAAATCTGGGGCGTAAATTTCGACAGTGAAACCAACATCGTCGATGTCGCCATTCGACGCCTGCGCCGTAAAGTTGACGACCCTTTTCCGCAAAAGCTGATTACCACGGTCAGGGGCATGGGCTACTGCCTCTCTGAACAGGAGGCAGGCGGTGTATAGCCCTTCCCTCACCCTGCGGCTGACGGCGATCTTCACGCTGATCGTGGCGCTGGCCTGCGGCGGTATCAGCCTGATCCTGTATAGCGCGTTACGCAGCGAGCTGGTGTGGCGCGACGATCAAACGCTGATCAACCGCGCCGCGCAGCTACGGCAACTGCTGGAAGGCGGCGCGCATCCCGACTCTCTGCCGCTCTATTTCAATCGTATGGTTGATACTCGTCAGGATATTCTCAGTATCGGCTCGCAGCATCAGCAAAACGTCAGCATTAACCATACCGGCGTGGCGCTGCCGGAAATGTCCCCTACTCCGGTCAGCACCCCGCCCGGCGAGCAGCAGATCCACCGCTGGATCGGTGCGGATAATATTGAAGCCTCGGCGCTGAGCCTGCAGGCCCGTTCTGAGGAAGGACCGATAGTGATTACCCTTGCGCGGGTGGCGCGGGAGCGGGCGATAATGCTGGAACGCTATCGCCAGCAAAGTATCCTGGTGTCGCTGGCGGCGATTTTGCTGTGCGCCGCGCTCAGCCCGCTGCTTATCCGGCGCGGGCTGCGGGCGATTGGCCGTTTAAGTCAGGCCATGGCGGAAACCGGCAGCGACCGGCTAACCCATACCGTGCCGCTGCAGGCGATGCCGAAAGAGCTGTTGCCGCTGGGTGAGGCGCTGAATACCATGCGCCAGCGCCTGTCGACGGACTTTATCCGGCTGACGCAGTTTGCCGACGATCTGGCCCATGAGATACGTACGCCGATCAACGTATTATTAGGCCAGAATCAGGTGGCGCTGGGCCACGCGCGTTCCACGGAGGAATATCAGGCACTGCTGGAAGGGAATATTGAAGAGCTGGAAGCCCTGTCGCGGCTGACGGAAAATATTCTCTTTCTGGCCCGCGCCACGCACCACAATATCCGGCTCAATAAAGAAACCTTCTTACTGCATGACGCCCTGGAAACCCTTATCGATTTTCTGGAACCGGTAGCGGAAGAGCGGGAAATGGTCATTGAACTCCACGCCAACGGCCACCTCACCGCCGATAAAATGCTGTTCCAGCGGGCGATGACGAATCTGCTTGTCAACGCCATCCGCTATGCGCCAGGCCACGGCGCGATAGCGGTCAGCACCCTTCATCGTGGCGATGTTACCGAAATAGAGGTGGCAAACGCCGGTGATGCGCTGGCGGAACCGGAGAAAGTCTTCGAACGTTTCTGGCGCGGTGATAACGTCCGCCACACCGCAGGCAGCGGCCTGGGGCTGTCGCTGGTCAGCGCCATCGCCGCATTACACGGTGGCAGCGCGTATTACCGGCACGAGGACGGGGGAAACATTTTTGGGGTAAGGCTCGTTTCCTGCTCCAGTCGAGTCGATACCTCTACAGCCAGTTCAGCAAAAACCCGGGCCGCAACGCTTTGATAGGCATCCCTGCGTCGCATAAGGACCACATTGCGCTGCAGGCGTTCTGGCTCGAGGGTAATCGCCACCAGCCCCTCCTGAGCCAGAGCGGTCTTTACCGGCAACAGCGTTGACAAAAGTGTTCTTCGAACGATTTCGATTACCGCACCGAGGGCATTAGCCTCCATCATCACCTTTGGGTGAATGCCGTGTTTTCTACAGTGGCTGTCTATCTGTTCGCGGGTCGCGAATTCCTTGCTGAGCAAGACGAGGGACTCTGTATTGAGGGTTTGCAATCCCACAGATTTTTCCTCTGCCAGGGGATGTCTGGTGCTGACTACCAGCGCAAGCGTCTCGTTTAGCAACGGGATGGCCTCGATGTCCGGGCAGTTGACGTCCCCGAACGCTATCCCCACATCCAACTCGCCCGCCTGAAGCAGATCCTCCATGCGCTCCTGGGATATTTCTTGCACGCTGAGGGTTATCTGCGGATATCGCGAGTGAAACGCCTCAACCAGCGGCCCGACCAGATAGGTTGTGAAGGTCGGCGTCACTGCAATCCTCAGTGAGCCGCGGCTGAGATCGTTCACGTCATGAATAACCCGCGTCGCTTCCTGCAACTCCTGAGAAGCACGGCGAACATACTGAAGATAGGCCTCCCCCACGTCCGTCAAGCGTGTTGTTTTGCCTGTACGGTCGAACAACTGAGCATTAAGACTTTCCTCCAGCTGCCGGACCAATTGTGAGAGAGCGGGCTGAGAGACGTGTAGCGCCGCTGCAGCCCTGGTGAAGCTGGAATGTTCAGCGACTGCCATAAAATACCGAATACGTCGGTCGAGCATAACCCACCTCATAAGATTATCTGATTCAGATAATAATAAATGAGACTTTTACCTTATACCACGCTCTGTTTAATCTCTGCCTCACACCCAGTGACATTGAGGCAACGTCCATGAAAGAGATCATTGAAGGTTTTCTTAAGTTTCAAAAAAACGCCTTTCCCGAGCGTGTAAAGCTGTTCAAGAACCTTGCTAACCAGCAAAGTCCCCGGGCACTGTTTATCTCCTGCTCTGACAGTCGGCTGGTGCCTGAACTGGTTACTCAGCGCGAGCCGGGCGATCTATTCGTCATCCGCAACGCCGGTAACATTGTGCCATCCTATGGCCCCGAACCCGGCGGTGTTTCAGCCTCCGTGGAATACGCAGTAGCCGCACTTCAGGTCAACGATATCGTGATCTGCGGCCACTCTGACTGCGGCGCAATGACGGCCATTGCCACCTGCAAATGCCTGGATCATATGCCCGCAGTCTCAAGCTGGCTGCGTTACGCAGACTCAGCCCGGGTGGTAAATGAGGCCCGCCAGCATGCCGACCAGCCGACCAAAGTCGCATCCATGGTTCGCGAGAACGTCATCGCGCAGTTGGCTAACATTCAGACTCACCCTTCTGTACGCCTTGCGCTGGAAGAAGGCCGCGTGACCCTGCACGGCTGGATCTATGACATTGAGAGTGGGCGTATCGACGCCTTTGACAGCCGCAGCGGCACCTTCATGCCTCTCGCAGATAACCCTGACATTCAGGCCGTTTCCCCACAAACCAGGCGCGTTGCCTGAACACCATATTTATCAAGGAGATGAAAGTATGATCCAGACTCAAGTAACCCAGACCGCTCGCCAGATTCTTACCGAAACCATTATTCTGGCTAAAGCCCGCAAAGACCTTTCCTTTGCCGAGATTGTAGACGGGACGGGTTTGTCCGAAGCCTTTGTCACTGCGGCGCTGCTTGGTCAGCACCCGCTACCCTCCAGCGCTGCGGAAGTCGTTGGTCAGAAACTGGGGCTTAGTGCTGATGAAGTCACTTTACTGCAGTCGATGCCAGTTCGCGGAAGTTTTGCGGATGGGATACCGACAGATCCGACAATTTATCGTTTTTACGAAATGATGTCGGTTTACGGTACGACTCTTAAGGCACTGGTTCACGAGAAGTTCGGCGACGGCATTATCAGCGCCATCAACTTTAAACTGGACATCAAGAAGGTCGAAGATCCGGACGGAGGCCACCGCGCCGTTATCACCCTGGATGGCAAGTACCTGCCTACAAAACCGTTTTAACCTCACAGTGAACAGCCAGGAATGATGGCTGTTGTAAGCCCACGGTAACCGATCTGGCCGATTTGCTTCTCGGCCAGTCGATATAAAAGCATGAAGTGGACAACGTATCGTCCTTGGCAGAAAGCAGCCTGCTGTAAAAATGAAAACGCTGCCCGGTGGTTTACACACGGGGCAGCGTAGAGTCTGTCAGGCATCAACCTCTTACAAACGACTCAAAGTTCAGCCCTGTTCCAGGCGTGGCCCTGCCAGGGCAATACGTGCACCGGCTTCATTATCACTGTACTGTTTGAAGTTGCTGATAAACAGCTGCGCCAGTTTCTCTGCGGCTTCCTGCCACTGCGCCGGAGAGGCCCAGGCGTTACGCGGATCGAGGGTGGCGGCATCCACACCGGCAATCTCCTGAGGGATGGCGAGGCCAAATATCGGCAGCGCTTCCTCGCGCAGTGCGCCCGTTTCCCCTTCCAGGATGGCGTTAACGATCTGGCGCGTATCCTTCAGCGACAGGCGCTGACCCGCGCCGTTCCAGCCGGTATTCACCAGCCAGACTTCCGCACCGCTCTGCGCAACCTTCTCCTGCAGCACATCGGCGTACTGCGTTGGGTGCAGCAACAGGAAAGCCGCGCCGTAGCAGGCCGAGAAGGTCGGCGTTGGGGCGGTAATACCGCGCTCGGTTCCCGCAAGCTTCGAGGTGAAGCCGGACAGGAAATGGTACTGCATCTGTTCCGGCGTCAGGCGCGAAACCGGCGGCAGCACCCCGAATCCATCCGCCGCCAGGAAGATAATGCGTGAAGGATGACCGGCGCGGGAAACCGGCTGCACGATATTCTCAATATGCGACAGCGGATAGGAGACACGGGTGTTCTCGGTTTTGCTGCCGTCGGCATAATCCACGCTGCCGTCGTCCCTGACCACCACGTTTTCCAGCAGCGCGTTACGGCGGATGGCACCATAAATTTCCGGTTCGGACTCCGCCTTCAGATTGATGGTTTTGGCATAGCAGCCGCCTTCAAAGTTGAATACGCCGTCAGCATCCCAGCCGTGCTCATCATCGCCAATCAGCTGGCGGCGCGGATCGGTCGAAAGCGTAGTTTTACCGGTGCCGGAGAGGCCAAAGAACAGCGCCACGTCGCCCTTTTCACCCCGGTTTGCTGAACAGTGCATCGAAGCGATCCCCTTCAGCGGCAGCAGGTAGTTCATCACTGAGAACATGCCTTTCTTCATCTCGCCGCCGTACCAGGTTCCACCAATCAGCTGGATATTTTCCGTCAGGTTAAAGGCAACGAAGTTCTCGGAGTTAAGCCCCTGCTCCTGCCATTGCGGATTAACGCATCCCGCGCCGTTAATCACCGTGAAGTCCGGGGTAAAGTCTGCCAGCTCCTCGTCGGTGGGGGCGATAAACATGTTTTTGACAAAGTGCGCCTGCCACGCCACTTCCGTCACAAAGCGCACCGCCAGGCGGGTATCGGTACTGGCACCGCACCAGGCATCAACGATGTACAGCGCTTTCTCCGACAGGTAGTCGGCAACCCGCGTTTTCAGGTGAGCCCACACGTCAGCGGACATCGGTTTGTTATCGTTACGGCCCGTACCGGCATCAGACCACCACAGGGTATGACGGGTCACGTCGTCGCGGACGATGTACTTGTCGCGTGGGGAACGGCCGGTGAACTCGCCGGTATCCACCGTCACTGCGCCAGACGCCGTCAGCGTACCGCGAGCAGGCCCCTCAAGGTCGGCAGCGGTTTCATGTTCGAAGAGCAATTCGTAATTCGGGTTATAGATCACCTCGCGAACATCATTGATGCCAAGGCTTGAGAGATGTTGCATGACAGATTGAATGGCGCTCATAGAATACCCTGACTCATTGGATGAATGGCGAGGTGGCAATAGCCGACCTCATGATGCAGCGGATAGTAACACCGGCTTTGTGATGCAGAAATTGCATTTAAATCATCCGTCATGTAAAAATTGCATAGCGATGGGGGCTGAAATCGGAGCAGAGAAGTGCTAAGTAATCTCGAAGTGAAATGGCTTTATGATGTGATTGCGCTGGAGGAGTGCCGCAGCTTTACCCTTGCGGCCGAGAAACGAAATATTTCCCAATCCTCCTTCAGCAGAAGAATTCAGTCACTGGAGTCCAACCTGGGTTTCAGCGTCTTCAACCGCAATGTGAATCCCCCCCAGTTAACGCCGCAGGGCAGAATATTCGTCGGCTATGCCAGGAATATGCTCGACGATATGGACTTCCAGATTAGCCGCATCAAGGGCGAGGATAAGCTGAAGCAGAGCATCCGCATTGATGCCGCCCCGTCGCTTTCGGTTCTGCTGCTACCCGATCTGTTAGCCGAATACCGCGACAGCCCGGATAA
This sequence comes from Erwinia sp. INIA01, assembly GCF_025947915.1. Taxonomy (NCBI): domain Bacteria; kingdom Pseudomonadati; phylum Pseudomonadota; class Gammaproteobacteria; order Enterobacterales; family Erwiniaceae; genus Erwinia; species Erwinia sp. INIA01. Next base: position 25,575 of record NZ_JAPDNC010000004.1, read on the forward strand.
GGTGTTCTTCGTTGAATCGATCAACGTCAACGATGCGGTGTTTAATCTGAAAGAGGGGAAAAGTGATTTTATCCTGTCGTTTTATAACGAAGAGCTGATGAATTACCCGTTTATCAATCATAAAATCTTCGATTCGTCTCTGCACCTGGTCTCGCCCTGCGACCCTGACGGCAAACCGTTATTCTCAATAAACGATAGTCCGCTGCCGCTGGTCAAATATGCTAATGACAGCTACATGGGGCGTCAGGTCAATCAGGTCATCGATCGCATACCGAACACCACCTTTCTGCTGACTTTTGTTTCCTCGATGAGTGAGCTGCTGAAAAGGATGATCCTGAAGGGCGACGCCGTTGGCTGGCTGCCTGATTACTCGATTCAGCGTGAGCTGGAAGAGAAGAGACTCGCGATTATGGACCCAGGCCTTACCCTGAAGATTTCAGCGTATGTTTATCGCTCCGGCGCGCGTTTGAATCTGACGGCAGAGCGCTTCTGGCGCTATATGAAGGAGCGAAATACGGAGGGTTAAGGGAACTATTGGGCTGCCGTGTGGTTTATCTCAAGGCATCACTATCTGGTGTTGAATCGGAAGATTAAACATGTTACCAGATTTACATAATCCACTATCCATCCCTGCCAGGAGGCCCAAATGCTAAAAGTGATCGCTGAAGACTTTATTAAACCCGAACACATCGACACCGTGCTGCCGCTGTACCGCGAGCTGGTTGCCGCCACGAAAAAAGAACCGCTGTGTATCGCTTACGATCTGTTTATCGATGAGAAAGATCCGGGGCACTTTATCTTTATCGAAGAGTGGCCGGACCGTGCGGCGCTGGATGTACACTGTGCCACTGAGCATTTTCAGCGGCTGGTCCCTGCTATCAATCAGTATCAGCGGCAGGACGGGCGGATTGTTCTGATGGATGCCGTGGTGAGCCCGGCGGCAAAATAATAACCCTCTTCACGGGTGATATTTCCCATCTCGAGATGTCACCTTCTTTAATTTTGTGACCAGCCTCACAAACCACTACGACCGCGAAAGTGAAACAATCCCTTCTACAATCAACACGCTAACAAATCATGCCTGTTGCAATAAATATGATAAAAGTCACAAAATAACAATCAGTCCACTATTTTCAAGCAAAGGTCACTTTTTTGCTATGTCATCGCCGTAGTGAACAGGGAAAGATAGCAAACCTGTTCTGCAAATTTTGCTCTGCGCACACGCTCAGGAGTCGGCATGGCGGTTTCAATCACCTGGTTATGCGAACTTAATGAAGGGATTCATGCCCGACCCGCTGGCTATATCGCCCGGCTGTGCAACCTGTTTCAGGCCGCTATCGACTGGGAAAACACCCGCACCGGGCTACGGGCGAATGCAAAAAGCGCCCTCTCGCTGATTGCCAGCGACACGTTGCTCAACGATGAATGCCGGCTCACGCTGGACGGTGAGGATGAGCAGCAGGCTGCGGCCCAGCTGCGCGCGCTGCTGGCGGATCTTCCGGCGTTCAGCATGCAGCCCGAACCGGTCGTCAGCCAGGGCTACCTGCCCCGCTGCCTGCGCGAGCTGAACCCGCAGGTGATTCAGGGTACCCGTATTCATCCGGGAGCCGCCATTGCCCGGCCGCGGGTGATGCAGAGCCTGACCTTCGCCGACATTATCGATCGCACTCCCCGGCATACCGACGGGGTCGCAAGCGAAACGGCACGCTTTCGCGCCGGGATAGCGTCGCTGCGCGGGGAGAAACAGCGCGCTCTGAGTCAAACCCGGGGTATTGAGCACGATCTGATTGCGGCACACCTCACGCTGATTGACGACGGTGAGTTTCAGGATGCAACGATCGGGTATCTTAACGACGGGATGAATGCCTGGTCGGCCATCGTCCGGGTGTCGCAGGACGTTTGCCAGCATCTTGAGCAATCGTCCAGCCGCTACCTGCAGGAGCGCACGCTGGATGTGCTCGACATCGCCACGCAGCTGATCGGCGCGGCCTATGGTGAACGGGCGCTGAACAGAAGCCCGCTGCTGCTCACTGAACCGGCGATTGTTTTCGCCAGCTATCTGACCCCCAGCCTTTTGCTGGCGCTGGACAGAAACCGGCTGGCGGGTCTGGTGCTGTCATCTACCGGCAAAACCTCGCACACGGCGATACTGGCCCGATCGCTGGATATTCCCACCCTCGCCGATGTTGACTTTGCGCCGCTGACGCTGGATGCCGGGCAGCCAGTCGTCATCGACGCTGAATCCGGCATGCTTATCACCCATCCGGATGAGAACGTGCTGCGCTACTACCGCCATGAAATCGCCGTTCAGCAGGCGATGCAGCAGCGGCTGCGGATCAGCGGCGCGATAAATAAAGACCAGGCCAGCGCGATGGAAAAACCGCTGCTGAAGGTGGAGACGATCCTGTGGGGGATGGACGCCCGCAATAAAAACGAGGCGATCAAAATGATGGTGGATAATCTGTGGCTACAGCAGCGCACCGACGCGCGGGATAAACTCTGCGATGATATCTGGGCACGGGAAGTACCGTTTCCCACCGTCGTCGGCTCGGGTTTTGCCATCCCCCACGCGCAAACCGATTATATCCATCACTCTACCCTCAGCGTGGCAACGCTCCGGCAGCCGATTGCCTGGGGCGGCGTGCTGGTGGACACGCTGTTTATGCTGACCATTAGTAAAGACGCGCAGAATAACGCGCATATGAAGCACTTCTCCACCCTGGCGCGCATGCTAATGAACGATGAATTTGTCAGCCGAATTAAGCAGGCGAAAGGTCCGCAGGCGCTGTATACGCTGATATCCCGCACGCTGGCCTGCTGAGCACCCACCCGACGAGGCTGACATGATAAAAATATTAAAAAATACCAAACGGCATTTTATGACCGGGGTGTCGTATATGGTGCCGTTTGTGGTGGCCGGAGGGGTGCTGCTGGCGCTGGCGGTAATGTTCAATGAAAAGGCCGCAGTGCCCGACCACGGCTTTCTGAAGGCGATGTCGCAAATCGGCCTTGCCGGTCTGACCCTGTTTATTCCGATGCTGTCGGGGTTTATTGCATGGTCGATGGTGGATAAGCCGGGGCTGGCTCCCGGTGCGATAGGCGGGCTGATGGCTTACCAGATGGGGGCCGGATTTTTAGGCGGCATGCTCTCCGGGATTATTGCCGGGCTGGTGGTCTGGCTGCTGCTTGGTCTGATTGCCCGGCTGCGCATCCCCAATTTTCTGCGCATGGTGCTGCCGATATTTATTATCCCGCTGCTCGGCACCTTCCTCACCGGCATGGCGGTTTACTACATTATTGGCGATCCGATCGCCGGGCTGATGAAGTGGCTGAGCGCCTGGCTGGGCAATATGCAGGGCACGTCGTTTATCATTCTCGGCACCGTTCTGGGCTGCATGATCGCCGTTGATATGGGCGGCCCGATGAACAAAACCGCCTTTTTCTTTGCCGTAGCGCTGATCTCCACCAATCCGCAGCTGATGGCCGCCGTTGCCGCCGCCGACTGCACGCCGCCGCTGGGACTGGCGCTGGCGACCTTTCTGTTTAAAGACATTTTTAATGATGTGGAGCGCGAAGCCGGGAAGCCTGCGGTGATCATGGGTTTTATGGGCATTACTGAAGGCGCGATCCCCTTCGCGGCGGCCGATCCGGTCAGGGTAATCCCGGCGATTATGTTTGGCAGCGCGGTGGCGGCCATCCTCTCTCTGTGGTTCGGTGCCACCAATGCCGCGCCGTGGGGCGGGCTGATCGTCTTACCGGTAGTCGGCAACCATTTTGGCTATATCGTTTCGGTGATCGCCGGAACCGTCGCCACCGCCGTGGCGGTGAAGGTTCTGAAAACCGTTATCAAACCTCGGGCATAATATGGGCACTTTTATTCAGTCTATCCTCAGCGAATTCAGCGGCCAGGGCGCGATAAACGACAGCGTGCTGGTGGCAAACGGTAACGCGAATCCACCGGCGATGGCCTACTATCTGCACGTGCCGCGCATTGAGCTGACGGTAAAGGGCGCGCTCAGCATGCTGTTGCCCAAAGGGGCGGACCGTATCGTGAAGTATGAGCGCCCGGTCGGCACTATCACCTATATTCCCGCCAACAGCTGGAACTCACCGCAGTGGGAAAGCCCGGTGATCTGCATGTCGATCGTGTTCTGGAAACAGGATGTTGGCTTCAGCATCAGCAACTGGGACGGCACACAGTTTAAGGAAGTGGAGAAGTACAACCTGCAAAACTCCAGCAGTACGGTCCGCGACCGGCTGCTCGATCTGGCCGAATCGCTGGCGTGGTCGCAGGATACAACCGGCGAGACCTTTGCCCACGTGGTCTACGCGCTGATTAACGATCTGCTGTATCAAATCACCGATGGCCTGATTAACCAGCGGCCCTTCACGCTGCTGGATGAAATTAAGAGCCATATCGACAGCCACTACCATACGGACATTAGCCGGGAAAGCGTCGCCGAGACGTTTAATATTTCCCCCGGCTATCTGTCGCGTCTGTTTTCCAGGGAGTCAGACGTGAAGTTTAATGAATATCTCAAGCTGGCGCGCATCACGCGATCGAAGGCGCTGCTGACCAGTACCAATCTGAAAATCAACGAGCTTTCAGAGCAGTGCGGTTTCACCGATACCAACTATTTCTGCAAGGTATTTCGCGATACTAACGACTGTACGCCGCTGGAATACCGCCGCAAAAATAAGGGAGCAGGCTTATGACTATCCGGACAGGAAGAGAAGAGATCCAGCCGTTCTCCAGCGAACGCAATCTGCATGTGGTGGCGGTGACCGCCTGCGCCACCGGCGTGGCGCACACCTACATGGCAGCGGAACAGCTGGAGAAACTGGCCAGGCAGTATCGCTTTGCGATAAAAATCGAGACGCAGGGCGTGCTGGGGCTGAAGAATAAAATCACCAGCGAGGATATTTTCGCCTCGGAGCTGACCATCATCGCCTCCGATATCACCATCGATAATCCCCTGCGCTTTGACGGCTGCCGTATTCTGAACGTCTGCATTAATTCGCTGCTGCTCAAGCCGGGTGAGGTGATTGGCGCGATGCGCAAGTCGCTGAATCTGCCAAGAGGGAATGTGATCGACCTGTAGCCGATCGAGCAGGTACAGGCTGGTGGGATCGCCGGTCACTCGCCGTTGAACAGGCCCCTCGTTAGATAAAGGGGCCGTCAGCATCAGGCCAGCAGTGCCCTGGCCTGTTGCAGTATCGCTTCCAGGGTGATGCCAAATTCCTGATAAAGCTGTTCCGCCGGGGCGGATTCACCGAAGCCGTGCATGCCGATGACCGCGCCGTTCAGGCCAACATATTTAAACCAGTAGTCGGCAATTCCCGCTTCCACCGCGATACGTGCGGAAACCGCCTGCGGCAGCACCGACTCGCGATACGCCGCATCCTGCCGATCGAAACAATCGGTAGACGGCATCGACACCACTCGCACCTTCACGCCCTGCGCCGTCAACGCCTGCCACGCGGCTACCGCCAGCCCGACTTCCGAACCGGTGGCGATAACAACCAGCTGCGGCTGGCCCGCACAGTCCTTCAGAACATAGCCACCGCGTGCGATGTCCCGCACCTGCTGCTGCGTCCGCTCCTGCTGTGCCAGGTTTTGCCGGGAGAAAATCAGCGCGGTGGGGCCATCCTGCCGCTCGACGGCGAACTTCCACGCCACCGCCGATTCCACCTGGTCGCAGGGGCGCCAGTTACTCAGGTTTGGCGTCAGGCGCAGCGAGGCCAGCTGCTCGACCGGCTGATGGGTCGGGCCATCCTCGCCCAGCCCGATGGAATCATGGGTATAAACCAGCACCTGCCGCTGCTTCATCAGCGCCGCCATCCGCACCGCGTTGCGGGCATATTCTACAAACATCAGGAAAGTAGAGGTGTACGGCAGGAAGCCGCCGTGCAGAGCGATGCCGTTACTGATGGCGGTCATGCCGAACTCGCGCACGCCGTAGTGAATGTAGTTGCCGTCGCCGTGCTGATTAATGGCTTTCGACCCCGACCACAGGGTGAGGTTTGACGGAGCCAGATCCGCCGATCCGCCGAGAAACTCCGGCAGCCACGGGCCAAAGGCTTCGATGGCATTCTGCGACGCTTTACGGCTGGCAATATTGGCCGGATTATTTTGCAGCTGCTCGATCCATGCCTGCGCCTTCGCGGCAAACTCAGCGGGCAGCTGGCCGTTCACCCGGCGGCGGTATTCCGCAGCCAGTTCCGGGAAGGCGCTGGCGTAGGCGTCAAATGCCTCGTTCCACGCCGCCTCCTTCGCCAGGCCGGACTTTCGGGCATCCCACAGCGCGGCGATCTCGTCCGGGATCTCAAACGGCGGCCAGTTCCAGCCCAGTGCTTCTCGCGTTGCCGCCACTTCGGCTTCGCCCAGCGGTGCACCGTGCACATCGTGCGTCCCCGCCTTGTGCGGTGAACCCGATCCGATCACCGTTTTGCAGATAATCAACGTCGGCAGGGAGCTAATGGACTTCGCGACATCAATCGCCGCGCGGATAGCATCCGGGTCGTGTCCATCCACCCCGCGCACCACGTGCCAGCCGTAGGCCTCAAAGCGCCTGGCGGTATCGTCGGTGAACCAGCCCTCAACGTGGCCATCAATCGAGATACCGTTATCGTCATAGAAGGCCACCAGCTTGCCGAGTTTCAGCGTACCGGCCAGCGAACACACCTCGTGCGAAATCCCCTCCATCAGACAGCCATCGCCCATAAAAACGTAGGTGAAATGTTCAACGATCGCGTGGCCTGGGCGATTAAACTGCGCCGCAAGGGTTTTTTCGGCAATCGCCATGCCCACCGCGTTGGCCAGCCCCTGCCCTAATGGCCCGGTGGTGGTTTCCACGCCCGGGGTATAGCCCAGCTCCGGGTGACCCGGGGTTTTCGAATGCAGCTGGCGGAAGTTTTTCAGTTCCTCCATCGGCAGATCGTAGCCGGTGAGGTGCAGCAGGCTGTAAAGCAGCATCGATCCGTGGCCGTTGGAGAGAACAAAACGGTCGCGGTTGCTCCACGTTGGGTTATTCGGGTTGTGGTTCAAAAAATCCCGCCACAGGACTTCGGCGATATCCGCCATGCCCATTGGCGCACCGGGGTGACCGGAGTTCGCCCGCTGAACAGCGTCAACGCTCAGCATGCGGATGGCATTCGCCAGGGTTTTTCGTGATGACATTTAACACTCCCTCTGAATAGTCAGGAAAAATTCTGTCTCGCCCTTCTGCGTCACGCTCAGGCCAGCATAGCGATTGATGGTTTGCCAGGAATCAATGTCGTGAACCACCGACTGGCGGGTGAGGACTTCAACCACCACGCACCCTGCCCCGCTGGCAGAAAGCAGACCGGCAGTGGAGTCTTCGAAAGCGATACAGCGGGCGGGAGAAACATCAAGCCGGGCGGCACCAATCAGGAACGGTTCAGGACGGGGCTTGCCCTGCTGAATGTCTTCGCTGGTCACCAGCACCGGCGGCATGGGGAAACCAGCCTGCCTGATGCGCGCCGACGCGACTTTCAGCGACCCCGAGGTGACGATGGCCCAGGGCACCCGGTTCCGCTCCAGCTGCCGGAGAAAATCCACGGCACCGTTGACGGCGGTAATGCCGTCGGTATGGCTCGCCTCATAGTCTTCCAGCGCAAGAAATTCGTCCTGGATGGTCTGTTCGCTGGCGCCTGGCATAAAGTGGCGCAGGGTGCTCAGCGCCGGTTTGCCATGCAGGTAATGGCAGACCGTGCGCGGGTCCAGCCCTTTTTGCCTGGCCCACAAACTCCAGGAGGCCTCAACGAAATCCAGCGAATTCACCAGCGTGCCGTCTAAATCCAGTAATACCCCACGAAAATGCATCGTTCTTTCCACATAAAAATAAAAGAGTGGGTTTATTCTGTACGCCATTCACCCCGCCATTAAATAGTAGAAAAGGTACTTAATTAGCAAATATGTCATCACGGCGCGATGATAAATAAAAACGTGACGATTATCACAAGCGGCTTAGCGCGAATTAATTTTATGATTGCGATCACAAAATAATTAACCTGCTTTTTTATTCAAGCAAAGGTCACTTTTTTTCTATTCAAACACGGTCATGAACGGTGAAGGATATAAAACATGAAATGCAGAGCCGTATATCTGCCAACAAAATAAACCTGCTTTTGCAAAGCTTTATCGGGAGCGATGATGTCAGAGATAATAGCGTACCAGTGTGAACTGAATGAAGGCATTCACGCCCGGCCTGCAGGGCACATCGAACGACTGTGTAATACATTTCAATCCGACGTGTGCTGGAAGAATATTCGTAGCGGCATTCAGGGTAATGGGAAAAGCGCTCTCTCGGTGGTGGCTACCGACACATTATTCAACGACGCCTGCGAAATATCGCTCAGCGGGAAAGATGCGGCTGAAGCCGCACAGCAGCTGCGGGCGCTGCTGAAAAAGCTGCCCTCTTTCGAGGTCAGTCAGGCGGAGGAAGCCACGGCGCCAGCGGGCTATCTGCCGCGATCCCTGCGGGAAACCCGGCTCGACTTTATTCAGGGTTCACGCATCAGCGGCGGCGTGGCGATTGCGAAGCCGGTGCGCATACAGAGCCTGTCTTTAAACGAAATGCTGGCGCGTAATCCCGGCGGAGAATATTCAGCAGAACAGCAACAGCGTATTTTCCTGGCGGGCCTGACGGCACTGAAGGATGAGAAACTTACCGCACTGGAAATTAAGACCGGCGTTGAGCATGATATTTTACAGGCGCATTTATCGATCGTGACCGATGCGATCTTCCAAAGCCAGATTACCACCGCCATTGCAAACGGCGAGAATACGTGGAATGCCGTCATTAAATCGGCGATGGAATTTTGTGAAATTCTTAACCGTTCAGCGAGCAAATATATTAAAGAGAGAACACTTGACGTTCTCGATATTACCGGACAGCTGCTTACCGCTATTTATGGCACGGGTGCACTGCCGCAAAACAGCCTGGAATTAACCCAGCCGTCGATTATTCTGGCAAACAGTCTGACACCGAGCCAGTTCCTCGGCATCAATAAACAGTACCTTGCCGGCATGGTCCTGTCGGCCACCGGTAAAACCTCGCACACCGCGATCCTCGCGCGTTCGCTCGGCATCCCGACCCTGACGGATATTGATTTTACGGCCCTGGCGCTGGATGCGAACACGGACATCATTATCGACGGTAACCCGGGGATTTTGATTACCGCACCGGACGAGCAGGTCCTGCGCTATTACCGTCATGAAATCACCGTCCAGCAGCAGATGCAGCAGCAGATGATGGCGGGCGTGATGCAACCGGCGACGACCTGCGATAACCATAGCGTGGAAATCGCCGCCAATATTGCCAGCGTGGCGGAAGCCGAAGCGGCATTCAACAACGGCGCGGAAGGCATCGGCCTGTTCCGTACCGAAATGTCGTTTATGGACCGAGAAACGCCGCCGGACTACCGCGAGCTGGCGGATCTTTATGGTCAGGTCATGGCGCTGGCAGATGGCAGGCCGGTTATCTTCCGCACCTTCGATATCGGCGGCGATAAACCGGTGGACTATCTGGATACCGGCGAGGAGGAAAACCCGTTTCTCGGCTTCCGCGCCGTGCGCACCTATCCGCGCTATCGCGACCTCTTTGCCATGCAGCTGAGGGCCATCCTCAGCGCCTCGGCGCTCGGCGAGGCGAAGATCATGATCCCGATGATTGCCAGCGTCGATGAAGTTATCTGGTGCCGCGAGGTGCTCGAAGAGGTCAAAAGCGCAATGCGCGATGAAGCACTGCCGTTTAACGGGGCCATCTCGCTGGGCGTGATGCTGGAAATCCCCTCGGTTCTCTTCGCCATTGGCGAAATTGCCGAATACGCCGATTTCTTTAGCGTCGGCAGCAACGATCTGACGCAGTACTTTTTTGCCGCCGACCGTGGCAATTCGCAGGTTGAATCGGTGTACGACAATTATGCCCCGTCCTTCCTGCGCGCCCTGAAGTTTGCCGTCGATGAGGTGCACCGCGCGGGCAAGTGGATCGGTATCTGCGGTGAGCTGGGTGCCAGCAACGATTTCCTGCCGCTGCTGGTCGGAATGGGCTTTGACGAACTGAGCATGAGCGGCACCGCCATCCCGGGGGTTAAGCACACGCTGCGCGAGCTGGATTTCACCAAATGCCAGCGGCTGGTGCAGGAGATCGTCAGCGTAAAACGTTCCGCCGGGGTGAAAAGCGCCCTGCGCTCGCCGGAGGTCAGGGCAATAAGCAAAATGCCGCTCCTCGCGCCGGAATTTATCCTTTGTGCTCTGGATGCCGGTGATAAGAACGAAGCGATCAAGATGATGACAGACAATCTCTGGCTGCATCACCGTACCGATAATCGCGATCGGTTAACCGATGATATCTGGGCGCGGGAAGACTCTTTTTCCACCGCCGTGGGCTATGGCTTCGCCATTCCGCACACCAAATCGGACCATATTCAGCACTCCACTATCAGTATGGCCACCCTTGCGAAGCCCATTACGTGGGGCGATCAGCAGGTTGAAACCGTATTTATGCTGACGGTGAGTAAATCCGCCGATCCTAACGAGCATATGAAATATTTCTCAACGCTTGCCAGAAAGCTAATGAAAGAGGATTTCCGCAATGAAATAAAACAGGCCGAAAACGTGACCGTACTCTACAACCTGATGGCCAGCACGCTGGCTATATAAAAACAGAATAACCGTCAGTCCTATTTTAAAAATCAGCCAATAAAAAATCAGGAGTTCATTATGAAAATTGTCGGCGTTGCAGCATGTATTACCGGAGTTGCCCATACCTATATGGCGCAGGAAGCGATTGAGCAGGAGTGTAAAAAAAGAGGTTATGACGTCAAGGTGGAAACCCAGGGCGGCATGGGCATTGAAAATGAATTAAGTGACGATGATATTGCCGATGCCGACGTGGTGATTCTGGCAATTGCTATCGGTATTGAGGGCGTTGAGCGCTTTGAAGAAAAAGAAGACGAGGGTCGGGTTATTTCCCTCAACCCGGCCGAAGTGGTGCGCGATCCGGCTGCGATTATTGATAAAGCGGTAAGCCTGGTGAATTAAACAACGCGCCGGTGCGTTTTATTTCGACGGCCGTCACCGGAATATTAAAAACGTTAATTACATGTCTGCGAATCCTGCAATTTTAAATAGCGCGCACGGGCGCACGGGTATCGCTGCGTTCAAAAATCTCAGCAGCCAATAAAAAATAGCGGATTCGGGAGGATAAAAAATGTCGGAAAATATCAAAGTCATTAAAGATGATTTAGTCAAAGCGTTCAGTACCGGGGTGTCCTACATGATGCCGGTGGTGGTGGTCGGCGGGATCTGCCTGGCGCTGTCGCTGGTAGGTGGCGAACCGGTCGTCGGCAAAGGGATGGTGGTGACTAACCCGTTCTTACTTAATCTGGGCGCTATCGGCAGTGCCGGGCTGGGGATGATGATCCCGGTGCTGGCGGCCTATATCTCCTACTCAATCGCCGGTAAACCGGGGCTGACGCCGGGCTTTATCACCGGCTTTATGGCCAGCACGCCGCTGGGTGCAGACCACGTGGTGACCGGTTTCCTGGGGGCAATGCTGCTCGGCATCCTCAGCGGCTACGTCGCCAAATGGATTAAAACCTGGAAGGTTGGCAAGGCGTTAATGCCGGTGATGCCCATTATGATCATCCCCATCGCCTCCACCTGTATTGTCGGCATGCTCTATCTATACGTACTGATTGGGCCAATCGGCTTTGCGATGAAATGGCTGGTTTCCATGCTGTCGAATATGCAGGGAAGCAGCGGCGTTATTCTCGGCCTGATTCTGGGTGCGATGGCAGCCTTTGATATGGGTGGCCCGGTCAATAAAACCGCCACGGCCTTTACCCTCGCCTTAATGGCCGAAGGTATTTATGGCCCGAACGGAGCATATCGTATTGCCTGCGCTATTCCACCGCTGGGTATTGCCCTCTCAACCTTTATTTCCCAGCGTAAATGGGCGGAAGATGAAAGAAGAATGGGCACCTCTGCCGCCTTTATGGGATTAATCGGTATTACCGAGGGTGCCATTCCGTTTGCCGTTAAGAACCTCAAAACCGTGTTGCCGTCAATTATTATCGGCAGCGCCGTCGGTGCCGGTCTGGCAATGATTCACGGCGTTGAATCCATGGTTCCCCACGGCGGATTAATTGCCATCGCGGGCGTGAATAAGGCCCCGATGTGGTACGTCATCGATATGGCCATCGGTGTGATTGTAACCGCCATCTGCCTGCATATTCTGCGACCGAATATTACCGAGCCGGTAAAAAAATCATCGACTAAAAAACCCATCACTTCTGATATGAATAAAGCCTGAGGAGTTATTATGAAAAACACAATGAAACAGTACGTTGATTATATTGTTAACGGTGGCAAATCTACCATGCTGGGAATTGGCCCCATGTCTCCGGCATTAATTCAGGCCTGTTTTGAACTGGGAAAAGAAAAAGATCTACCGCTGATGTTTATTGCCAGCCGTAACCAGGTCGATGCCGATGAATTCGGTGCCGGTTACGTGAATAACTGGGATCAGTTCCGCTTTGCCGCTGACCTGAAAGCGATGGCGGATAAAGTCGGTTTTGACGGCGATTACTTCCTCTGCCGCGACCACGGCGGCCCGTGGCAGCGCGATAAAGAACGTAAAGACCATATCCCTGAAGACGAAGCGATGAAGCTGGCCCGCCGCTCCTATCAGATTGATATGGATGCCGGTTTCGACCTGCTGCATATCGACCCGACCAAAGATCCGTACGTTGTCGGTAAAGCGATTGATATCGAACTGGTTCTGAGCCGCACCGTTGAGCTGATCCGCTTCTGCGAAGATTACCGCAAAGCCAACAGCATGAAAGAGTTCTTCTACGAGGTCGGTACCGAAGAGACCAACGGCGGCCTGACCGACGTCAGTGCCTATGAAGAGTTTATTATCGAGCTGAACAAGCGCCTGGCGGCCGAATCGCTGCCGCAGCCGCTGTTTATCGTCGGTCAGACCGGAACCCTGACCCGCCTGACCAAGAACGTCGGTCATTTCAACGATAAGCAGTCCGCTGAACTGTCCGCCATCAGCACCCGTCACGGCGTAGGCCTTAAAGAGCACAACGGCGACTATCTGCCGGATGAGATCCTGCTGAAGCACCCGGGCCTGGGGATCACCGCGATGAACGTGGCCCCGGCTTACGGCACCATTGAAACCCGCGCCTACCTGAAGCTGGCGCAGGTGGAAAAAGATCTGGCTGCGAAAGGCTTTATCAAAACCGCGTCCGATCTGAAAACCGTGCTGACCCGCGAGTGCGTGCTGAGCCACAAGTGGGAAAAATGGATGACCGATGAGCACAAAAACAAGTCCGAAGAGCAGATCTTTAATGAGCCGGATCTGCTGAAAGAGATCCTTGAACTCAGCGGACACTACAACTACGAAAAACCGGCGGTAGTGAAAGAGATGAAGGCGATGTTTGCCAACCTGAAATCGTTTGGCGTGGAGCCTGAGCGTTACGTGGTCAATAAAATCAAGGATATGATTCAGAATGAAGCCGAGTGCTTCAATATGCCAGGCCTGACCACCCGCGTCGCGCAGGCTAACTGATCGCCCTGCCAGCCCCACCACAGGGAGCGGCTCCGTGCCGTTCCCCGTGCATTCAATTCTACTTCTCATTACAGGTCACGATTATGAATCAGCTTGAACAACTAAAGCAGCACACGACGATTGTTGCCGACAGCGGGGATATTGACAGCATTCTGGCGTATCAGCCGGAAGATGCGACCACCAACCCGTCGCTCATCTACAAGGCCGCGCAGCTTCCGCAGTATCAGGCGCTGATTACGAAAGCCGTCGCGGCGGTGAAGTCCCGCCAGGCGGGAAAACCGATAAAAGCGTCAGACATTGCCGACACGCTGGCCGTCAGTATCGGCGCACTGATCCTGAAAAGCGTGCCGGGGCGCATTTCCACCGAGGTGGATGCCCGCCTCTCCTTCGATACCGCAGCCAGTATTGCCAAAGCGCGGGAAATCATTGCCCTGTATGAAGCGAAAGGCATTGGCAAAGAACGGGTGTTGATTAAGCTTGCCGCCACCTGGCAGGGGATACGTGCCGCCGAAACACTGGAAAAAGAAGGCATCCAGTGCAACCTGACGCTGCTGTTCTCATTTGCCCAGGCCAGAGCCTGCGCCGATGCCGGTGTGTTCCTGATTTCACCGTTTGTCGGCCGCATTTACGACTGGTACAAGAAAAACAATCCCGGCACCGCCTGGACCGTCGACAACGATCCGGGCGTGGAGTCGGTGCAAACTATTTATCGCTTCTATAAACAGCACGGTTACCACACGGTCGTGATGGGTGCCAGCTTCCGCACGCCGGAACAGGTGCTGGCGCTGAACGGCTGCGATCGTCTGACCGTGTCTCCGGCGCTGCTGGCACAGCTACAGCAAAGCCAGGGGCCGGTGCCCGCGCCGCTGAACTATGCGGGCGAAGTACTGGCTAAGCCTGTGGCCATGACCGAAGCGGAATTCTACTGGGCGCATAATCAGGACGCGATGGCGGTGGAAAAACTGGCCGAAGGGATTCGCCTGTTTGCCGTCGACCAGAACAGTCTGGAGACGTTGCTGGCGCAGTATCTGTAGGAGGGTGCCTGCGTGACGAAGGGTTTGCCAGCCGCCGGATTAGGCCGTATGTTGAAAGCTGTTCTTTACCCGGCGGGTAATCCCTTTTTCAATGTTGAGGCAAGATGGAATCGTTGTTTGTCTACGGCACGCTGCGCCCGGGCCATTCGAATGCGCATATTATGGAAAACATCGGTGGCGAATGGCTGGCAGGCCACGTTACCGGGACCTTTTACGAGCGGGGCTGGGGCGCGGCGGCGGATTTCCCCGGCATTGTACTGCACAGCGATGGCGCGCAGGTGAACGGCTACCTGTTTTTATCCGACAATTTGCAGGCGCACTGGCCGATGCTGGATGAATTCGAAGATGGCTATGACCGGGTGACGGTTGACGTCACCACGGTTGATGGCCTGCAGGTGAGCGCCTGGATTTATCAGCTACAGCCGAGGTCCGGGCTGTAGCAGTAAGCACTGGTCAGGCAGATTGATACCTCTCCGCCACCTTCGCCTGATTAATATCGGCAATCAACGCCTGCCGCGCCGCATCCAGGCTGCTCCAGCTTGATGCACTCTGCACTGGCGGAATGGTGATCGTTTCCCGGCGGTCAAAGCCCACCAGCGCGGCGTCGACCAGATCGCCCGCTTCCATCATTTGCGGCAGGGTGTTGATATCAATCCCCGCACGATCCCAGATTTCGGTGTAAGTACCGGCAGGCAGCACCGCCTGTACGTATACGCCTTTATCCGCCAGTTCAACATTCAGCCCCTGGGACAGGAACAGCACGAAGGCTTTCGTTGCGCCGTAGACCGACATGCCGAATTCTGGTGCCAGCCCTACGACCGAGCTGATGTTGACGATAGCGCCCTCCCCGGCCTGCACGAAACGTGGCGTGACCGCGTTAGCCAGCCGCGTCAGTGCGGTAACGTTCAGCGCGATTAGGCGCTCAATCGAATCGGCCGTCTGCCCGGCAAATGCCCCCGACTGGGCGATACCGGCATTGTTGATCAGAATGCCAATTTTCGTATCGTCGCGCAGGCGCGCTTCTACCGTGGCGACGTCATCCGACTGGGTAAGATCGGCGGGCAGAATATCCACGGCAACGCCGTATTCCTGATGCAAACGTTCGGCCAGTGCGGCCAGCTTTGCTTTATCACGCGCGACCAGCACCAGGTCGTGCCCGCGTTGGGCAAAGCGCTGCGCATAAACTGCGCCAATACCGGTTGAGGCACCTGTAATCAGAACGGAAGGTTTGGACATCTGCGTGTTTCCTCTGTGAATGATTGAATGAGTCGTGCTGCCCATATTGCTCTCTGCCTGCCGTACCCGGTTAGCTCGGAAGATCCCGCTGACGGCAACAACGCGACGTGGAATTAATGATGACGATCATAATCTAAACAGTCAACATTTTTTGATTATGGTCATCATCAATGTATAATTGCGGCAGAAATTTCGCTCAGAGGAGCCAGCAGCAATGAAAGTGTCGAAAGAACAGGTACGCGAAAATCGCCAGCATATTGTCGAAACGGCCTCGGCGCTGTTTCGCGAGCGCGGCTTCGACGGGGTTGGCGTGGCGGAGCTGATGTCTGCGGCGGGCTTCACTCACGGCGGGTTCTATAAGCACTTTGCTTCCAAGGCGGATCTGATGGCGGAAGCGGTGAGCTGCGGCTTTGTGCAGGCGGCGGGTATGTCAGGCGGCACCACCCGGGAAGAATTTGTTGAGCGCTATCTTTCCCGCCAGCATCGCGATGCGATGGGGTCAGGCTGTGTGATGTCGGCGCTCAGCACCGACACGGCGCGCCAGCCCGAGTCGGTGAAGGCCATATTTGCCGCCGGTATTGAAAAGAATCTGGCCAGGCTCTCGGGTGAAGAAGGGGAAAAAGGCGCAAAGCGTGCCGATCTGATCGACACCCTCGCGCATCTGGTGGGTGCGATGGTGCTGTCCCGCGCCTGCCCGGATGATTCCGCGCTGGCCGATGAAATTCTGGCCGTTTGTCGGGCGCGAATTCTTGCAGAGGGCAATGACCAGGGTTAAGCCATCAGCGGCTTAACCGTCAGAGCACCGCCAGCGAGGCGTTAACCACCTCGATCAAGACGCCCGCCGGAACGCCGTCCCGCGCCTGTACCGACAGGCCGTGCAGCACCAGCGCAAAATAGTTACCCAGCAGGTCAGGGTTGGCATCGCTCTTCAGCTGCCCGGCCTCCGCCGCCTGGCGGAAGCGGTTAATAATCGATTCCGTACGCAGGCGGCGCTGTTCTGCCATCCACTGCTGCAACGGCTGATTTTCATCGCTGAGCGCACCGGCGGCGGAAACCACCATACAGCCTGCTGGCGCAAGGGGCCGGGTATAGAGCGCGATGGCATCCATTAACATTCGCTTGATCGCGAGAGCGATCTCGCCCTCTTCCAGCGCCCGTGCGGCAAAAACGCCTTCGTGTTCCGCATAGTGCGCCACCGCCTCGCGGAACAGCTGTTCCTTTGAACCAAACGCTTTGTAAATGCGGGCGGAGGCAATTCCCAGCGCCGCCACCAGATCGGACATCGAGGTGCCCTCAAAGCCGTGACGCCAGAATAAATCCCGCGCCTGAATCAGGGCGGCTTCACGATCGAATTCTCTGGGTCTTCCGGCCATAGCGGTTCTCTTTTCTCGGATGATACGTTCAGGATCTGGCAGCAAGAATATCACATTAAATCAGCCACCTTCTGCCCTGATGACTGAGCACTACGTGCTGCCTGAAGAAAAACGCCTTGTGGCCGTTTCGTCAGACCTCTATTGTTTGTCAATCGACAAACAATAGAGGTTCATATGCAAACGATCAAGGGTCCCAGCCTGCACCTGGCACAGTTCAGTGATGATGTTTTTCCGTTTAACAGTCTTGAGGCGATTGCCGGATGGGCAGCGGAGAACGGCTTCCGCGCTCTGCAAATCCCGGCCTGGGATAAGCGACTGTTTGACGTCAATCTGGCGGCGGAAAACCAGCAGTACTGCGATGAGATCACCGACATGCTGGCGCGGTACGGGCTGGTTATCAGCGAGCTGACCACGCATATTTTCGGCCAGCTGATGGCGGTACACCCGTCCTACGATGCGCTGTGCGACAGCTTTGCGCCGCCGCACCTGCACGGCAAACCGGAAGCCCGCACCGCATGGGCAAAACAGCAGCTGCTGGCGGCGGTCAGCGCCTCTTCCCGTCTTGGGCTGACCGAGATGGGCACCTTTTCCGGCTCGCTGGCCTGGCCCTACGTGTTCCCCTTCCCCCAGCGCCCGGCCGGGCTGGTGGAAACCGCCTTTGACGAGCTGGCCCGCCGCTGGCTGCCGATCCTTGATGCCTGCGAGGAGCAGGGTGTGAACCTGTGTTATGAAATTCATCCGGGCGAGGATCTGCACGACGGCATCTCATTTGAGATGTTCTTACAGCGCACCGGCCATCATCCGCGCTGTAAAATCCTGTTCGATCCCAGCCACTTCGTCCTGCAACAGCTGAATTACCTCGATTTTCTGGATATCTACCGCGACCACATCGGCATGTTCCACGTTAAAGACGCCGAGTTTAATCCCACCGGGCGTCAGGGCATGTACGGCGGCTACCAGTCGTGGGCGGATCGCGCCGGGCGTTTTCGCTCAACGGGAGACGGTCAGGTCGACTTCAGGGCGATATTCTCCCGCCTGACTCAGAACGGTTACGCCGGATGGGCGGCGCTGGAATGGGAGTGCTGCCTGAAGAATAAGGACGATGGTGCACGCGAGGGGGCGGCGTTTATCCGCGACCATATTATTCCGGTCACCGATAAAATTTTCGATGATTTCGCGGCGGCCCCGGTCAGCCAGAGTCAGATAGACCGCCTGTTAGGCATCACTACCACGGAGGCTGAACACCATGGCTAACCCAACCCGGCACCATCACTATCTGCGCGTTAACGGAAGCCGTCTGCACTGCGTCACTCAGGGCCACGGCCCGGCGGTCCTGCTGATCCCCGGCTGGCCGCAGACGTGGTACACGTGGCGGCACGTAATGGAGCATCTGGCCCGCGCGGGCTATACCGCCGTAGCGGTCGATCCGCCCGGCACCGGCGAGTCGGACGCACCAACCGGTGGTTTTGATACCGGGAATATCGCCGCGCAGCTGGTTGACGCGATGTCCCAGCTCGGCCACCAGCGCTTTCCGGTTATCGGCCATGATATTGGCATGTGGGTGGGCTACGCCATGGGCGCAGATTTCCCGCAGCGCGTACATTCGCTGCTGCTGACCGAAGCGGTGATCCCCGGTCTGGCCCCCGCGCCGGAGATTTTTGTCAGCCCGCAGGAGAATATCTTCCTCTGGCACTTTATGTTCAACCAGCTGAGCGGCCTGCCGGAGGCGCTGATTGCGGGGCGCGAACGGCTGTATCTCAGCTATATGTTCGATAAATGGTCATGGCGGCGGGAACGCGTGGCGGCGGAAGTCTATATCGATGCCTACAGCGTGCCGGGGAAACTGGAGGCCGGGTTTAACTACTATCGCGCCATCCCGGAGACCATCCGTCAGAATCAGCAGCGGGCCACCACGCCGCTGAGTATGCCGGTGCTGGCTATCGGTGCCGAGCACGCCACGCGGGATGCCCCGGCGGAGACGATGAAAAAAGTCGCCCCCGATTTACGCAGCGCGATAGTCAGCGACTGCGGACATTTTATTACCGAAGAGTGCCCGGATGAATTCTGTACGCTGATCGCGGCGTTTTTACAGGAGAAAGGCTATGCCGCTCGATAGCGCAACGCAGCGCTGGCTGGCCGCCGCGCCCGCTTTCAGCGCCGCCGTGCCGCTGGCGGTAATACGGTCGACCACCGACGCAGGATTGATCGCCGGTCAGCAGCCCGTAGCCGGGGAAATTCGCGACTGGCAGGCGTTAAGCATAGAAGCGGAGGATGGCTGGCCGATCTCGGTAAGAATGTATTTTCCGGCCGGGGCAGAAGACGGTGAGGCACATCCGGCTTTGGTGTATGCCCCCGGCGGCGGCTGGTGCCTGGGCGGTCTGGATGCCTGGAATACTCCGTGCCAGCAGCTGGCCGACGCCACCGACAGCGTGGTGTTCTCCGTTGGCTATCGCCTGGCCCCGGAGCACCCGTTCCCGGTGCCGTTAAGCGATTATTATGCCGCGCTTTGTGCCATCGCCGACCGGGCGGATTCGCTGGGCATCGACCCGCAGCGCATCGCGGTTGGCGGCGACAGCGCGGGCGGCAACCTGGCCGCGGCGGCCTGCCTGCTGGCGCGAAATCGCCAGGGGCCGTTGATTGCCCGCCAGCTGCTGCTGTACCCGGCGCTGGATGCGGCGATGCAGTCGGCTTCCTGGCAGCAGTTCGGCGAGGGCTTTGGCCTGACGCGGTCGGTGATGGAATACTGCTGGGAGCGCTATTTGCCCGACGCCCGCGAGCAGCAGAATCCGCTGGCCAGCCCGTCTGCGGCAGCGTCGCTGCACGGCCTGCCGGACACGCTGCTGCTGAGCTGTGAATGCGATCCGCTGCGGGATGAGGCGGAAGAGTACGCCCGCAGACTGGCGCGGGATGGGAACAGAGTGCGGCTCGTACGGCTGGCGGGGACGGTCCATGGCGCGATGCATATGACCGCCGTCACGCCCGCCGCGCGGCGGGTATTTGAACAATGCGCAGCGCTGTGGGATAAGCCTGCAACTTAACGCCGCCGGATCTTCCCGTTGAGCGCGTTCCCGCGCCTGCCGCAATGGTCAGGCGCGGTTTTCAACTCGGTTAATGGTGGATAATCTGCTCCAGGAAATCTCTTGCCCGCCCGGAAGCCGGAGCGGTAAAGAAGGCATCGGTCGGCGAATCTTCGATGATTTCTCCGGCGTCCATAAAGATCATCCGGTCGGCGATTTTCCGCGCGAAGCCCAACTCGTGGGTCACGCAGCACATGGTCATGCCCTGCTCCGCCAGTTCCGCCATCACCGCCAGCACTTCGGCGACCATTTCAGGATCCAGCGCCGAAGTCGGTTCATCAAACAGCATCGCCTTCGGCTCCATCGCCAGGGCGCGGGCTATCGCCACGCGCTGCTGCTGGCCGCCGGAAAGCTGTGCCGGGTATTTATGACCGTGGGATTTCATGCCGACGCGCTCCAGCAGCTCGTGGGCTTTTTTCTGCGCCTGCTCGCGGCTGTGTTTAAGGATGCGCATCTGCGGCACGATTAAATTGTCCATCACCGTCATATGCGGGAACAGCTCAAACGACTGGAATACCATACCCACCTGCTGGCGCAGCGCGGGCAGGCTGGTTTTTTTATCGCTCAGCACCATACCGTCGATATTAATCTCCCCTTTCTGGAACGGCTCCAGCGCGTTCATGCACTTGATCAGCGTGGATTTCCCGGAGCCGGAAGGACCGCAGATCACCACCACTTCCCCCTTCTGAATATCCAGGGTGCAGTTTTTTAGGACCGGCAGCTCGCCGTAGTATTTAGTCAGATTTTTAATGGCAATCATGCGGTTTTCTCCTGCAAAAGGGTGGCCAGGCTGTTGGCAACCACCAGGGTGGCGCGGCGTAAGTCATCAAGGTGAATGCGTTCGTCGGCGCGATGGCCGTTCGCTTCCAGGAAGCTGCGCGGTCCGGCACCGTACATGATGGTCGGGATACCGGCACCGCTGTACAGCCGCGCGTCGGTGTACAGCGGCAGGCCGACCAGCGGAATGGGCTCATTGAATACGGCTTCGGCCTGCTGGCTGAAAATCTCTGCCAGCGCCAGGCTCTGCGGCGAAGGGGTAAACGGACGGGCAAGCAGGATGCGACGTGCGTTGAAGGCCACGCCGGGAACCTGCCGCTGTACGTCGGCGACCAGCGCCAGCAGCTCCTGCTCGACGGCCTCCGGGTTTTCTTCCGGGATAATGCGGCGATCCAGGCGCAGTACGAAATTGTCCGACACGACGTTGGTGTTAATGCCGCCGTTGACCAGGCCAATCACCAGCGTCGGTGAGTCGATGCCGTCAATTGCCGAATGGGTTTCGCCCAGCGCATCGCGATAGCGGTAGAGCGCAGTCATCAGGCGATTTCCGGCTTCAATGGCATCGCAGCCGGTGGTGGGAAATGCGGCGTGGGCCGACTGGCCTTTTAAATCAATTTCCAGGTGCAGGCAGCCGTTGTGCGCGGTGACCACAAAGTAGCTCAGCGCGGCGCAAACCACGTAGTCCGGTTTGCTGTGGCCGTTGGCCAGCAGCCAGCCGGGGCCGGTCGATCCGCCCGTCTCTTCGTCGTATGTGATATGCAGTTCAACGGTGCCTTGCAAATCTGCACCGCTGTGAATCAGCGCCAGCAGCGCGGAAGTGTAGGTGGTGATATCGGATTTCGATACCGCCGCGCCGCGCCCGTACAGCCAGCCGTCCTCAATTTCCGCGCCGTAGGGATCTTTGCTCCAGCCGCCGCCCGGCGGCACCACGTCACCGTGGGCGTTCAGCGCCACGGTCGGGCCGGGGCCAAAGCGGTGGCGGACAATCAGGTTGGTGGCGCTGCGCATGCCACCTGCGGCGACGACGTCATCGGGCACGGTGAGGATTTCCACCTCCAGCCCGAGGTCGTGCAGGCATTGAGCTGTCATTAACGCGTGCGGAGTACAGTCGCCTGGCGGATTGTCAGACGGCATCTGTACCAGCTTTCTCAGCATCTCAACCTGCTGTTCAAAATGGTTATCAATCCAGCTGGCGAGAGTGTGTTGTGTATTGCTCACGAAAAGAAGTCCTTATTATCAGTGGAATCGGGAAATCGCATAGGGCGCAAGATCGATCTCGCTGCGGCCCTGCAAAATCTGTTGTGACAGGCTCCAGGCGACAACCGGTGCCAGCGTGTAGCCGTTAGAGGTAACCGCGTGGTAAAAGCCCGCTTTGCCGGGGACTTCACCGACGATCGGTGCACCGTCGATATTGATGTTCATCCCCGCCCAGCTGCGCACCATATGCAGGCTGTTGAGGGCGGGCAGCACCTTCCCGGCCACCCACAGGTTGCCTTCAATGCTGGCGCGCAGTGACTGGTTCATCCGCATTTCGGGGTTAAATCCGGCGCTCCAGCCGCCGCCGATCAGAATGCTGCCGTGTGCGGTTTGCTTGAGGCTCAGGTGGCGGCCCGCGTGGGCGATCAGGTGGTCAATACGCGGTGCGGACTGTTCGGTGACGATCATTTGCAGCGGCGCGCCTTTCACCGGCAGCGCAACATCAACCATTTCAGCCACTTTGGCCGCCCAGGCTCCGGCGGCGTTGATCACCCGCCCGGCTTCAATCACCCCACGGCTGGTCTGCACCCGGTAACCGCCGTGCGGCAGTGGTTCGATGGCCTGCACATCGGTCCCGCGCTGGAAGCGTGCACCGGCCTCCGTCGCCAGTCTGTTAACCACGTAGGTGGCACGCAGCGGGTTGATTTTTCCTTCCATCGGGCAAAACTCCGCGCCGAGCAGGTCCGGTGACAGATGAGGAGAAAGCCGGTTGAGCTGGGCGGCATCCAGCAGTTCGGTTTCAATGCCGTAGCGGCGCTCCAGGGCGATTTTCTGCTCCAGAAAACGCATGTCCTGTTCCGTTTCGGCCACCATCAGCCCGCCGGTAATTTTAATTTCCAGCGATTCGCCGCTGGCCTGTTCCAGCGCCTGCCACAGCCTGACCGACGTCGGACCCAGCGGTAGCGTCTGCGCCGCCGGGCCGCCGCCCTCCTGCGCCTTGCTACCAAAATCAAAGGACAGCAGCTGTACGTGCAGGCTGCCCGCATTGGCACCGGAGGCCTGCAGGTTGATCTCGTCACGCTCCACCACCAGCACACCGGCACCGCCCGCCGCGAGGTAATAACCGAGGCAGTTACCCATCACCCCGCCGCCAATCACCAGAATGTCGGTTTTTTGCAACGGCAGCGCGGTCTGCTCCACCGGTCGGGCAAGATTGGGAGTGATGGCGGGTTTATGCCCGCCCCATTCCGGTTTTTCAAAAGCCAGTGCGGCAATCGGAACGGGGCGCACGGGGAAACGCGGCGCGTAAAATCCGCTGACGGTGTTATGACGGCCGGTCATCTCCTCCACCAGCTGCGCCACCATCCCGGAACAGGTGCGCCCCTGGCACAGCCCCATACCGCTGCGCAGATTGCGCTTCAGCGCGGCGGGGGTGTCGATCCCCTGGCTGATGGCCTGGCGCAGGCGGCCCAGAGTGATATTTTCGCAGCGGCAGATCACCGTTTCATCTTCCAGCGAGGCCAGGCTGACGGCCGGTGCCTGATAGACCTGCCACAGCGAGCGCTGGAAATCCTCGGCCCGGGTCAGGCGGGATGTGAGGGTAGGAATCTCCTGAGGGCTGACCGTTTTGCCCAGCGCGGCAGCGGCGGCGAGACCCGCCAGCCTGCCACGCGCCTGCGCCACCTGTGCGCCGCCCAGTTTCGCGCCGTCGCCCACGACGTAAACCCCGCTGACGCTGGTTGCGCCGTTTGGGTCGGTTTTAATCGTCGGCGTGCTGAACGGCGTGGCGGAAAGCTGCTGTTCGCAGCCGAGCATACGGGCAAGATCGGTGGAAGGGATAAAACCGTGGCCCAGGCAGAGCACATCGCAGTCGATTTCCCGGCGGGAACCGGCAATACGCTGCCCGTTCGCGTCGACGCGCATCACGGTGATCCGCTCCAGGCGCTGTTGCCCGTGCGCGGCCACCACCTCATAACCCCAGCTGAGCGGCACGCGATGTTTTTTTAATACGCCAAGGTAGTGCCGCCCCTTCCACAGCAGTTCGGGGGCCGCCTGCAGCATGGTGAAGATCTGGCGGAAATGCTTCAGCCCGGGTTTCGGCGCGCGCTCCAGCACTTCGACAACAGAACCCTGACTCTCCAGCAGGTCGGCGGCAAACTGCAGATTCAGCGGGCCGTTGCCACTCACTACCACCCGGCTGCCCGGGATCACGCGATAGGCTTTAGCCAGCGTCTGCCCGGCTCCGGTGGTCATCACGCCCGGCAGCGTCCAGCCGGGAAACGGCACGGGGCGTTCGTAGGCACCGGTGGCAATAATCAGCTGCGCGGGGCGAAACAGCCGCGTCTGACCGTTAACCATCACGGCGATTTCATTCACGGAGAAGGCCGCCCAGACGGTGGCCTGTTGCACCACGGTAACGCCCGCTGCGACGGCGTCGGTCAGCAGCTTTTCGCCGTCGCGCCACTGCGGCGGCATGTTGCCGTGCAGAATATGGGACGGTGCCAGCGGCTTGAAAAACTGCCCGCCGCTCTGCGGTCGCTCATCGATGACGATCACCGCAGCCCCGGCCTGCGCTGCCGCCAGCGCGGCAGAGAGTCCGGCAGGCCCGGCTCCCAGCACCAGCAGATCGCAGGCGGTTTCAGCGGGTTCAACCGTCGCGGGTGCCGACGCCAGCGGCTGAGGCGTGCGATCGTCTGAACGACGGCTGTGAATTTGCATCCCCTGCTCAACCAGCGTCATACAGCTGCGCTGCGATCCTTTGCCGTCGACCTCCACCACGCATTCATAGCAGGAGCCCATCCCGCACCACAATCCGCGCTTTTCGCCCTGCGTATTTTCGCGCAGCGCCACGATATTACTGCGGGCCAGGGCGGCCGCGATCGTCTCTGAAGCCAGAGCCTGTATGGCCTGGCCATCAAACCAGATGGTCCGGGTTTCGGCACTCTGGCTGATATCTTGAGATTTTAGTTCCACAGATCTTGTGCTCCGACATCGTATACGTATACAGTACGTATACGGTATACAAACGGTGTTCATCAAGAACTTTCTCAAGGAACTCAGCATGTCTACGTTTCGCGGCACTTACACGGTATTGATTACCCCCTTTACCCCTGATGGTTCAGCAATAGATGTGCCAGCTTTGAAAAAACTGGTTAACTGGCAAATTGAACAGGGAATTCATGGACTTATTCCGCTCGGCAGCACCGGTGAGTTTTTATCGATGAGCCGCGAGGAGCGCCAGCTGGTCACTGAAACGGTGGTGTGCACCGCAAGCGGGCGTGTGCCGGTGCTGATGGGCACGGGTGCAGAGTGGACCCCGGAATGCGTTGAGCTGAGCAAAGAGGCGGAAAGCATGGGTGCAGACGGCGTGATGATCATCCCGCCGTTTTACAGCTGCCCGAATGAAGACGAACTGTTTGCCCACTATCGCGCGGTCGGGGAAGCGATCTCCATCCCGATCATGATCTACAACAACCCGGCCACCGCCAACGTTGACCTGCTGCCGAAAACCGTCGCCCGACTGTCGCAGATCGATACGGTCAGCTACATCAAAGAATCCACGCTGGAAGTCACCCGCGTTCGCGACATTATCGAACTGTGCGGCGATCGGATGAACGTCTTTGCCGGAATACTCGGTTACGAATCCTTCTGGCTGGGGGCCTGTGGCTGGGTGGCCGTGGCCTCTAACCTGCTGCCGTCGCAGTGTGCGCAGATGTTTGAAGCCGCAGCGGATCGTCTGGATCGCGACGCGGCCCTCGCCCTGTATCGCCAGATCCTGCCGGTGGTGCGCGCCGTGGGCGGACCGCACTACGTCGCCGCCAGCAAAGCCGGTTTGTCGATGATGGGGCTCGATGTTGGTATCCCGCGCGCGCCGCGCCTGCCGCTGGCCGACGATTTACATCATGTTTTACGTCATGAATTAGAAAAACTTAACGTGCTGAACAGCTTCCAGCATTAATCACTGGCCTGAATTGACACCCGGAGAATCAACATGAAAGCCAAATTAACCTTATTAGCCGCGTTAACGCTGCTGTCCGGCAGCTGCTTCGCCGACTGTACGGCACCACAGGGTGCCAGCCTGGTTACCTCAGGCGAGTTGAAGATGTCAACCAACCCGACGCTGCCGCCGCTGCAATATGTCGACGGTGAAGGAAAGTTAAAGGGCATGCGCATTGAGATGGGCGAGGAGATTGCCAAACGCCTGTGCCTGAAAGCCGATTACACCCGCATTGAGTTCTCCGCGATGGTGCCCGGCCTGCAGGGTGGCCGCTGGGATATGATCAATACCGGCATTTTCTTCACCCCGGCCCGCGCGAAAATGATGTACATGATCCCGTATGAAAGCCAGGCGGTGAGTATTTCTACCCCACCTGCCGATGCAGGAAAAATCACCAAGGTTGAGGATCTGTCCGGTAAGAGCGTGGGCGTTGAGCTGGGCGGTTTTGAAGAAACCACCATCCGCAAAATCAGCCAGCAGCTGGTTGCCAAAAACCTTAAGCCCGTTGATATCCATACCTTCGACAACTTCACCGTCGCTTTCCAGGCACTGCGCGCGGGCCAGGTGAATGCGGTGATCAGTATTGACGCCGTGGCCGCCGACTATCAGCACAAAGGGATGTTTAAGCAGGTGATCTCGGGGCTGGAACCCACCCCGGTAGCCATCGCCTTTAAAGATCCGAAGCTGGCCGCCGCCGCCGCCGATGCGCTGAACAAGATGAATGCCGACGGCAGCCTGCCTGCGCTGTTTAAGAAATACGGCGCGGAAATGATCCCAGGAACCTTTAGCGTTCAGGGCCCCTCCTCTTAAACCACAGGAACTTTCACTATGATTCAGGGCTGGAGCTGGGAAGGCTACTTCCATTATCTCACCAACTATTTCATTTTCCTTGGGGCGGTGAATACCGTCCTGTTAACCCTGGCTGGAATGGCAGGTGGGCTGGTACTGGGTGTGGTGCTGGCCTTCGCCAGGCTGTCGCCCTGGTCCTGGGTTAATCAGTTAGCGCGTACCTATATCTGGATTTTCCGCGGTACGCCGCTGCTGGTGCAGTTGATTATCATTTATACCGGCCTGCCGCAGATCGGCATTCGCTTTACGGTGATCGAAGCGGTGATCACCGGGCTGGTGCTGAATGAGGCGGCCTATCTGGCAGAGATTATTCGCGGCGGTGTGCAGGCGCTGCCGAAGGGGCAAATCAACGCGGCCAGGGCGCTGGGCTTTAACCATGCAGGCGTGGCGCGCTACGTGATTTTCCCGCAGACCATGCGCCTGATCCTGCCGTCGCTGGGCAACAGTTTTAACGGCCTGCTGAAAACCACCTCGATCGCCTCGGTGATTTCGATGGAAGAGCTGCTGCGCCGTACGCAGATCCTGATGCAGGAGCAGTTTATGGTGCTGGAGCTGTTTATGGTGGCGGCAACCTACTACCTGATCCTCACCACGCTGTGGGACTTCATTCAGCGGCGCATCGAGCTGCACTACGCGAAAGCGTATCAGAGTACCCAGCATAGCCGCCCGGTGAAAAAGGCCCCGTTAACAGACACCAGCACCGCGCTGGCCAAGGAGACACAGCGATGAGCACGTTCGATCTGATTGTGAAAAATGCCGATATCATTACCGCTTCCGACCGTTATCACGGCGATGTCGGCATCCGCGACGGCAAAATCAGCATGATTGCCGCCGGGCTGAATGCCGAAGACGCGCGTCAGGTGATTGATGCCGCGGGCAGAATGGTCACGCCGGGCGGCGTTGATGCCCACTGCCATCTCGATCAGCCCTCGACCGATGGCTCAATCGGGGCCGACGATTTCATCAGCGGAACGCGGTCGGCTGCGTGCGGAGGCACCACCACGGTGATCCCCTTTGCCATGCAGTTTAAGGGCCAGAGCCTGCAGGATGCCGTTGCGGACTACCATCAGCGCGCCGAGGGCAAAGCCTGCATTGATTACGCATTCCATCTGATTATTACCGATGCCAACCCGGCGGTGATTGCTGAGCTGCCGGCGATGATCGAGCAGGGCCACACCTCATTTAAGATTTATATGACCTATGAGGCGCTGAAGCTGCCGGATCACCATATTCTGGATGTGCTGGATGCCGCCCGCCAGCTGGGGGCGATTTCGATGATCCACGCGGAGAACGATGACTGCATCAACTGGCTGACCGAGCGGCTAAAGAAGCAGGGAAAAATCGCCCCGCGCTATCACGCCCTCGCCCACTCGCCGATCGGCGAACGCGAGGCGACCCACCGCGCGATTTCGTTGGCCGAACTGGTCGATGTGCCGATTCTGCTGGTGCACGTTTCCAGCCGGGCGGCGATTGAACAAATTTACTGGGCGCGCGGCCAGGGCATGCACATTTTTTCGGAAACCTGTCCGCAGTATCTGTTTCTGACGGCGGAAGACCTCGGGATTGATGACAGCTTCCACGGGGCGAAATGCATTTGCAGCCCGCCGCCGCGCGATACGGACAGCCAGAACGCGGTGTGGACGGCGCTGGCCAACGGCACCTTCACCATTTTCTCCTCGGATCACTGCCCGTTTAATAATGATGCCACCGGCAAAAAGCTGCACGGTGAAAACGCATCGTTCGATCTGGTGCCGAACGGCATTGCCGGTCTGGAAACGCGCATGCCGCTGTTAATGAGCGAGGGCGTGCTGAAAAATCGCCTGTCGGCCCAGCGCTTTGTCGATCTGACCGCTACCGCCCCGGCGAAGCTTTATGGCCTCTATCCGCAAAAGGGCACTATCGCCCCCGGTTCTGATGCCGACCTGGTGATCTGGGATACGCAAACGCCGAAAACTATCAGCAGCGCCATGCTGCACACCAACGCCGACCATACGCCGTATGAAGGGAAAGAGGTTCAGGCCTGGCCTGCCGTTACGCTGTCGCACGGCGTGGCGGTGTGGGACGATAATCAGTTCCACGGCGTGCCGGGCCAGGGGCGTTTCCTCGCCTGCGCGGTCCCTTTCCCATCGGAAGGATAATTCGGTAAACTAGCGGCGGAATTAACTACTGGAAACTGCGTGAAGATGACTGACTATCAGGACCATACGCTGGCGGCAATTATGGCGTCAAAACCGTTGTATATGAAATCGGCCAGCCTGTCTGAGCAGGTCTATGTATTACTGAAAGAGTTAATTCTTGAGCGTAAAATTCCGGGCAACAGTGAAATGTCGGAGTCGCGCCTGGCCGATGAGCTACAGGTTTCACGCACTCCAATGCGTGAAGCGCTGGTCAGGCTGGCCGGTGAGAACCTGCTGGAGCGCCGCGGCGCACGCTCTTACACCGTTCGTTCGGTGGATATCAAAGAATACTTAGATACCATGGCGCTGCGTGAACTGCTGGAAGTGGAAGCGGTTGGCAAGGCGCTGGATAAAATCGGTACGCCAACGCTGGATGCGCTGATCGCCGAGCTGCATGAACTGATGAAGGCCGACGAGGAGCATCTTTTCTGGCGCTATGACGAGAAGCTGCACAACACCATCGCGGAAGCCAGCGGCAACGTGGTGCTGGCCGGCGTGTTAAAGGGGCTGCGGGTTAACGTTCGCCTGTTCCGCCTTCACAGCCCTCTGCATCGCCAGAGCGAGAATCACACCGAGCATCTCGATCTGCTGACCGCCATGCGCGAAGGCGACCGCGAGAAAAGCCTGGCCTCCATCCGCAATCACATCAGTAAGTTACGCAACGACGTCATGGCGTCTTTATAAACGACAGCCGCACTAGCGGCTGCGTTCCACCATCGCCACAATCACCTGATACAGTTCATCAACCGCCTGCTGCTCAGCAATATCGCCGCTAACGGCGGTGGCAGAAAGGCTGTCCGCCGCACCGAGCATCGCCCACAGCGCCGCATCCGACAGGCCGCGTGGGCCGCTAAACATCGCCAGCGAGCGGCGGCATTTTTCCAGATAGCTTTTCTGACACTGCTTCCTCAGCTCGGCCAGTTCCGGCGAACCGCTCAGCGCGGCAAGCACATCGGGAATTTCCCGCCCTTCCGTCAGCACGCAGTTCACATAGCTGGACGCAATAATACGGGCTTTCTCATTCAGAACCGGTTCCGCAGCGGCCACCGCATCGTCGATAACCTTATTCTGGCGGGATTCAAAATCCTGATACAGTGCAGCCAGCAGCCCCTGACGAGAGCCAAAATGCTCGTACACGGTGGGCTTAGTGATGCCTGCCGCCTCGGCAAGATGGCCCATCGTCAGCGCATCGGTCCCTTCGCTGGCAATCAGCCGCCACGCAACCGCGATCAGCTGAGCAAAGCGATCTTCCTTAGATAAGCGACGCCGCGACATCACTGACCCCGCGCCGTCATGCTTAACGCTGTATGGTGAATAATGACGCCGTGCTTCTCGTTCAGAATGCGGGGCATGCCGAAGCTCCTCGTTGTATCAATCCTGAAAAGATCGATGGTGAAAATAAGGCTGACTGGCCGCTGGCGTGGCGTTATCCGGCGATTTTATTACCGATTTTCAGCGCGATTTCCAGATGTGATTCAGGGAATTGGCCGTTTGGCGTCAGCAGCAGCTCAGATGTAACCACCTTTGCACCCACAAAATCAAATATTCCACGATCGATCTGCGTTCTCATCGCCTCATCATACCCACGACGAGAATAGGTCCCTTCGTCGGCGGCACCAATGCCAATCAGATGAACGTTCAGATTCGGCAGCATTTTTATCAGCCCACCGTCTTCTGCGGAGTCATAGGCCCAGCCGTTGGTAAACACGCGATCGATCCAGCCTTTCAGCATACCGGGGAAAGACCACCAGTAGATGGGATAGACCAGCACCAGCGCATCAGCCCGATCGATACGCTGCTGTTCAGCCACGATTTCCGCCAGCGGCGATGACTGATTGCGGAAAAATGCCAGGTCCGGCGCGGCAAAACGCGGATCGAAATTTTCTGCAAACAGATCGGCGATTTCAACGGTATTGCCACTCCCGGCATCAGTGACACCTTTCGCCACGCGGGCGGCAACATTGTGGGTGAATGACTGTGTATCCGGATGAGCAACAACAATAAGTGCGTGCATAGGTAGGTTCCCTGAGCGTGATGAGAGTGTGTTTGGCCATGATTGCCACAACATACCAAAAGTATGTTACTAATGGTATGTTGTAAATTATTCTCAAATACAGATCAACTACCAGATGGCTTACCGCACTAATCGCTCATCGCGAGCAGGCCGCTCGGGCAATAGCACGTAACTGCAAGACGGTAACGCGACTGAACTATTACTCTGAAAGGCTATAAAAATCCGTTATTTATGACGCTGATATTGAGTCTCAATATTTTATGTATTTAATCGAACGCTACATCATGGTTGCAACGCAACGACTGGTGATAACAATAATCGGCTTCCTGATTTTTATCTTTGCCAGTTATTCAACTCAACGCTATCTGACCGATGCCGCCAACGGCACGCTGGCGCTGCAATCGGTGATGTATATCGTTTTCTATAAAATATTGATTGCTCTGGAGATGCTACTTCCCATCGGGCTTTATGTTTCCGTTGCCGTTGCACTGGGACAGCTTTATAACGATTCAGAAATAACTGCCGTACTGGCTTCAGGTATAAGTCCTTTTCGGATTTATAAAGCCATCATGTTCCTGGCGATCCCGTTAGGTATTTTAGTGACCCTGCTCTCGATGTACGCTCGCCCCTGGGCCTATGCGCAAATATTCCAGTTAAAACAGCAGGCGCAGTCTGAATTAGATGTCAGCCATCTACAGGAAAAGAAATTTAATCTGAATGACAGTGGCAGAATGATTTTGAGCGATAAGATCGATCGTAAAAATAACCTGCTGTCAGATGTGCTGATTTACAGCACCTCCGGCAATAACACCTTGTTATTCCGGGCACACTCTGTGCAGGTGGTCAATCCTGCGATCGCCTCACCGGCGGTCACGCTTCATTCCGGCACGGCATATCAACTTGACCGTAAAGGCACGGATGACAACGTGCAAACGTATAAAAACTTTAATCTGCATCCTAAGCCAATGAAGCAAAGCATCGAACTCAGAAGTAAATCTGCCTCAATGGCGGAACTGTCGCGTTCACACGATCCCGCCGATATTGCCGAACGCCAGTGGCGGGAAAGCCGTGGAATTATCGCTATTTTAATGGCCCTGCTGGCGATACCATTAAGCCGTACGCGGCCACGCCAGGGGCGATTTGCCACACTGTTACCCCTGGCCGTACTGTTTGTTCTCATCTTTTATGCCGGTAACATCAGCCGTTCACTGGTGGCCAGCGATATTATCCCCTCATTCCCCGGCGTGTGGACGGTGCCATTGATAATGCTGATGGGTTTCTTCGGTCTTTTGACCCATCAGGCCTCGCTTTTACAGAAGTTTTTCCGGTGAATATTTTTAGCCGTTATCTGATTAAAAATGTTTTTCTCGGTTTCGCTGCCGCGGCGGCTTTGCTGATCCCACTCTTTTCCACTTTTGATTTTATTAATGAGCTGGATGATGTCAGTTCAGGCGGATACCACTGGACTCAGGCATTGATGGTGGTATTGATGAAACTGCCTCGCTGCCTGATCGATCTGGGGCCTTTTATCGCTTTGCTTGGCGGGATTGTCGGGCTGGGCCAGCTGTCGAAAAGCCTGGAGCTGACTGCGATGCGCGTCTCCGGCATGTCAGTTTTCAGGATAGGAATGAATGCGCTATGCGCAGGTATTATTTTTACCGTAGCGCTGTGTGCGCTGGACGAATGGGTGGCTTCACCGCTTCAGCAGCGGGCACTCCAGTTAAAAGATATTGCCGAGGCCAGAGATGATAATGCGTCCGGCTCAGCTAACACGCTGTGGGCGCGTAAAAATAATGAGTTTGTTACGATTAAAACGCTGGATGAATACAACCGGCCTGTTGGCATTGAGATATTTAAATATCACAAGGATCAAACCCTTGATTATTATATTTATGCGAAAACCGCGACCATTATTGGCAACGGCATATGGACTTTATACGATGTTAATCAAAAAACATGGACCGACGGAAAAGAAACTTCAACGTTACATGACAGTATGTCGTGGCAATCGATATTCAACCATACCAGCCTGAAAGAATTAATGATGCCCAGTGATAGCTTTTCAATCCGACAGCTGAATAACTACATCAATTATTTGCAAACAACAAACCAACCCGATCTAGAGTTCAGAATTGCACTTTGGCAAAAGCTCGGGCAGCCTGTTTTGATACTTGCGATGATATTACTTTCCGTTCCCTTCACATTTAGCAATCCTCGGGCGCCAGGTATGGGAAGCCGCCTGGCTACGGGTGCTGTTATTGGGTTACTCACCTATGTCAGCTACCAGATCATCGTCAACCTTGGCCTGTTGTTCTCTTTCAGTGCACCGTTGACGGCACTTCTTCCCCCCATACTCCTGCTGGCATCGGCATTAATACTGGTTA
Source organism: Erwinia sp. INIA01 (assembly GCF_025947915.1). NCBI lineage: Bacteria > Pseudomonadati > Pseudomonadota > Gammaproteobacteria > Enterobacterales > Erwiniaceae > Erwinia > Erwinia sp. INIA01. Next base: position 59,294 of record NZ_JAPDNC010000004.1, read on the forward strand.
ACCGATTTGACAAGAAGCATTAGCCCTGATGACTAGCCCCCATTTTGTATCCTCTCGACTGCAAAAAATCAGCAACGACACGTTCTGTCAAAAGAAGAACATGGTCGAGAGGTTGATTAACGTCGATATCGACAGTTTCAGAACCGGGGAAATTCAGCTTTGAAGTGACGGCTACTTTTTTTTCCAGCGATTCCCGGCGGTGATCGGGTTTTCGTGCACAGGCAACATCAATGTCAACGTCAAGTTTTAACACCAGGTCGGGCTTGTAACTGGTCATCCAGCGAAATGCCTGATGTTCACGGCCAGCCAGCCAGTTAATGAAAGGCCTGCCGGGAACATGCTCAGGCAAAAGAACACCATCATAGGCACCGGGAATTTGCATCTGAGGATAGCGATCGGCCAGGATAATCAGCCCCTGCTTGCGAAGGCGTAGCATACGGCGAAAACGAAAAAGACGCCGTAAAACAAAAATCATCATGACCAGTGCTGGTACCACACCGATTTTCGATTTTGCTACTTTCACTTTTTTACGATCGATAGTTTTACCCAATTTTTTACCCAGCAGCGGCAATTTCACTAACTGACGTTCTACATTACCTGCCTGCTTTCCTAAATGTACTTTAACAGCAGGGACATATTGATTAATAAATCCAATAAGGTGTTCAGAAATAGTCGACTTTCCGGAACCGTCGCAGCCAATAATAGCGATGATTGGTGGGTTGTTTTTCGAATTCATACAGCCATCCCTGTGAAATAAACTCCTCAGGATATAGCATTTTAAAAGAAGATTGTCGCTAATCATGCTTGTTATTCTACAGAGCTTAAACGCACCGAGAACATCGTGCATTATGGAATGCAATGTTAAAACAGGGTTGTTAACGTGAAGAATTTAAAAACGATTATCAATCACTCCCCGGTTCGGGCGATCGCGATTACGGGATGCGACGGTGCCGGAAAATCAACGCTGGCCGCTCATCTTGCAAATCATCTTTCATCTCAGGGTGAAACAGAACTGATTTATCTGGGGCAGTCTTCAGGATTTATTGGCAAACGGATCGCCGAAATTCCGGTTATCGGTTCATATATTGGGAAATATTTAATTAACCGTTCTGAACGCGTGCACAATCGCCCCTCTTCCCCACCGGGAAATATCGCTGCGCTGGTCATTTATCTGCTCTCCTGCTGGCGGGTCTATAAGTTCCGCCGCATGTTGGCGAGATCCCAACAGGGCTGTCTGTTGATTACCGACCGCTATCCGCAGGCAGAAATTCCGGGGTTCCGCGTTGATGGTCCTCAGCTTGCAAAGGCGGAAGGCGGTAATTACTGGGTGCGCATGCTGAGAAAAAGCGAACTGCGGCTTTACCGCTGGATGGCTTCATACCCGCCGGCGTTGCTGATCCGTTTGAATATTGATGAGCAAACGGCGCACTTACGCAAACCCGATCACGCCCTGTCTGCACTACGCGAGAAAATTGCCGCGATACCACAGCTGACCTTTAACGGCGCGCAAATTCTTGATTTAGATGCCCGTGAACCGGAAAGCAAAATAATCGATACATCACTGCGGGCGGTTCATCTCGCCCTTTCAGGCCTACAGAAAAATGCATAGCGATAAATTAAACGCCCAACACTCTGCCACCCACATTCCCGGACTGATTGCCGTGGTGGGCTGCGACGGCACCGGAAAATCGACGCTGACCGCAGATTTAGTGAAAACACTCAGTTCATCCTGCGCAGTGGAACGCCGCTATCTTGGATTAATATCCGGCGAGGATGGCGATAAAATCAAACGTTTACCGGTGATTGGCGTATGGCTTGAGCGCCGGCTGGCGGCAAAATCGGAGAAAACCCAGCGCATGAGCAGTAAAGCGCCTGCTCTCTGGGCCGCACTGATTATGTACGGGCTTTCCGTGTGGCGAAAAGCGAATCTGGCTAAAGCGAAACGCTTAGCTCAAAGCGGCGTACTGGTGATCAGCGATCGCTATCCGCAGGCTGAAATTTCCGGCTTTTATTATGATGGCCCCGGCATTGGAGTTGAACGCACAAGCGGGAAATTGATGACGTATCTGGCGGAACGTGAAAAACATTTATACCAGCAGATGGCTTTGTACCAGCCTGAGCTGATTATTCGTCTGGAAATTGATGCCGATACCGCCTTTTCACGCAAACCCGATCATAACTATGACGAACTGCGCGACAAGGCCCTTGTGATGAGCCAGCTTAATTACAATGGTTCCAGAGTGTTAAACATTGATGCCCGGGCTCCCTATGATGAGGTTCTGCAAACCGCGCTGGCGGCAATTTATCCGGTTATTTCTGCCGAACGGACGGAGAAACTTGCCGAGGCTTAATTTGGTATAAACATAGCGAGATTATCGGCTAAAGCAAAATCATTGCCCAGACGGTCACGGTCATCAGCATCGTGACAAGTTGTGCGGCACCGCCAATATCTTTTGCTCGTTTTGACAGTGGATGAATCTCCAGAGAAATCCGGTCGATGGCGCTTTCGATAGCCGTATTAAGGAGTTCTACGACCAGCAGGAGAAAGCAGCTGGAAACTAAAAACAGACGTTCAACGGCTGACACATCAACGCATAGCGCAATGACGAATAATAGTCCAGTAATAATAAACAGCTGCCTGAATGAATTTTCCGTTAACAGTGCGTTAGCAAGACCAGACAGCGAGTTTTTTATACTGTCGAACAGACGGCCGAATCCCTTTTTCTTTTCAAATAGCATCGCGATATTATTAACCCAAGAAGATATTAAAGTTGTTTTTCATATAACCGGTAACGCTTGTAAGGTATCGCACCAATTTTTTCCAAAATATTCCTCATCCCGGCGTTAGATTCTAAAATCCACGACATTTCTAACGCTTCGATGTTCCACTTACCAAATGCGGCATGCAGCGCCTCGATAAGTAGCAGGGCAATAACCGGCCCAATCCGGCTAAACTGGTGTTCGATTTTTACCCCCATCAACGGCACCCTGGCCGTACGCACCCCGCTGACCTTCAGCCGCCAAAGGAGTTTCGCCCAGCCAAGGGGGAATAATCGCCCGTTGAGATCGGCAATCGCTTCATTGATATTAGGCAGGCCGATAATGAACGCGACGGGTGCGGAATCTATCTCGGCGATAAAGATCATATCATCCGGCACCAGGAATTTTAGCTGGTCCCCCATAACGGCAAATTCGTGTTCGGTAAAGGGTACAAATCCCCAGTTTTTCTGCCATGCCGAGTTAAAAATCTGGCGCAGAACCTGCATTTCCTCGCTGAATTTCTTGCGATTAAGGCAGCGAATGCTGACTTTGCTGCGAGCGTGGTCCATAAGTTTAGCCAGTGATGGTGGGAACTGGAGTTCCGCCAGGCGCATCCAGTAGGCCAGCAGATCGATGCCCTGTGTATAACCCTGCTGCTCAACTCTGGCTGAATAATAAGGCATACCGTGCGTCATCATGGCGCTTGGCGGGGTGTCAAAGCCGTCAATCAGCAGGCCACTCTCCTGATTGATATTCAGACTGAAGGGGCCGGTGATTTTTCTGGCACCTTTTGAAGCCAGCCAGTTTTCCGCAGCCGAAAATAACAGTCTGAATACCTCTGGATCGTCGACGGCATCAATCATGCCGAAATGCCCGGTATCCGGTCCATAGAGCCCTCGGTGTAAGGAATCAACCTGGGCAGATATCCTGCCAACAATTTTCCCCTCTTTTTTTGCCAGCCATGTCTGCCATTCGATATGTTCATCTGCCGGATTTTTTTTCGAAAAGTGCTCTAACCGCTCTAAATTTAAAGGATTAATCCAGCCGGGATCGTGTTGAAAAAGATCGGAGGGAAACGTAATAAATGACTTAAGTTGGCGCTTATTGATAACTTTTTCGATGTGAATCATACATACCATTGAAACTGATAATTGACGAAAAAAACACACAACAACCTGTTAAGGATTGTATTAGCTACGGTTATTGTGCCCTTTATCCCTTTTCATTCTGCAATACTCGAAATGTATTAAATACTTATATAGAAAAGGAAAGCTTTGTTTTTTATCCTGTAATCTAAGCGAAGTAAATCATCAGAGCGTTAGGCATATTATGCTGTTAACAAACCATTCTAATAAACAATTACAGTTTCTTATTTGAAAAATATTTTCCCTAAAAGAAGTCAAAAAGCCTTTAACACTAAATGCTACATTCAAGCAAGCGCAGGAATTTTCGCTACAGGAGGGTTTAAAAATCACAGCCGCCGCAGTATTTTAATGCCGTGATAAAATTAAAAAACAATGTGTCATATTTTCCTCTCGGGCTGTCCGCACGCAGTATTTCCTATCATGCTGTGACTTATCAACACCTGTGTCACTAAAGGCAATTTTGTGAGACAAAAAATGTGCTTGTGTAAATAGTTACGCAAATAAAAACCTCCAAATAGTAATCATTTCTATTACTAGATAATTTAATCTATAAATGGGTTGTATATGCACGAAACACGATCTACGCATTCTCTTCCTATGCGCTACGCAGACTTTTCTTCTCTCGTTGAAGCTTTAGACTACGCAGCCCAGGGAAGTACCGGGATGAATTTCTACGATCGACGTAACCAACTCCTGGCCTCGCTGGAATATCGCGTACTACAGCAGCGAGCGGTGAGTGTGGCCCGTCGATTGTTATCAATGAACCTGAAAAAAGGGGATCGCGTCGCGCTGATTGCAGAAACCAGCGTCGGCTTCGTCGAAGCTTTTTTTGCCTGCCAGTATGCGGGCCTCGTTGCGGTTCCTTTGGCCATTCCTATGGGCGTTGGCCAGAGTGCATCCTACATCGACAAGCTACAGGGGCTGCTCAAGAGTTGCCAGCCGGCCGCAATTATCAGCAGTGATGAATGGTTACCGTTAGTCAAGCCCGTACATAACGAAGCCGCGCATATACGTATCCTCACTCACCGAGAAATCAATGAGCTGCCGGAGAAAGATATCCAGCTCAAGGTGCCTCTACCGGATGATATCGCCTATCTTCAATACACTTCCGGCAGCACGCGCTTTCCACGCGGAGTGATTATCACCCAGCGTTCGGCAATGGCGAATCTACAGGCCATTAGCCGTTATGGTATTAAGCTGCAGGCCGGTGACCGCTGCGTTTCCTGGCTGCCTTTCTATCACGACATGGGGCTGGTTGGTTTTCTCCTTACGCCAGTGGCAACCCAGCTCTCCGTTGACTATCTGCGTACGCAGGATTTTGCGATGCGCCCGATGCAATGGCTAAAACTCATCAGCAAAAATCGCGGCACCGTTTCCGTTGCCCCTCCTTTTGGCTATGAGATATGCCTGAGGCGCTGTAGTGATAAAGAGATTGCTGATTTGGATCTGTCCAGCTGGCGTGTGGCCGGGGTCGGTGCCGAGCCGATTTCTGGCGAGCTGCTACAGCGTTTTGCCGAGTGCTTCAGCAAAATTAACTTTGATAGCAAGGCGCTGATGCCCTGTTATGGCCTGGCTGAAAATACGCTGGCGGTTAGTTTCTTCGATAACGTTGCCGCTCGGATGGTCGATACGGTCGATCGTGATATTCTGGAATATCATGGCAAAGCCGTTGAGCCAACCCGGAACACGCGCGCCAGAGTAACTTTCGTTAACTGCGGGCGGGCGCTTCCGGGGCATCGAGTTGAAATTCGTAATGAGTCAGGGAAAATCTTAGCCGACCGTGAAATCGGTCATATCTGGATTTCAGGTCCCAGTCTGATGAGTGGCTATTTCAGAGATAACGCTTCTCGCTCGAAAATCGAGTCCCTCGGCAGAATGGATACCGGCGATCTAGGCTACCTGCTGGACGGGGAGCTGTATGTTACCGGTCGGAAAAAAGATCTTATTATCATACGCGGCCGTAATATCTGGCCGCAGGATATTGAATACGTTGCCGAATCGGTACCGGAAGTTCGTACCGGCGATGCCATTGCCTTCGTGACGTCAAACGAGCGTGATGAGGCAGGGAAAATTATTTTGCAGATACAGTGTCGTGTGAATTCCGAAGAGCGCCGGGATCAGATTATTCATATGCTGACGTCTCGTATTCAAAGCGAGTTTGGCGTAACAGTAGAAGTTAAACTTTTGCCTCCGCATAGTATCCCCCGCACATCTTCAGGAAAACCGGCGCGGGCCGAAGCTAAGAAGCGCTATCTCAGTGAGGCGATGAGCTCGCCCTTGCAGCTGGCAGGCTATGCACAATGAACAGAACGGTAGCCGTTACGGGCGTAACGGGGTTTATCGGCAAGCATATTGTCGAGAAACTACTTTCACGAGGCTTCGTTGTCAGAGCATTAACCCGGCAGGATAGTACCCTTACGGCAGATAATTTGATCTGGGTGTGCGGTGACCTGGACGATCGGGTAGCATTGGCTGAACTGGTCCGGGGAGCAGAATGCGTTATCCACTGCGCGGGCCAGGTCAGAGGCAGTCAGGAAGACGTTTTTACCCACTGTAACGTATCCGGCAGTCTGCGTCTGATGCAGGCTGTGCAGGCAGGCGGTCACTGTCAGCGCTTCCTGTTTATTTCTTCGCTGGCCGCGCGGTATCCGCAGCTTTCGTGGTATGCAAATTCAAAGTTTATTGCCGAGCAGAAGCTAACCGCCATGGCATCTGATATTTCTCTCGGTATTTTCCGCCCCACGGCGGTCTATGGGCCGGGTGATAAAGAACTGAAGCCGGTATTTAACTGGCTCCTGCGCGGTATTCTTCCCCGCCTCGGCTACGCTGAATCCCTCCTGTCGTTTCTTCACGTCAGCGATTTAGCAGAAGCCGTCTATCAGTGGGTTATCACGGAAACATCTGAGACAACCCCCTTCGAGCTTTGTGACGGAGATGTAGAGGGATACAGCTGGAAACGTCTGCAGGAGATCGGTTCCCGTATACGTGGTAATCCGGTGCATTTAATCGGCGTTCCCCTTCCACTGTTAAAACTGGCCGCCGACGTCAGTATGCTATCGCATCGTATAATGCGAAAAGAACCGATGTTAACCCGCAGCAAAATCCGGGAATTAACCCACAACGACTGGTCAGCAAGCAATTCCCATATATCAAAATATATTAACTGGCGTCCTGAGGTTAGCGTAGAGCGTGCGCTGCGCGAAAGACTCTTTTAATTTCCCCAGACTATAGGTATTAAAAATCATTTCTATGTGCAACCGTGAATTACTAATGGACTATATCCTGGAATGCATCCAGGAGATGGCAAAAAAAGATGTTGAAATTAAGAAAGAAAGCGATCTGATCAACGACCTTGGCCTTGAATCCGTTCAGGTGATGAATTTGTTAATGATGCTTGAAGATAAACTCGATATTTCAATACCCATGAATATTTTATTGAACGTCAGAACGCCTGAGCAACTACTTGAAACCTTATTCTCATATCTGGAGAGCACTAATGGGTCTGTATGATAAATTCACCCGCCTCGCTAACCAGCGAGAGCAGTTTCAGACATCCGGCCTTAATCCCTTCGGTACCTGCATTGATGAAGTCTATTCTGCTACAGAAGGCCGAATCGGCGAGCGAAATATTGTCCTGGCAGGAACTAACAACTACCTCGGCTTAACCTTTAATGCGGAAGCCATTGCGGTTGGCCAGGCGGCACTGGCTAATCAGGGAACGGGCACCACCGGTTCACGTATGGCGAACGGCAGCTACGGTTCTCATCTGGCGCTGGAACACGAGCTGGCGACTTTTTTTGACCGGCCTACCGCGATTGTTTTCTCTACCGGCTATACCGCGAATTTGGGCGTTATCAGTACACTGGCCGACCCGAATGCTGTCGTGCTAATCGATGAAGACTGCCACGCCAGCATCTATGATGCCTGCGTTCTGGGCGGCGCGCAGATAATCCGTTTCCGACATAATGATGCCAGGGATCTGGAACGAAGAATGGTTCGGCTGAAAGAGCGGGCGAAAGACGCAATTATCATCGTCGAAGGGATTTACAGCATGCTGGGGGATGTTGCCCCGCTGGTTGAAATTGTCGAGATTAAAAAACGCTTCGGAGGTTATCTGCTGGTCGACGAGGCACACTCGTTCGGCGTTATGGGTGCTACCGGCCGAGGCCTGGCTCAGGAGCTGGGGGTTGAACAAGACGTAGATATTGTGCTGGGTACCTTCAGTAAAAGCCTGGCGTCAATCGGTGGATTTGCCGTCGGTTCTGCAGCAATGGAAGTTCTGCGGTACAGCAGCCGTCCTTACATTTTCACCGCGTCGCCATCACCCTCATGTATTGCTTCAGTTCGGGCATCGCTGCAAATTATCGCCCAACAACCTGAGTTACGTGAAAAACTGTGGGCTAACGCCGCCAGACTTTACCAGGGCCTTGAAAAAATCGGCTACACCCTCGGTGCACATATCAGTCCGGTAGTTCCGGTCGTGATTGGGTCGAAAGAAGAAGGCCTGCGTTACTGGCGGGAACTGATTGACAGGGGTGTTTACGTTAATCTCGTTCTGCCACCGGCAGCACCATCCGGCATTACGCTACTCCGATGCAGCGTTAATGCCGCACACAGCGAAGAGCAAATCGATAAAATTATTCAGGCCTTTACCGCGCTACAGCGTTAAGGGGAAACTGCCGCAGAGGATGGGGCACCGCTATGGCGATCGGGTTTGCCCGTATCGAGTAAATGCTGTATCAGGCTAATTACCTGAAGCACTTCACCTGGCGTCAGCGCCCCATCTTTTGCCCACTGAACCCGCCCTTCACGATCGAGAACCACTATCGTAGAACTGTCCTCTTTCAACTGCCAGACCTTGCGCCCCAGGCCATCACTATCGATGATAAACTGGGCCCAGGGATAATGGCGTTGATTTTTCTCCACTTTACCGACCACAAATAAGCCTGTACCGGGAAACTCATCATCCGTGTTCACAATCGTTGTCGGCTGGAATTGGTCACTCGGGAAGTTTGCCGCTTTAATCGCTTTTATCAGGATGGAGTTTTTCTTTTTTGCTGAACGACGCCCGGCAATGTAGTGCACTACCCGAACTTTCCCCTGCAATTTTGAACTGTTCCATTTTTTATAGCTGATTTCATTACCGTTAAGGACTAATTCGCCGCGATCGGCTATTCCAACCGGGGCAACATGTTGCCCCTTGATGAAGTTATGTGAAAATGCCAGCGTCGGAAACAAAATAAGCAATAACAGTGTCGAAATACGTAGCACCATAGACTTTCCTTATCAACGAATTATCAACGTAAACATTCCCTCTGAGGTTTATAAAGGATAACGCGTAACAAACATTTCAATAGGTTGACGAATATTATTAGCCATCTGGCTGGATTCACTGTAGGACTTTTTACCTGATAATTTATCGGCAACCATCTCGTCATGACGGTCACCCATTAATCCATTAATATTGGATAAAAATCCGGAAAGCTGACATGCATCTAAATTACCCGGGTCCAGCGACCTCATCGTGTCATAGTAAGATACCTGCTGGCTGACAATTTTACGGACATCATGGAACTCATCTCCCGTCAGTTTAGGATTAGCTATCGCCTCTTGCAGTTTACGTATCTGCTGCTGCCTGTACTGTATAAAACCTTGATCATCATCCAGGACCGTATGGCGCAGGCAGTAGCGAACGACGGACCAGACCGGCGCACTTAAAATCACATTCAACAATCGCCCGTAAATCTTGATGTTTTTTTCATTGTGATTGCGAAAGGCATCCTGGAAATGCCCCAGAAAAACCGTAGTCTGACGGAAAATAAAGTTGGATTCATGTTTTTTACTGTAAAGTCGCTGGGCAAACCGTAAATGTTTATAGCGTGCGCGAATATATTTATACTGAAGCCGTTCTTTTTCACTCAGAACGTTTCCCTGTAATACATGATTAATTAAATCCAGCAAATCCTCACGTTTGAATCCATCTTCCCAGAATTGTAAACACAAGGCGTAATAATGACGGATATCATCCGTTGAGCATCGTAACTCAATAAACGTCGGTAAACTGGCTGACTCGACAAGCTTGTCATCTTCTTCTACAGCCGTGAAGAGTCGTTCAATTGTTTCAGGGGAAAACTTTTCCCATTTTTTACTGCTCATTTTTACTCGCCCCAACAGAAGTATTAACAGAAAGAGAACGGCGATGACGATAAGCCCATAGCGTAGGGATTAGAGAGAACAGGACGTCAAAACACTGCCCGCCAAAATACGCATAGGCTGCGCCGATCACACCAAAGAAATGCGGTAATACAAGTAACAATACGATGTATGACGCGGAAGCAAATGTTTGCATAACCAGATAGGTCCGCTGTTTTCCCGCCATCAACAATAATGACTCCTGCGGAAAACCCATCATGGAGATCACAACGGCCCCCAGCATCACCTGTATAAGGTCATATGCTTCAAGATACTTTAGCCCAAAAACAAAGGAGATTAATGGCTTACCCACGACAACCACCAGCAACGCGACCAGTATTCCTATGGCCCCCGCCAGCAGTGCTGACCGTAGCCCAAGCACCCAGGGCCTTTTACTGGCAGGGTCAAGACGCATGATCTCCGGATAAAAACTTTTCGCCAACAGGCTTGCTGGCGTTCCCGTGGCATCAAAAACGGTCATGGCGATCTTAAATAGCCCCGCTGCCACCGGCCCCAGAATAATACCCACCAGGACCGTGCTGCATGAATTGCGCGCAGACCAAATAGAGTGCGAAAGATTGGTCGTCCACACAAAGTTCCATGCACCCGATAATCTCCGCGCCGGTTCAATAAAACCGGGGCGCAGAGCTTTATGAAAGTTTTTCCTGCGGAGTTCGCGCGCGGAAAACCACCAGAATAACAGGCTGGCGAACAGATTCGAGACAAACCAGGTGACAATAAATCCGGCAAAACCGAGCTGGAAGAAATAAGAAATGACACTGCCAATAGCAATCATTAATGGTTTGATTGCCTGCTGAACGGCAATCAGGTCGAAACGGTCCAACGTTCGCAGAATTCCCGTTGGCGTTGATGAGGCCATAAAAGGAATCAGCGTGCAGTATAATAGTGCCAGTTTAAAGTTTTCCGCATCCAGTCCAATAACGTCGGACAGCCAGGGCAACAATATCATTCCGGCCAGCATTGCCAGCGCGCCGCTGACAATATCCAGCCCAAATGAAAATGCAATCACATCGCGAAAGCGTTGTATATTTTTACTGACTAACGCTGGCATACCAAACTGAACGATGAATTGCCAGGTCTGAAACTTGGCAAAATCACTGACGGCTTTGGTATAGGACTGAATAACAATCAGTACGCCAAACATCTCAGGCGACATGCCTCTGCCGGCACATGAAAGCGCCAGCAGCCCCAGCAACGCACTAACAACGTTTCCGGAACCTAAATAAGCACTATTGCGGATAATGGTGCGGAAAGCACCATCAGAAAACCATTTTTTCATGGAAAAACCAGATCATAGACAGCTTATAGATCAGAGCAGGTTATCAATCATTTAGCCGATATCACTCCGCCTGACAGGTATAAAAAACAACGACCCTGGATAAGCCAATTTATGATTATTGATATAAAAAAATCACCTACTCTGCTTTCTTATTCTTTCAAGAAAACGGCGATGACTGTCTGTTCAAGCGAGGAAACAGGATAAACGATATTGCTCACCGGCTAAAGGCTTTTACCCTAAAACCGCATTAGTAATCAAAAAATGTATTATTGGCAAAGTCAGGCTGTGGGTTCGGGAAATATTTTAAATTATCACGCGATCAATATTACAAAAATAAATAAAAGTTAATTAACATCTGACTGGCTGGATTTTTTAGCTGACGCATTTTGAGCACTGTTGGGAAAACGGCCTCCGTTCACTTGTGTCAACTTACGTGTAAATGAAATAATTTATGATAAATCAGAGAGGAAGAAATGCTGAAAGGCAAACGAGCAGTGATTACCGGAGGCGGCCGTGACTTTGGTCAGGCCATTGCCGTCTGGTTGGCCAGAGAAGGAGTCGAAGTTGATCTTTGCGCGCGCAAAATTACCGATGCAAAAGCTACCTGCGACATTATTCACTCAGAAGGTGGAATGGCACGCGGTTATGAGTGCAATATGGCTCAGCCGGACTCGATTAGCCGGTTCTCTACGGCGCTTTTACATCCGCAAAAAGCCATCGATATTCTTATCCTCAGTGCTGCGCAATGGCTGGAAGGAGAACTGGATGAGCAAACGCCTGCTGAGATCATCAGCACAATCAACTCCGGATTAACCGGCCCTGTTCTGTTAACTCAGGCGCTTTTACCAGGCTTACGTCTGTCATCGGGTGCAGATATCGTGACTATCGTCTCATCCTGCGGCATTCCACAGTTTACGGACTCAGTTGCACATCCCGCATTTTTCGCCAGCAAGCATGGAATAAGCGGTTTCAGTCAGAAACTCGCCGGTCAGATGGCAAAGGAGAACATCCGTCTCACTGCGCTGTATCCACCGGATTTTGAAATCACCAGTTTGCAGGCATCGACCACGGGGAATGAGCGAATGGGAGAAAACCTGCTTAACGGCCAATCGCTGTGGGAAACGATCCGTTTTGTGCTGACCCAGCCGCGGAGCTGCCATATCAGCACGATCTATTTTCAGGGACCGACTCGGCAGGCGTTAAGCCGTTCTACTCCGTAAAAATAATTGACCCGCAATGTTAACGAAATGTTTAAATAAAGCCGAGTTACCGCGTAATTTTTTGCACTATATGGCAAAGCAAATAAAAAATAATTTTTTCCTTGATTTAGATTTCATATTTGCCAGAAAAGCCGTTAAAATTTCCACCATTATGAATAATGCTATCGGACTTTCGCTTTGGTTTCTCTGTTAGGCCTTTCGCAACGCCGCATGCCAGCCTTTATTGCCGTACTGGCAATACTGATGCTGTTTATTGCTCCAGAGGTGTCGAAAACTCTGGCGCAATGGCGTGCAGCAAACGCGATAATGGCTCAGGGAGAACAGGCTGACTCAGGACCTGACGATTCAATGCAGGCTGACGGCATGTCTGATGGCGCGCTCCCTGACCATTCAATACCGGTACGAGATACCCAACATGCCGTAGCGCACGACGCTTCCATGCCCATGCACCATATGGCTTCCGGCATGGCCCATCATACAATGCCCGCCGTAAACACCGAAGGCAGCGCGAAAAAATCCCCATCGATGTCGGACCATAATAGCTCGCAGCCCGTAACAGGCGGAATGGCGACGATGGACGATCTCGCCTGCGGCTACTGCGAACTGCTGGTACACTTCCCGTTTATGATCTGGGTGCTTATCCCTCTGATCTGGCTTTTATGTACTTCAACGCGCGCACCGCCGGTACGCCTTGTTGTCTCATTTTTCGCGACATTCCTGCCTGGCTGCTGCCTTCCCCGAGCTCCGCCTGCCCACTAATCACGCCGTTATTCCACTATAAAATTAAAATTCCTGATTAATTTTCAGGAAAAGAAACCTGCATTTTAAATTATGTGCTCTGCACAGGATTACCCATGTCGCAAATTAAAAATAACGATAAAAAAACACGCGGAGCCGTGCTGGAGTTTTTCCGCCGTCTGCATTTTTATATCGGTTTGTTTGTTGGGCCATTTATTTTTGTCGCCGCCTTAACCGGCACGCTTTATGTGTTCAGCACGCAAATAGAGAGCCGACTTTATGCCCATGAGCTGACCACGCAGCCGGCTGGCGAAGCACATTCACTGGCCGATCAAATCTCAGCCGCGCGGGCTTACGCCGGGGAAGATACGCGAATTTATGCCGTACGCCCTGCTCCGGGCCGCACTGATACTACCCGCGTACAGTTTGTTGATCCGGTGCTGGGGTCCTCAGAATCACGGGCCGTTTTCGTTGACCCCTATTCGCTTGAAATCCGCGGCGATCTCACCGTCTATGGCAGCAGCGGATCGCTACCGCTGAGAAAATGGATCGATCAGGTTCATCGTGGGCTGCTGCTGGGCGATACCGGCCGCCTCTACAGCGAGCTGGCGGCCTCCTGGATGTGGGTGGCTGCCGTGGGTGGCGTGGTGCTGTGGTGGCTGGGTCGCCCGAAACGTCGTCTGAAAAAAGCACAGGGGCGCATGGCCGCCAGCCGCCGGTTGCACATTACCCTTGGCCTGTTTCTGCTGGCCGGTCTGCTGATGTTCTCCGCAACGGGCCTGACGTGGTCGCAGTGGGCCGGCGGCAATATTGATAAAATGCGCAGCGCCTTCAACTGGCTGACTCCACAGGTCAGAACCACGCTGGATACACATGCGGTTTCCCCTGCCCCTGCCGATCCGCACGCTGAACATCATATGTCGATGGCCGGTATGGTCATGCCTTCCGCTGAGGACAATACCTGGCAGCAGGTGCTGGCCAGCGCCCGCCGGGCAGGGATTGATGCACCGAAAGTCGAAATTCGCGGCCCGAAAAGCGAGGGCAAAGCCTGGACGGTGGCCGAAGCCCAGGCGCGCTGGCCTTCGCAGGTGGATGTCGTCGCCATCGATCCACGCGATATGCGCATTGTCGATCGCGTCTACTTCGACCAGTACCCGCTCGCCGCCAAACTGACCCGCTGGGGAATCGATTTCCATATGGGACTGTTATTCGGTCTGGCCAATCAGCTGCTGCTGACTGCCTTCGGCATCGGCGTTTGCGTGATGATTGTGCTGGGATACCGCATGTGGTGGCTACGCCGCCCGACGGCCCCCGCAGACAACGTTGCCAGTTCGCTACTCCATACCTGGCTGCGGCTACCGATGCGCTGGCGGATTGGCTCTCTGCTGGTCACCTCGGCTCTGGGTTGGTGTTTACCGGTAATGGGAGCCAGTCTGCTGGCCTTCCTGTTGATTGATGTCGCGCGCTGGCAGCAGCAGAAACGCCAGGTGTCGCAGTTCGCCTGAGTCAACGGCGATAAATGTATTCATGCTGTCGGCCATCGTCCGGCAGCCGTTTGTCACGCAAGGAGAAGTTCAGATGGTATTACGTATGAAGAAAGCCCTCACCGCCGCTGCTGTGCTGGCTGCAACACTGGTGTCTCAGCAGGCTCTGGCCCACGCTCATCTTGCCAGCGCGTCACCGGCCAGCAAGGCCGAAGTCAGCGGTTCACCAAAAGAGCTGACCCTGACCTTTACCGAAGGCGTTGAGGCCAGCTTCAGCGGTGCGGCAATCACCGATGCTGCCGGCAAAGCGGTGGACACCGCGAAGGCAACCGTCGACAGCGCGGATAATAAAGTCCTGCATATTCCGCTGTCATCAGAGCTGAAAGCCGGTGAGTACATGGTTGACTGGCACGTCCTTTCCGTCGACGGCCATAAGACCAAAGGGATGTATAACTTCACCGTGAAGTAATGCAGAATCCGGGCATCGGCGCGGCTGATGCCCGGCAAGAAAGCTAAGCTAAGCGACCCGCCGACGGCCGCTCACGACCGTCCGTTTGCTTCGCTACGCGCCGCCGTGCAGGCTGAAAAGCTGTTCGGCGGACATCGTTGCCCCGCCGCAGACGATCACCAGCGGATTGCGAAAGGCTTTCAGAACGGCTTTTTGCTCATAAATGCACGCCAGGCTTGCGCCACATGCCGGTTCCGTCACTACGCGATGATCGTCGATAAACCGACGACAGGCACGCACCGCCTCTTCATCAGTCACCACCTCACTGATAACGGGATGCAGCCCTACCAGCCTGACTGCCTGCTCACAGACCTTTTTCGCTCCCAGACTGCTGGCAACGGTGTTGATGTGTTCCAGTTCAACCGGTTGACCGGCCTCAACGGCGGCACGAAACGAGGCGGCACCTTCCGTTTCTACTGCAATTACCGGGATATCGTATAGCCCGTTACGCTGCAGCCCTTCAATCACGCCGGACAACAACCCGCCGCCACCGACGGAAAGTACGACCGCATCGGGCCGTACGTTGCTGGCGACCACTTCATCTATCATCGAGGCGTGTCCCTGCCACAGCAGCGGATCGTCAAAGGGGTGCAGAAATGCGTCCGATTCCCCTTTCAGGGTGAGCGCATAGCGGTTGGCCTCCAGCCATGAAGCACCGTGGACGATGACGTCAGCCTGTTCAAGATGCAGCAATTCCTTCGCGCGCGCTGAGGTTGTTTCCGGAACCACCACCGTCACCGGTACGCCCAGCGTTCTGCCAGCCCAGGCAACGGCCAGCCCTGCGTTACCGCCAGACGAGGAAATAAAGCGCCGGGCCCCCTGCTCGTAATATGTTCGACAGGCCAGCCCGATTCCGCGAATTTTAAATGAACCACAGGGCTGGAGCGCATCCATTTTCAGCCAGACGTTACTGCCGCTCAGCTGGCTGAGTGCCCGTGAGTTCAGCAGTGGAGTATTCAGATGTAGTTGCATATCAGGCTGCCTGATTGAGGGTTAACGGTCGCAGATCGGCCAGTGAGTAAGAAACGGAAAGCTGCCCTTTGCGGAACTTCACGCTGCTAATCAACACCTGCCCAATCCGATCGGTACTGATGACGTGCGTACCACCACAGCTGTAAAACGGCAGTTCACCCCAGGTGATGCGACGTATGCCCTCAGGCATAGTCTGCTGACGCGGCAGAGCCTGGTTCACCAGTTTATTGACTTTATCACAGAGTAATTCAGCATCGGGGAGGGCCTGCCCCGCGACTGCGGCTTCAAATACCACCCGGCCCTCACCGGGACGATGGTTGCCCTTGATCGCCTGCCAGCCCAGATCCTCGCCCACGGCGGCAATCAAATGCCCGGCGGAGTGCATACGGGTATGCAACTGCCGACACTCTTCATCCACCGCCATGGCGCACTCGCCCACAGGGAGTGCGCTGTCGGTAATATGCACTATTTCATCCTTCTCCTGAAACACGCCCAGCACGCTGGCATCACCAATCAGCCCGATGTCATAAGGCTGCCCGCCGCCCTGCGGATGGAACAGCGTTTCTGACAGAACAGTATGGAACCGGCCGTCTTCCGCCAGAGTGGATGATAGAACGGTCGCTGCGGCACGGAGGCTATCGCTTGAAAGATACAGTTTGCTGGTCATCGGCCCTCACCGGCGTTGATTTACAATCAATGTTGATGTTTCAACAATTTGTTTATATTCTTATCCAGAATGATATCTGACACAACGAGTTTTTATTGATGACTGCCAGTACCAATAAATCACAGCTGATTAACCAGCTTAGCGCCGTTATGGACGCCTTCGCCTCCGTTGCGGGTCGCCATATCGAGGTCGTTTTACACGATCTCGCGCAGCCGGAAACGTCGGTAATCAAAATTATCAATGGGCACGTTTCCGGCAGAAAACCGGGCAGTCCGCTGCTGGATGCACCGGATAACGACAGGGGGTTTCTCGGCCTGCTGAATCCTTCCGCAGCCCCGTTGGATCGGGAACCCACGGTTTTTAACAGCTATCCAACGGCCAGCCTGCAGGGGAAACCGCTACAAAGCTCAACGGTGTTCTTCAAAGATGAAAACGGCAAACCCCAACTTTCACTCTGTTTTAACGCCGACAACAGCGCGATAAATGCGGCACGCGAGGCCTTAGCCATTTTGCTGCCTCAGGAAGCGGAGGAAAAACAGGAGCAGGACATCGGGCTCGAGGAAAAGCTGGATGAAATTATCCGTGCCTGCATTCCCCCCACCGGGCAGCTCAGAACCGGAGCCACTAAGCAGGAGAAGGTCGAGATTGTTCGCCAGATGCAAAACCGGGGGATGTTTATGGTGCGCGGCGGGGTTGAGAAAGCGGCAAAAGTGCTGGGCGTAACGCGTTACACCATTTACAACTATCTTGATCAGATTAAGAAGGAAGCGGGCCCGACAACGTTGCCCACTGCAAAGCCAGCTGAATAAACGCCCGGGCGGCGGCGCTTTGATAGCTATCCCGGTGCTGCAGGATGACCGCCGTTCTCTCCAGCAGCGGCGGCTCAAGGGTAATTCCGGTCAGCAAGGTATTTTCCCTGGCGATTGCCGCGGGTAACAGCGTTGCTAACGGCGCACAGCGGATGATTTCGACTACCGCGTTGACCGAATTTGCCTCCATGACCACCCGAGGGCTCAGCCCGTTTTGCCAGCAGCAGCGATCGATCTGCCCGCGTGTGGCAAATTCTGTACTCAGCAGCACCAGCGGCAGCGCATCCAGGACCTCTAAAGACAAACTCGCGTGTTCCCCAAGGGGATGACCACTACCGACGACCAGCACCAGCGTTTCCCTGAGCAGCACCTGCGCTTCGATTTCCTGTGCATACCCCCCTGCAAAGCCAATACCCGCATCCAGTTCGCCTGCGCATAGTTGTTCCTCAATACGCTCCTGCGCCATCTCACGAATGCTGACGTTGATATCCGGGTAGCGCTGATAAAACGCGGCCAGCAGCGGCCCAATCAACCATGAGCTAAAGGTTGGCGTTACAGCAATCCGCAGCAGACCGCGACGCAGGTCTGCAACATCGTGGATCGCCCGTTTCCCCTCCTCCAGCCCCTGCAGGGTCCGCCGGGCATAGTTCAGATAAACCACTCCTGCATCGGTCAAACGAATGCTTCGGCCGCTTCGGTCGAAAAGCGTCGCGCCCAGATGCGCCTCCAACTGCCTGATCTGCTGAGACAGCGCTGGCTGAGAGACATGCAGTGCCTGAGCTGCACGGGTAAAGCTTTGATGCTCGGCTACGGCCAGAAAATAGTTGATATGTCGAAGCAGCATGACGCCATCCCATAAGCAGAACCAATAGACTTAATCATAAATGAATATTTTATCTTATGTGAACTCATCCTTACCCTTCTGCGAACGATAAGTAATGAGAGTGATGTGATGAGTCTGAAGATAAAAAACGGCCTGATGCTGCTGGTTCTGGTGCTGGTTGGCCTGAATATGCGTCCTCTGCTGACCTCGGTGGGACCGCTACTGCCGCAGCTTCGCGATGCCAGCGGAATGAGCTTTGCACTGGCTTCCCTGCTTACCGCCCTGCCGGTGGTAGCAATGGGGATAATGGCGCTGGCAGGAGAGTGGCTGAGCCACCATCTGAACGAGCGTAAAACCGTCGCGCTGAGCCTGATGACCATCGCCGCGGGCGCACTGCTGCGCGTACTGGCTCCTCACAGCACTCTCCTGTTGAGCAGTGCATTAATCGGCGGAATTGGCATTGGCCTGATTCAGGCCACCATTCCTGGCATCATTAAGCGGCTCTTCGGCCACAGCACACCCGCGGTTATGGGGCTGTGGTCGGCTGCACTAATGGGCGGGGGCGGGCTGGGTGCGGCAGTGACCCCGTGGCTGGCACAGCACAGCGAGGTGTGGTTTCACGCGCTGGCGTGGTGGTCGCTACCGGCCATTCTGGCGCTCACCGGCTGGATCGTCATCGGTCAGTCCGCCATTCGTCCACCGATTAAAACGTTATCTGCCCCTCGGGTACGGTTACATGTCAGCCCGCGCGCATGGCTGCTCGGGCTGTACTTCGGGTTGATTAACGGCGGGTATACCAGTCTGGTCGCCTGGCTACCGCCCTATTATATGCAGCTTGGGTCCACGCCGCAGTCCAGCGGCAGTCTGCTGGCGCTGCTGACGCTGGGCCAAACGGCAGGCGCGCTACTGACGCCAATGCTGGCGCGTCATCAGGATCGGCGTCGGTTATTGCTGATTGCGCTGATGATGCAGTTGGTGGGATTCTGCGGTTTTATCTGGCTACCGCAGCAGTTGCCGGTTGGCTGGGCGCTGATTTGCGGGGTGGGCCTGGGCGGCACCTTCCCGCTGAGTCTGGTGCTGGCGCTGGAGCACTCTTCCCATGCACCTCTTGCCGCACGGCTGGTGGCTTTTATGCAGGGCATCGGTTTTATTATCGCCGGGGTATCACCCTATCTGTCCGGATTCCTGCGCAGCACCACCGGCGATTATCTGGCCGACTGGATCTTTCACGCCGCCTGCGTGGCAGGTCTGATGTTGCTGACGCTGCGCTTTGCTCCGTCGCGCTATCCCTCCGAGTGGCAGGCGGCTTCCCACCAAAAAATCATCTGACGAAATAGGGTCAGGCTCAACTCGGTGATGTTTTTTTGGACGATCGCCCCTGGTTTGTTCATATTACCAGGGGAAGATAATGCGCCAGGCGGATACGGTGCAGCAGCCGGAGCACGCTCGCGCACAGTATTACTGGTTTCTGTCATCCCCGAATCGCTGATTAACAGGAAAAACGCATCATGTCCCAATACCCTGCTATTGCACTTATCGGCCCCGGTGCGATTGGCATCACCGTCGCGGCAGCGTTGCATGAAGCTGGCCGCACACCCACGCTCTGTGGACGTACCGCCCACGACAGCCTGCTGCTGCGCGTGGACAACCACCGCATTGAAATCCCCGGCCCGATCCTTACCCATCCTTCCGCTGTTCAACAGCATCACGACCTGGTGTTCGTGGCGGTAAAATCCACTCAGGTTGCCGAAGCCGCACCGTGGCTGGCGGCGCTGTGCAGCGAAAAGACCGTGGTTTGCGTACTGCAAAACGGTGTTGAACAGCGTTCACTTTTTGCGCCTTACCTCTCCGCGCAGCAGATCCTGCCCTCGGTCGTATGGTTCCCCGCGCAGCGCGAAACGGGAAATGCCGTGTGGTTGCGCAGCAGCCCGCGCCTCACCCTGCCGGATGTAGCGGAAAGTCATCTGGTGCTTGAAGCGCTGCAAGGGACACGCTGTGAGGTTGATGTCACCACCGATTTCACGCAGGTAGCCTGGCGTAAACTGATGCAAAACGCACTGGCCGGATTGATGGTGC
This sequence comes from Erwinia sp. INIA01, assembly GCF_025947915.1. Classification (NCBI taxonomy): domain Bacteria; kingdom Pseudomonadati; phylum Pseudomonadota; class Gammaproteobacteria; order Enterobacterales; family Erwiniaceae; genus Erwinia; species Erwinia sp. INIA01. The sequence continues at coordinate 79,988 of NZ_JAPDNC010000004.1, forward strand.
TGACCGGCCGCCGTGCCGGGATGTTTTCTCGCATTGATATCACCGGCCTGTCGCTTGCGCTGCTCCAGGAATGCCTGGCGGTGGCGCGTGCAGAGGGAGCCGCGCTGGGGGATGAGGTTCCGCAAGAGATCCTGGCCTGGTTCCATCGTGCGCCTGCTGACCTCAGTACATCAATTTTGACCGATCGTCAGGCGGATCGCCCACTGGAATGGGATTGCCGCAACGGTGTGATCCAGCGACGAGGCCAGGCGCACGGCATTGCAACACCGATTAGCGATCTGATTGTTCCCCTGCTCGCCGCCGCCAGCGACGGACCGGGATGATTACGGCGAGCTGGCATTCTCGTCAGGGGCCAGATGCGCGCGAATAGCGATATCAATTTTAATGCGGTCGTCTACCAGTATGGCCAGACGATCCATCTTAAATGCCGAGCGGGAGATAGTCGTGGTGGCGAACAGCACCAGTTCATCAGGCGAAGATGATGCCTCCTTTCCCGCCATTGTGGCTTCAAGGATCACCGGGCGCTGGACGTTTTTAACCTGCAGCAGACCAAAAATTTTGTACTGCCCCTGGCCTTTATCGACCACTCGTGTACTGGTAAAAATAATATCGCGGTAGCGAACTGCGTCAAAAAACAGCTGGCTTTTCAACTGCCAGGTCAGCATATCGTTAGAGGCTTTCAGTGTAGAAACCGGAATTTTGACGTTGATGCGGTCGTTATAATCATGGCCGGGGTCCAGCAAAACCTCACCGGTGACACCGCTGAGCCGTGCCTGAGAGAACGTGTCGCCGAAAGCATTCCATGACAGTGCGATATCGGTCCTGTCGGTCGCAACCTGATAAGTGAGAGGCGTCGCGTGCAGCATCGGGCTGGAAAACAGCCCGAAAGCCAGCAGCGTGGCGATGCGGGTCATACCGTAATTCTCCTCAAAACAGACCGGGCGCACAAACGCCCGTTTTAGCGAGTTATTGGGGAACTCAATGACTAAAATTCGATGCACCACGGCTTGCAAGCGGGTATGAGGGAACATTTCGCTCCCGAAATCAGGACATACATTACGGTATTCATTCAACTCAGGGGGATGCAGGAAATGCGTCTTTTACTTGCCGCTATCTTTAGGATAACGTGGCAAATTATCCCCTCTACTTCAAAAGGAATGCCCATGGCGATACGCGCTGTTCTGTCCGAAAAACCCCGTCTTTTCATGCTGATGCTGCCAGTTTTTGGCTGTTTTTCAGCGCAGGCGGCCTCTTTCGACTGCCAGAAAGCAGCCACGCCAACGGAGCGAGCAATCTGTGCCGATAAGGCACTCAGTGATAAGGATGCGTCGATTGCTGACAACTATCAGCAGCTGGTTGCGGTGCTGCCTGAAGCTGAAATCAACACATTGCGCACCGAGCAGCGCAACTGGCTGAAACAACGCAATAGCTGCGCCAGCGACAGCGCATCGCTCAATTCCTGTCTGGGCCAACAGTTAACCCTACGTGAAGGTGCACTCAGCACGCGGCTACACCCGGCGCAGACGGCGTTAGATGCGGTGATTGCCACCATCCCGACGACACCAGCCCAATCGGCGATACAGCTGCGTCACTACAGCAGCAGCCCGCTGGCCGCGGCCTGGCTGGTCTATCTGCATCAGTTTATTCCGACCAGCGGCGTCAGTCAGCAGGAGGCACAACGGGCCGAAAATACCGCCATTGCGGCCATCACCGCGCAGGACAGTTTTGCCGCCTCGATTTTGCAGGATACGCGAAAAGATCCAAAAACCTCACGCGATGAAGCCGTGCTGATGCTGCTGCGCATGACCATTGAAATGAACGGCTACGGCGCAGAAGATCGCCCCTACGTTCACTGCTTCGTTTTTGCCCGTCAGGGGGATGCGGCTTACCAGGCATTTGGCCCGCTCTACGGTTCCAGCCGTGACAGCTCAGCGCCCATTTGCCCGCCACAGGGTGGACTGTTTAAACAGGAAGCCTGGCGGCAGCTGCGTAATCAGCTGACCGCGCCGGAAAGCGCGGTCAGTGCCAATGCAGGCACCATCCGCTTTGCCAGCTTCGCCGCCTGGCGCATCCTGGCTCTGCGCGCCACCCTGTCACCGCAAAGTTTCCTGAAATCAGAACAGGACACGGAACAAAACGGCGATCCGGCGCAGCGCATTCGCGACTGGACCGATGAAAAGAACTGGCCTGCCACCCAGCGACAGCTGACGCTGGCGGCAATCGAACCCGCCCGGCAGGCCACCAGCCAGTGGCTGCAGCTGGAGCGTGGTTTTTCCGCTACGGATGCTGCCACTGCCGCACAGAATATCGTAAAACAGTGGCTAAACCAGCATCTGGATTATATTTCCGAGAACAGCGACAGCGAATAATTCCGCAATAACAATCTTAAAGCCACATGATTTACCTTTATGTGCGGTTTTTTCGGTGTATAATTCCAGCATTTTCACCGATCATTTAAAGGAAGAAACGATGAATACGCTGTTTTCAACTCTCTCTGTTTTGCTGCTGGCCGGCTCCGTCTCGGCCATCGCGGCCTCCGGTACACCACCGGAAGGCAGCCCGAGCCAACAGCCGCTGGAGAAAATTGCACCGTATCCGCAGGCCGAAGCGGGAATGACCCGCCAGGTGATTACCCTGCCGCCAAAGGATAATGAGCGGGATCTTAAAGTAGAGCTGCTGATCGGTAAAACGCTGGAAGTGGACTGTAACCGGCATATGATTGGCGGCACGATCAAACGTGAAACGCTCTCCGGCTGGGGCTACGACTATCTGGTCATTGAGAAGCTTTCTGAACCGGCATCGACCATGATGGCCTGCCCCGATCGCGCCAGACAGCAAAAATTTATCGCCGCCAACCTGGGTGAGGATGCCTTCCAGCGCTACAACAGCCGCCTGCCGATTGTGGTCTACGTACCAAAAGATGTGCAGGTAAAATACCGCATCTGGCAGGCCTCTGAGACGATAAATCAGGCCACCGAAAAATAAGCATAGCCTTCCCACTGGCGGGATTCGCCGCCGGTGGGAAGGTCAGAATCCGCTGACTTCAATCAGCATAAAAAACCCCTCAGCGTGAATATTCATGCAAATTTTTTCATAAAGCGCTTTTAATCTGCTGCAATCTGATTACACTGTTTTTTTCTCATTTATTCTTAAGGCAAAGGCTGTAATGAGTCAGAAATATCGTGTGTTCATCGACGGTCAGGCGGGTACGACCGGTTTGCAAATCCAGCAGCGTCTGGCCCGTCATCCCCACATCGAATTACTCAGCATTGACGACGCACAGCGTAAAGAAGCGTCTGCCCGTCAGGCCCTGATGAAACAGGCTGACGTCACTATCCTTTGCCTGCCCGACGCCGCCGCACGTGAAGCCGTTGCTCTGGCTGATGAAGTCGGTGCCCGCGTGCTTGATGCCAGCTCGGCGCACCGCGTGCAGGACGGCTGGGTTTATGGTCTGCCGGAACTGGATGCCGGTCAGCGTGAGAAAATCCGCCAGGCCAGCCACGTCTCCAACCCTGGCTGCTATGCCACCGGCGCTATCGCCCTGCTCGCCCCACTAACCCGCGCCGGACTGCTGGCCGCCGATCGTCCGCTGGCGATCAATGCGGTATCGGGATACAGCGGCGGCGGTAAAGCGATGATTGAAAAGTACCAGCAGCAGGGTACTGGCTTTGCCGCCTACGGCCTGGGCTTCGATCATAAGCATCTGAAAGAGATGCAGGCCTGGGGCGGATTGAGCACCCGGCCGATCTTCCAACCGGGCGTGGGTGACTATGCACAGGGCATGCTGGTATTTATTCCGCTGAACGATACCGACGGCGAGCCGTTGCAGCGTGAGCTGGCGGCGTTCTATGCCGGTCAGCAGTTTATCCAGGTCCGCGAGCTGAATAATCTGGACGGCGATACCGCGCCATACCTGCTGCCGGAAGCATTAAACAACAGCAACAATATGGAGCTGTTCGTCTTTACCCATCCACAGCAGCGCCAGACGATACTGGTTGCGCGCCTGGACAACCTCGGTAAAGGCGCGTCCGGGGCTGCCGTACAGAACCTGAATATTATGCTGGGCCTGGCGGAAGAAACCTGCGTTAATCTGTAACCGCTTTTAAGCCGGGAACCACAATGTTCCCGGCTCTCCGCCCGCTGCGGCGGCAAAAGTCCCCATCTGAGTTATATTTATCCGCATCCCTCCCCGTATTGCACCCCAGTGCACACGCGGGATTGTAACGACGGTATTCGCAACACGTGATTCACAACACCGGATATCCATCACACCCGAGCGGGCAACGCGCCCGTCGCGAAGAAAGGCAGGAGCCAAAACGTGACGCTGTACGACATCAAACCCAAATTTCAGAACCTGTTAAGACCGCTGGTTGTCCGTCTGCATGCACGCGGCGTGACCGCTAACCAGGTCACCCTACTGGCCATGCTGGCCTCGATCGTGCTGGGCGGCATCTTGATCGCCTTCCCGCATCCGCTGTTATTTATTTCCCTGCCGATTTTCTTGTTTCTGCGCATGGCGCTGAACGCCATCGACGGCATGCTGGCGAGGGAATTCAACCAGCAGTCCACCCTGGGTGCGGTATTGAATGAAGTCGGTGACATCATCTCCGATGCCGCACTCTATCTGGCTTTTGCTTTCGTGGCTGGTATCTCGCCGTGGCTGGTGATTCTGGTGGTGCTGCTCGCCTGGCTGACGGAGTTCTGCGGGATAATCTGCCAGACGCTGACCGGCGTGCGCGACTATCGCGGCCCGCTGGGGAAAAGCGATCGCGCCTTCGTTTTCGGTGCCTCAGGCCTGATCATAGCCCTCTGGCCGCAGTATATCGCCGCGTTTAACGTGGTATTTGCCGTCTGCGCCCTGCTGCTGGTCTGGACCTGCATTAACCGCTGCCGCTGTGCGATTGCGGCGAAAACCGCCTGACAAAAGGAAACGGCCATGACTCAGCCATCACGTGAATATCAGGAAGGCACCTTCGCCACCAGTGACGGAGCCACGCTCTATTTTCGCCACTGGCCCGCTGCGGAAAGCGGCAGCCGTAAAGTCATCGTGCTGTTTCATCGCGGGCACGAGCACTCCGGGCGATTGCAGCACGTTGTCGATGAGCTGATGATGCCCGACACGCACTTTTATGCCTGGGACGCGCGCGGCCACGGCCACACGCCCGGCGATCGCGGCTACAGCCCAAGCCTGGCGCGTTCAGTGCTGGACGTCGATGAATTCGTGCGCTTTGTTGCCCGTGATGCACAGGTTGGCCTGGAGGATATCGTGGCAGTTGCCCAAAGCGTCGGAGCGGTTCTGGTCGCCACCTGGGTACACGACTACGCGCCGAAAATACGCGGCATGGTACTGGCATCTCCCGCCTTTAAGGTCAAACTGTATGTGCCTTTTGCCCGCGCAGGGCTGAGATTAATGCAGCGCATACGCGGGTTGTTTTACGTCAATTCCTACGTGAAGGGGAAATTCCTCAGCCACGATCCGCAGCGCATCGCCAGCTTCGAGCAGGACCCGCTGATTACCCGGCAGATCGCCGTCAATATCCTGCTCGATCTCTACAAGACCGCCGAACGCATTGTCTCCGATTCTGCTGCTATCACCCTGCCGACCCAGCTGCTGATTTCCGGCGATGACTTCGTAGTGCACGCTAAACCGCAGAAGCAGTTTTATGCCGGTCTGCGCAGCGCAATCAAAGAGCAGCATATCCTGCCCGGCTTCTACCACGACACGCTGGGTGAGAAAGATCGCCAGCTGGCGTTCGATAAGATGAAAAACTTTATCGACCGTCTTTATACGACTGCGCCTTACGTCTTTGACTATGGTCAGGAAGATCGCTGGAGCCCGAGCGCGGACGCCTTTCGCGAACTGCAGGCTCCGCCGAATTCACGCTCGCCGCAGGGGCTGTTTTACGCCGCGATGCGCTACGGCATGAAAACCATCGGCCGGCAGTCTGCGGGAATGCGGCTGGGCTATGAAACCGGCTTTGATTCCGGCAGTACGCTGGATTATGTCTACCGCAATCGGCCGGAAGGCTACGGCATACTGGGGCGGGTCATCGATCGTCAGTACCTGAACAGCATCGGCTGGCGCGGTATTCGGATACGCAAAGAAAACCTCCAGCGGATGATTAGCACCGCGGTAGCGCAGCTACAGCAGGGAAACCTGCCGGTACGGGTGGTGGATATTGCTGCCGGGCACGGCCGCTACGTGCTGGATGCGCTGGAACATCAGCCTGGCGTCGACAGCATTCTGCTGCGGGATTACAGCGATCTCAACGTGGAGAAAGGACAGGCGATGATCGCAGAGCGCGGGCTGAGCGAGCGGGTACATTTCCGCCACGGCAATGCGTTTGATACCGAATCCCTGGCCGCGCTCGATCCGGCACCCACGCTGGGCATCGTCTCCGGGCTGTATGAACTGTTCCCGGATAATGCGCTGATTAAAGCCTCGCTGGCCGGGCTGGCGGCGGCGATCCCACCGGGCGGCGTGCTGGTGTATACCGGGCAGCCGTGGCATCCGCAGCTCAAAACTATCGCCTGGACGCTGACCAGCCATCAAAACGGCATGCCGTGGATTATGCGCGTGCGCAGCCAGAAAGAGATGGATACGCTGGTGGAAGAAGCCGGTTTCGAAAAGCGCCAGCAGGCGATTGATGAATTCGGTATTTTCACCGTATCGCTGGCGGTGAGAATGCCCCATGGCTGATTCGGCTATCGCACCGGGCCGTTATCGCCTGTGGATACAGGGGCTTTGCTGGCTGCTGCTGCTCGGGCCGCTGTTCTTTCTCAGCTACGGTCAGGTCAACCATTTTACCGCCACCCGTGCCGATGTCGGCAGCCTGATTTTCAGCTGGGAACACGCGATCCCGTTTATCCCCTGGACCATCGTGCCCTACTGGAGCATCGATCTGCTGTACGGCCTTTCGCTGTTTATCTGCACTTCTCAGCGCGAGCTGACACGCCATGCTTTGCGACTGCTGGCGGCGTCGCTGGTGGCCTGCATTGGATTTTTACTTTTCCCACTGCGGTTCACCTTTAGCCGCCCGGAATCACCGGGGATCTTCGGCTGGCTGTTCCACAAGCTTGAACAGTTCGACCTGCCCTATAATCAGGCGCCCTCACTGCATATTATTCTGGCCTGGCTGCTGTGGCTGCGTTTTCGCCAGCATGTGACTGGCCCGATGCGCTGGCTGGTCGGTGGCGGATTCTGGCTAATCGCGGTGTCGGTGATGACCACCTGGCAGCACCATTTTATTGACGTGCTGACCGGTATTGCGGCGGGCATCGCTATCAGCTATGCCATTCCGATGTCGGGTAGCTGGCGCTGGCAGCGCCCCTCTTCTCACGCCCGGCGGCTTGCGGCACGCTATGCCGCTGCTGCGCTGCTGCTGGGGCTTATCGCGTGGGCGATGCCTTACTGTGCCGTACTGCTGTGGCCCGCCGCCGCGCTGCTGATGGTGGCAGCCGGGTATGGCGGGCTGGGAACCCGCGTATTTCAGAAAACGCAGGAGGGCCAGATATCGCTTTCGGCCCGCTGGCTGCTGTTGCCCTATCTGGTTGGAGCCAGGCTGTCGAAACGCTGGTTTTCCCGCCGGTTACCCGCGTCGTCGCCGATTTCAGGCGGTGTGTCCCTTGGCAGTTTTCCCGATAAGGCGTCACCGCAGGCGGCCGTGCTGGATCTGACCGCTGAATTTCATCACCGTCTTGAACCAGGGACGATCTGGCACAGCTGTCCAATGATGGATCTGCTGGTGCCGGAAATCGCCGATCTACAGCGCACGGTGGATCGGCTAAGCCTGCTGCGTCAGTCGCAGGACACACTGCGGGTCTGCTGCGCCCTTGGACTTTCCCGCAGTGCAACGGTGGTGGCCGCCTGGCTACTGGCGGAAAAGCATGCCGATAGTGTTGAAGCTGCGGTGGCAATGATCCGCTCGCAGCGACCTCAGGTGGTGCTGACGCCGGATCATCTCCGGCTGCTGGAACAGTTTAAGGAGGCACAATGCCCGACATCCGTATGACGCAGCGCGTGATTCATATTCATCTCGCCAGCTGGCGCTTCTTTTCCGCACTTGCCCTGCCGCCGCTGTTGCTGGCACTGCTTCTGTTCGGGTCATATCAGAGCGCGTTATTGCTGCTGCTGTTTCTGCTGACGCAGTATTACTGCTGGCGTCTGTGGCTGGATGAGCGGCTGTTTCAGCTGGTAAACAGTGAGGATGACCTTGCCGCATTTGATGCCGGGATGGCTCGTCTGTGGGCCGTGAAACCCGGAGCTACGCGTTCACTGGAGGATCGCTGGCTGGGCGCACGTCGGATACTGCATCGGGCAATCTGTGCGTTGATCTGCCTGTGGCTGGTAGCGATATTTTCCACGCTGTGGATGATTTAGTCAGGCACTGACCTGAACCTGCCGCCGATGCCGTTATTCATCCGACTTTATGGATAAATAACGTATTATCGGCACGGTTTTTCCCGCCTCTATAAGCGCAAAAATGCCCGTCTGACTCACATTTTCCGGCCTGCCTCCCTGACCAAATGCGAAAAGTCGTCTAAAGTTTTTCGCAGGGTCAATAGCTTACAGATCAAACCGGATCTGGACATGGAGAAAAGCCGATGAGAAAAGTCGAACAACGTCGATTGAGTACGCGCCTGATTTATCCGCTCCTGCTGGCGGGAATCGTCGCGGCCAGCTGTACGGCGCAGGCGGAAGATAATCAGCGGATGCTGAGCAGTACTCCGCAGCCGCCGGATGTGCGTCTCGGACCGCTGTATCACGCCGTTCAGGCAGCGAAACTCTACCCGGACCAGAAAACCTTCGCCGATGCGGTGCCTCACGGCGATCCGACCGCTATTCTCGCCGACTGGCAGATGCAGAAAACCCAGGGCAATTTTGACCTGAAGCGCTTTGTGAATACCAACTTTACACTGCCCGCAGAGGGGGAAAAGTATGTACCTCCCGCCGGGCAGAGCCTGCGTGAACATATTAACGGCCTGTGGCCGGTGCTGACCCGTTCCGCGAGCCAGGCTAACCAGTGGGATTCCCTGCTGCCGCTGCCGAAGCCCTATGTGGTTCCAGGCGGTCGCTTCCGCGAAGTCTATTACTGGGACAGTTATTTCACCATGCTGGGGCTGGCGGAGAGCGGTCACTGGGATCGCGTGCAGGACATGGTGGACAACTTCGCCTCAGAGCTGGATAAGTACGGCCATATTCCGAACGGCAACCGCAGCTACTACCTGAGCCGCTCACAGCCGCCGTTCTTCAGTATGATGGTCGATCTGCTGGCCACGCACGGTGGCGACGAGGTTTACAGCAAATATCGCCCGCAGCTGCAAAAAGAGTACGACTACTGGATGGCCGATGCCGACAGCGTGGCCGCCGGTGCCGCCAGCAAGCGCGTAGTGAAGCTGAAAGATGGCACGGTGCTGAACCGCTACTGGGATGCGCGTGATGTGCCGCGTACCGAATCTTACATGGATGACATCAGCACCGCCGATAAAGCCAAAAATCGTGAAAAGGCTGCGCTGTATCGCGATCTGCGTGCGGGTGCGGCCTCGGGCTGGGATTTCAGCTCGCGCTGGTTTGATAAGCCCGACGATCTCAGCACTATCCACACCACGCGCATCGTTCCGGTCGATTTGAATGCGCTGGTGTTCCACCTGGAGAAAACCCTGGCAAAAGCCAACCAGATCGCCAAAGACGATGCGGCAGCAAAGCGTTTTGATGCGCAGGCGGAAACCCGCAAGCAAGCAATCAACCGCTATCTGTGGGATGAAAAACAGGGGTGGTACGCGGATTACGACTGGCAGAAAGCCAGCGTGCGCCCGCAGCTGACCGCCGCCGCGCTGTTCCCGCTCTACCTGCAGGCGGCCACCGATGAGCACGCAAGCAAAACCGCCAGTGCCGTCCAGGCGCAGCTGCTGAAGGAAGGCGGCCTGGTCACCACGACCGTTAACAACGGCCAGCAGTGGGATGCACCCAACGGCTGGGCACCGTTGCAGTGGGCTGCCGTTGAGGGGCTGAATCACTATGGTAAGCAGGAGCTGGCAAAAGAGGTTGGCATGCGTTTCCTGCAGAATGTGCAGGCGACCTACGATAAAGAGCACAAGCTGGTGGAAAAATACGTGGTGGAAGGGAAAGGTCTGGGCGGTGGCGGCGGTGGTGAATATCCGTTACAGGATGGTTTTGGCTGGACCAATGGGGTGACGCTGAAGCTGCTGGATCTTTATTGTCCGAAGGATAAGACCTGTAATAACGTGGGTGATATCGGGGTGGAGAAAGCGGCGCAGTAACGTGAATTCACTTTTTTTGTCAGCCTTTCGGACCAGTGGAGACGGGCTACATAGCCGATGGTAACAACCGATGGCAACGCTGACTGGTGGTTTTCCCTAATGGGCGGTCCTCGCGCCGCGATGCGGTGCCTTCACTTCTTTCGTCAGCCTTTCGGACCAGTGCAGACGGGGCGTCCTGCCCCGGCTGCACTTTTCGTCCGCGTCCATGCGGCCGAATCCGGCCTTCCTCTCTCCGTTCAGCGCTGTGGATGCCCAACCGGGAAATCCGCCAGTCTGCTTCATGACTTCAGTGTTGCCTTCAGGAAAACGGCCCATTACGATCAGGCAGCGACACGCATAGCCGAAAGGGTGTCAGCCTGCGCGGCAGACGGGTAATCCGCCAGTCCGGTTTGTGACTTCAGTATTGCCTTCAGGAAAATGCCCCTTTCAGATCAGGCGGCGCCCCCCATAGCAGAAAAGGAGCCAACCTGTGTGGCGGTCGGGTAATCCGTCAGTCCGCTTCATGACATCAGTGTTGCCTTCAGGAAAACGACCCATTCCGATCAGGCAGCGACACGCATAGCCGAAAGGGAGTCAGCCTGTGCAGCGGACGGGTAATCCGCCAGTCCGCTTCGTGACTTCAGCTTTGCCTTCAGGAAATCGACCCATTCAAATCGGGCAGCGACACGCATAGCCGAAAGGGAGTCAGCCTGTGCGGCGGACGGGCAATCCGCCAGCCCGCTTCGTGATTTCAGCTTTGCCTTCAGGAAAACGACCCATTCCGATCAGGCAGCGACACGCATAGCCGAAAGGGAGTCAGCCTGTGCGGCGGACGGGCAATCCGCCAGTCCGCTTCGTGACTTCAGCGATGCCTTCAGAAAAACGACCCATTCAGTTCAGGCAGCAACACGCATAGCCGAAAGGAAGCCAGCCTGTACAGCGGGCGGGAAATCCGCCAGTCTGCTTAGTGACTTCAGCGTTGCTTTCAGGAAATTGCCCCATCCAGATCAGGCAGCGACACGCATAGCCGAAAGGGAGTCAGCCTGTGCGACGGACGGGTAATCCGCAGCGCCGAGGTGAAAGCAACTGGCCAGGAGACGCCAGCAGGACGCTGGCGTCAGGCGGGGTCGGTACAAGGATGTACCGTCTCCGCCGGTCCGACCGGCCAGATGCTGTAACCGAGGGCACCGCGCAACGCGCGGCGCGAGGACCGGCCGCCCGCCGCACAGGCTGACTCCCGGACACCTGCGCCTCAAACCTCAAGCCTCAAGCCTCAAGCCTCAAGCCTCAAGCCTCAAGCCTCAAGCCTCAAGCCTCAAGCCTCAAGCCCATCATTTTCAGGTTAATTACTGAACTACAACAGGCAATTATTAACTGTAATTAACACTTGAAAGCGTTAATCGAAAAGATAATACTTCTCATTGATATTATTACAACTCTTTACATTTATCTGCCTATATCAATACAGACAGATAAACCGCACTCAACGCGGTGGCACGTTCTAAACCCTAATAAGAGACTTTAACAATGAGTATGGCTTTCAACCTGAAGCGTTCTGCGCTGCTCTGTTCACTCGCGCTCGTCGCACCCGGGATCGTCTTTGCCGCAGAAAACACCATTACGGTAACCAGCGCACCGGAAGAATCCGCCACTTCACCGACCGAAGGCTACACGGTCAAAAGCAGCAAGGGCGCGACCAAAACCGATGAACCGCTGATTACCACCGCGCAGTCCGTTTCGGTTGTTACCCGCCAGCAGATGGAAGACCAGGGTGCCATGAGCGTCAACCAGGCACTGAACTACACTGCCGGTGCCTTCACCAACTTCGGCGGCGCCGCCACCCGTTATGACACCGTTTCCCTGCGCGGTTTCCACGGCGGTGATGTGGATAACATCTTCCTCGATGGCCTGCGCCTGATGAGCGATCCGGGCAGCTTTAACGTATTGCAAGTGGACCCGTGGTTCCTGGAACGTATCGACGTGATTAAAGGTCCCTCCTCCGCGCTGTACGGTCAAACCGTGCCGGGCGGTCTGGTGATGGAAACGTCTAAACGCCCGCAGTTCACTGAAGAAGGCCACTTCCGTACCTACGTGGGAAATAACAGCACTTCCGGCGTGGCCGTTGATTACACCAATGCGATTAACGACCAGCTGGCCTTCCGTCTGACCGGCCTGACCCACAGCAGCGACACGCAGTACGACCACACCCGTGAAGAGAAATACGCGATCTCCCCTTCCCTGTTGTGGCAGCCTGATGAGTACACGTCGCTGTTGGTAAAAGCCTATCTGCAAAAAGATCCGTCCGGCGGCTACCACGGTTCCGTACCAGGTGATGGCAGCATTTACGAGCACAACGGCAAGAAGTTGAGTACCGGTTTCTACGACGGCGATTCCGACCTCGACCGCTTCAAGCGCCATGAGCAGATCTACAGCTACGAATTCGCCCATCGCTTCAACGATACCTGGGCCGTTCGCTCTACCGCCAGCTACAGCCATTCCAATGTCGACCTGGACCAGATCTACCAGATTGGCTGGGTTTCTGCCGACAGCGATATTATGAATCGCTACTACTCCGGCTCCCGCTCTTCGCTGGATGCTTTCGCCATCGACAACCAGCTGGAAGCTGATTTCGCGACCGCTGACATTGAGCATAAAGTGGTGCTGGGCGTGGAATACCATCAGTATAAAAACGACCTGCACGACGCCAGCGGCTATGGCTCACAGCTGAATACGGCAACGGGTCAAACCATCGGTGTGCGTCCGAACTATAATTTTGTTCACTCCGAGCGCCAGTACTATCAGACCGGGATGTATTTGCAGGATGAGATGAAGTGGGACCGCGTACATTTCGACGTGTCCGGCCGCTATGACCGCATCGTGTCGAAAATCAATAATATCGACCTCGGTAACGATAATCGCCGCCAGGATGACCACGTGAGCGGACGCGCCGGTCTGCTGTACGCCTTCGACAACGGTGTGTCACCGTACGTCAGCTACAGCCAGGCTATCACGCCGCAGTCGCTGACCGGTGCTGACGGCAATCTGCTGACACCTACCACCGCCGAGCAGTATGAGGCCGGTGTGAAATTCCAGCCGGTGGGAACGTCCGATCTCTACTCCGTAGCGGTGTACGATCTGACGCAGAAAAACGTCGGCAGCCGTAACGTGCAGGGTGGCTATTACGACCCGGCCGGCAAGGTCAACTCGCGCGGTCTGGAACTGGAAGCGCGTAATCAGCTGACGCCGCGCCTGAGCACGATCGCCAACTACACGCTGAGCCGCGTTCGTTATAAAGAAGCGATTGATGCCTCGACCGGTGAGTCTATCAACGGTCATACGCCGTACGTTTCCCCTAATGCGACTGCATCTGCCTGGGCTAACTACAAGTTTGACTATGGTCTGAGTGCCGGTGCGGGTGTGCGCTATATCGGTAAGCAGTGGGCGGACAATGCCAATACCGTGCGCCTGCCGTCGGTAACGCTGTTTGATGCATCGGTTCGTGCGGATCTGGGTGCATGGAACAGCAGCCTGAAAGGTGCATTTGTGCAGGTGAATGCCAATAACCTGACCGGACGTGACTATGTGGCGGCCTGCTACGGTTATGGTTACTGCTACTGGGGCGCGGAGCGTTCGGTGGTGGCGACCGTGGGGTATGATTTCTAATCCCAGTTTGAGCCAGCTCGCTCAGGTGCGCTGGCTCAGATCGTTTGGCTGAATCGGTGATTCGTTGCGTGTACGGTGACCGTGCTGATTGGTTATTTATTGCCTGCATGACCAGTGATCGCGCTAACTGGCGGGTTTCCCTAATGGGCGGTCCTCGCGCCGCGTTGCGGTGCCTTCACTTCTTTCGTCAGCCTTTCGGACCAGTGCAGACGGGGCGTCCTGCCCCGGCTGCACTTTTCGTCCGCGTCCATGCGGCCGAATCCGGCCTTCCTCTCTCCGTTCAGCGCTGTGGATGCCCAACCGGGAAATCCGCCAGTCCGCTCCGTGACTTCAGTGCTGCCTTCAGGAAATCGTCCCATTCAGATCAGGCAGCGACACGCATAACCGAAGGGAGTCAGCCTGTGCGGCGGACGGGTAATCCGCAGCGCCGAGGTGAAAGCAGCTGGCCAGGAGACGCCAGCAGGACGCTGGCGTCAGGCGGGGTCGGTACAAGGATGTACCGTCTCCGCCGGTCCGACCGGCCAGATGCGGCAACCGAGGGCACCGCGCAACGCGCAACGCGCGGCGCGAGGACCGCCCGGCCGCCGTACAGGCTGACTCCCTGACACCGCTATCACCGCTATCACCGCTTCCCCCCTGCACCAATGCACCAATGCACCAATGCACCAATGCACCAATGCAAGCATCCACGCCACCAATAAAAAAGCCACTCTCCTTAACAGAGAGTGGCTCCACAATTCTCAACGAAACCAGCCCGCAGGCCCCATTCGTATCAGCTACGTACCTTGCGATAAATCCACAGCACCACAATCGCGCCGATCACCGCAACCACAAAGCTTCCGAAATTAAACCCGTCGACCTTGCCAAAACCAAAGAAGGTACTGATCCAGCCGCCGACAACCGCACCGACAACCCCCAGCACCACGGTAATGATAAAGCCGCCACCGTCCTTACCTGGCATAATCCACTTGGCGACAATACCAACGATCAGTCCAAAAATAATCCATAGGATGACACTACCCATTTTCTCCCCTCCTTAATGATTACCGTTATCAAACTGGCACGATTAAAACTGCAGTAAGTATAGGAGAGGATTCTAAGTCTGTGATTTAAGGACAAACTTTTTCAGCAATTTTTTTGGTACTTATCAACACCGGTTGACGGCTTAAATCGTACGATAGGCGGTTGTCACCTTCCATAAATAGCGCGGAGCCTGCGCCGCCGGGTGATTGTTCTGCACGTGCTGATAAAACTCATCCGGGCTCATGGCATTAATCATCGCAATCGCCCGATTACGATCCCGCGAGAAAGTCCGCAGTAGCGCACCGGCACCGTTAGCATAGGAAACGATAGTCGCGTAGCGCAGGGTCTCAGGATTGCGGATACCGGCCAGCTGCTGCTGCTGTAAGATGCGCAGATAGGCCGTGCCGATATCGATATTTTTTACCGGATCGCGCAGTTCACTTTTGCTCGGCTGCCCGTGGCGGCCCTGTGCACGATACACTTCGCGCCCGGCAGTGGAGGCTTTAATCTGCATCAGGCCAACGGCGTTAGATTTGCTGACCGCCGTTGGATTGCCGCCGGACTCCACGGCAATAATGGCATCCACCAGTTTCTGATCGACACCGTAGCTACGGGCGGCATTTTCAGTAAAGAGTGACCAGGCCTGTGCCACTTTCTGTGGCGGTGCTGACGTCAGCGGGGTATCCGGCTGATGAACGATCTTCTTTGCGGGTTCGCTGGCGCAACCTGCCAACAGTAGTGCAGCCATCATGGCTGCTAATTTCACGCATTTATGCACGCTTGTTTATCCTCTGGGCCTGGCGTCGCGCCTATCATACGACTTGCCGGTTAGCAGAAAATTGCCGTAATTCTTAATTTGCTGGCTGCGGCTGATGACATCACTACGGCTTTTCGTCATCATCGAAAGAATTCGACAGCGAGTGTACAAAAATAATTCACTTACCGGCGTATAAATTTTCACCAGCCTGCGGCAGAGCACACTTTTTATTGCCGTACATGCTGTCAAAATTGTTGATAAACGTCGGTAAAACCACTATCCGGATGAGATAAGTACGTATTATGACCGTGTCTCCACGAAATATTCATCTGATCGCCCCTTCTGGCTTTTGCCACAATCCGGATGCCGCACAGCGCGGTATTGACCGCCTGCGTGCAGACGGACATCGGGTGACCCATACCGACATTATCAGCAGACGCGAACAGCGTTTTGCCGGTAGCGACAGCCAGCGGCTGGCCGACGTTAACGATCTTGCGCGGCTGGAAACGCTGCCGGACATTGTGCTGGCCGTACGCGGCGGCTATGGTGCCAGCCGCCTGCTGCCAAATCTTGACTATAAAAGCCTGGCGGACCGCCTTTGCGGCAGGCCCGTTGCGCTGTGCGGGCACAGTGATTTTACTGCCATACAGCTTGCCCTGCTGGCTCAGGCCGGATTGCAGAGCTTTAGCGGCCCCATGCTGACAGGAAATTTTGGTGCGGAAACGCTCTCTGATTTCACCCTCAACAACTTCTGGCTGGCGCTGACCTCTGCGCAGTTCACCCTGCGCTGGCAGACCACGCCACAGCAGCTCAGCACGTCGGGCACGCTCTGGGGGGGAAATCTGGCGATGATCGCCTCGCTGATCGGCACTCCCTGGCTGCCGGATATCCGCGACGGAATTCTGGTGATCGAGGATGTTAATGAGCATCCATTCCGCGTTGAACGCATGCTGCTACAGCTGTTGGAAAGCGGCATTCTGGCGCGGCAAAAAGCCATTGTGACCGGCAGTTTTACCGGCAACACGCTTTCTGACTACGATAACGGTTACGATTTCAGCAGCGTATGGGAGCTTATAGCCCAGCGCAGCGGACTGCCGCTGGTAACCGGTCTGGACTTCGGCCACGGTCACGATACCGTTACGCTCCCGCTGGGCGCACGGGCTGAGCTTAACGTTAACGGCAGCGATGCCGCACTGACAATCTCCGGCCATACCATTCTCGGCTCGTCACCAGCGAATCAGTGATTTAGCGAAAACTCACCCGCAGCGCGGTATAGTTGACTGAAGCCAGCCAGAACGCGGGCCGAGCACCCGGTCGGTTCGCGAAATAGTGTTTGAACCCGCTCTCATATACCTGTATTTTTATACAGATAAATTCAAAGGGAGCGGAAGTAAAATGTTTGTTGAACTGATTTATGACAAGCGCAACGTGGCGGGACTGGCGAACGCCGAGCAGCTGATACTGGAAGAACTGGAAAAACGCGTTCAGCGGGTTTTCCCTGATGCGCTGGTCAAAGTGAAACCGATGCAGGCCAACGGCGTAAAAAGTGACGCCAGTAAAACCGATAAGGCCACGCTGATGCGTATCATCGAAGAAATGTTTGAGGAAGCGGACCAGTGGCTGATTTCTGAAGAGTATTAATGTGGGAAAGGGCAATCCAACATTTTTTTTGATTTCGCTCGCAAATAACGCGTTTTTGCCTGGCAATAACTGAGAATACTCCTATCATTAAAATTAATCGATTTCCCTGGTGTTGGCCCGCATTAAAGCTCTTAGCGGGCTTTTTTTTTACGTAAATATAAGTAAATATTAACTGTTATAACATACACTGCTTAATCTCCTCTGAAAGAATTCTTATGCTTTACTCCCTTTTTAATCACGCCTCATGGCCCGAAATATTTTCCCTGAAACGCAATCGGCCAGTAGCCAGCCTTGCCATATTTTAGCCCTGCGAAATTGTGATTCCGATCAATGCATAATCGACACTTTAGGTGCAGCAAAGCCACGCTATTTACGTTCCTGAAAGAAGAAAAAACAACGAAAGGACAGACATGAACGCCGTACTATTTTGTGCCCTGTTGCTGATTGGGGGGCCATTGATGGGATTTTTGGTGATCGTTGGCGCCTGCCTGCCGGGGATGCTGGGTGAGATCCTGCATCGACCCCGGCGTCATTAGATCGGCGGACCACTAACCGGCATCCACCCGATAAGCGCCAGTAAAAATAACCACCGGGTGAATCATAACGTCTCTACGCTACGGATTACCGGTTTAAACGATCGATCACCAGCAGGCTGACCATCAGGTCCAGGTGCGCGCCGCCCGCATTCTTATACAGCGTAATATCCTGCTGCTGCCGGCAGAAGCTCGTGTTCTGGCAAATTTCATAGAGATCGGCCTCGATATGCTGTTCCGTAATCATGCCCAACCGCAGTGGAATATGAAGATCGCCTGACATCGCGGCGTTGGTCCGGTCGTCGACAAATACCCGTGCTTTTGCCACCGCTTCGCCGTCTGCTTCCTGCATATCCGGGCGATATCCACCCAGCAGATCGATATGCGTACCGGGCTGCACATCTTTCCCCAAAATCAGCGGTGACGCCGAGCTGGTGGCCGCGGTGATAATGTCCGCGCGGCCTACTGCCGCGCTAAGATCCTGCACAATTTCCGCTTCAATTCCCTTCTCTCTCAGCGTGGCCAGCGTCGCAGCCAGCTTTTCAGCCGTGCGGTTCCACAGCAGCACGGTGCGAATGGACGGTCGGATATGCAAATAGGCATCGACCAGCGCCGTTGCCACCGGTCCGGCCCCCAGCACCAGCAGTGTGGCGCTGTCTTCACGGCTCAGTATGCGGGCAGCAGCCACCGAATCTGCCGCCGTTTTCCAGCGGGTAATCGCCGGGCCATCAAGCACGGCAGAGATCGCTTTTGTCTCTTCGTCTATCACCACAAAAGCGGCATCCTCCGCCGCGCGTGGCGGTTTTGCCTGTGCGTTAGCCGGATAAATTGAGGCGATCTTTAACCCGGCACCGCGACCGGGCAGAATAACGCCCCGGCTAAGCAGGCCATAAGCAGCATCACCGAGGAAAAAGCCTTCCCCGGTATGGCGAGCCCCCAGATGCGCCGAGTGAATGGCGTTGATGACGCCCTCCCATTCCAGCAGGTCATGAATGGTTTTTGCGGAAATAAATTGCATAAAACAGCTCCTGAACGTAATCAGCACGAAATCAACGAATAAGGGGACAAGTACGGCTTAAGAATGTGCATATCGAACAGATGCAGATCAACTGCTGAAATTTATGATGCCCCGCAAAGATAGAAAGGCTTTACGTTGTGGTAGAAAATTCAGGCCGGGAGTTATTTTTATTTTTATATAAATCATAACGTTATAATTTATTTATTTCTTTTAACATTTTTTTGTTAATTAAGAGAAAGATCACACTCACGCTAAAAGAATATTACGGCAGCATGTTTTCTCATTTTTCCTGCCGCCCAAATGTAATCCTATTTTCTCACCCACTGCGGGCGGTGGCGGAAAGTTCAGGCGCTTAATCGAAATTATTCCTGTTGCGGCCAGGCAAGAGAACATCTGAGTAAACTCACTCTCCATAAGTGCCGGATTACTTCGCCATCGGCAGGTCCTGATAGCGGGTGGTATAAGCCGGTGACAGCATTTCGCGCTTCATCGCCCAGGGTTTCTGAATCCCCTGCCCGGCAAACCACAGCGTGCCCCTGCCACTCTGGTTCACGCGGTCGATCACCTGCATCAGTGCCTCGCTGTTCTGCTGCGGTTTGAAATCATCGAACAGATTAAGCTGCGAAACGCCGTGGCTGAAAAAGTCGCCGAGCATCACCCCGGCCTTCATATATCGGTGCCCGTCGCGCCAGATGCGATCGAGTGCATGTATCGCGGCACGAATAATATCCCGGGTATCATTGGACGGCGTCAGCAGCATACTCATCGCCTGATTGCCGTAAAACGGTTCATTCACCGTATGTGGACTGGTGCGAATAAACACCGCAATCTGCCGACAGTACTGCTTTTCTGCCCGCAGTTTTTCCGCCGCGCGCACTGCATAGTTACACACCGCTTCACGCATATCGGCATAGTCAACGATCCGCGAGGAAAACGAACGCGAGCAGAGGATCTGCTGCTTGTTCGGTGCCTGTTCCTCCAGCGCCAGGCACGGTTCACCGCGCAGTTCTCGCACCGTGCGCTCCAGCACCACGTTAAAGTGCTTGCGGATAATCCACGTGCTCTGTTCCGACAGATCTTTTGCGGTAATAATGCCCATCGCATTCAGCTTCTTGCTAATTCGCCGACCCACACCCCACACCTCTTCCACCGGCACCAGCGCCATCAGCTTGCGCTGGCGATCCACGTTCGACAGATCCAGCACGCCGCCGGTCCGCGTCCACGTTTTTGCCGCGTAGTTGGCCAGCTTTGCCAGCGTTTTGGTCTGGGCAATCCCGACGCCCACATTCAGGTGCGTATCGCGCTTCACCGTTTCACGGATCTCGTGCCCGAATTCTTCCAGCACCCGGCAGTTGCGTACGCCGGTCAGATCGATAAATGCCTCATCGATCGAGTACTCCTCTACCGCCGGGGTAATCTCCTCCAGCGTGGTCATCACCCGGAGACTCATATCGGCGTAGAGCGCATAGTTTGAGCTGAACACGCTCACCCGGTGCTGCCGCAGGTGGTCTTTGATTTTAAAATAGGGTTCGCCCATTTTTACGCCGACCGCCTTTGCCTCCGCCGAGCGGGCAATCACGCAGCCGTCGTTGTTGCTCAGCACGCAGACGGGTTTACCCTTCAGATCCGGTCTGAACACCGTTTCGCACGAAGCGTAGAATGAATTTACATCCACGAGGGCAAACATCACTTACCCAGCGTTTTAATCACGTGCTTCACCACGCCGAAGATGTCGAACTGATCAGCATCGGGAATCGGCATAATCGAATAGGCGGAGTTCATCGGCCGCAGGTGCAGATAAGGCCGCAGCATCAGCTGCTTGACGGTGAATTCGCCGTCCAGCGCGGCCACCACAATATCGCCGTGTTCCGCCTTCAGCGAGCTGTCCACCACCAGCATGTCGCCCTCGCCAATTCCACCTTCAATCATCGAATCGCCGCTGACCTTGATAAAGTAGGTTGAGCTGGGGTGGCTCACCAGCAGGTCATTGAGGTCGATGCGCTGCTCAATGTAGTCCTGCGCAGGCGACGGAAAGCCACAGGGCACCCGGCTGATAAACAACGGCAGGTGCAGAATGGCGCGGATTTCTGCGGGCTGATAAAACTTCATGGTTACGACCTCAAAAGTTACTGTATATAAATACAGTAATATTGTTTTACCGCTTTGATCAAGGTCAGAAACAGAAGGTTTTTGTAAAGCGGTTGCTGGAAAAGGGAATTTATTTTGCCTCGGTGTCGGGCTGACGCACCTGCTTCATCACGCGCGGGCATCCGCACTCGAACAACTACGACTAACGTGGAAAGCGATATCGGGGGCCAGCCAGCCCTCCCTGCTTAATCGTTAACCGCACACGGCTGCGCTGGCAGCCGCTTAACACGCATCATCCCGGCTGCCGCCAGCAAAATAGCAGCGGTCCCCGCCATCTGCAACGGATGTAAGCGATGCCCAAAAGCGACGGCATCCACGATAAACGCCACCACCGGGTAGATAAATGAAAGCGCGCCGGTAAGGTGAGTTGGCAGGCGCTGGATCGCGCCGTACAGCAGGATATACATTAATCCGGTATGCACGACGCCCAGTGTCATCAGCAACGACCAGCTGGCGGGCGCAATGGCATCATGGCTTTGCAGCGCAAACGGCAGTAACAGCACCGCTCCCACCAGCACCTGTACCAGCGCAATAAAATGCGGCGGCATTCCACTGAGTTTTTTAGTGATAAGCGCCGCCAGGGCATAGAAAAATGCCGCCCCCAGCGCCAGCAAAATCCCCATCAGATAATCGCTGCTGCTGACAGCGGTATCAGGCCGCGTCTGCACAATCAGCAGTAACCCGGCAAATGACAGCAGCAGCCAGCCCAGCTTCGCCCGCGTCAGGCGTTCGTGCAAAAACAGCGCGCCCAGTCCCACCAGCATAAACGGCTGAGTGTTATACACGGCCGTCGCTATAGAGATGGATGCGCGTGAATAGGCGGCAAACAGTAGTAACCAGTTAACCACGATAGCCACCCCGCCGAGTGCCGCCAGCAGGAGCTGACGCCGGGAGATCCGCCCGTGCCGCAGCAGCCCCATTGCTGCACAGACGGGCAGCAGGGTCAGTGCGCCAAACAGACAGCGCCAGAATACCACTTCGGTTACCGGCCTGCCGGAAAGCGTCACCAGCCAGCCGATGGTGCCGGAAATGATCATCGCCGCCGTCATCTCCAGCGTGCCGCGTGTCGTGTTGTTCATCAGATTTCCCAAATGTGTCGGATCGCGTGGTCAATAATTTACCCGCAACTTCGACAAATTCACCTGCGATAAACAAGGCACTTATGCAAAAATACCTGTGTTAAAAAGGTAAAAACGGAGAAAAACTGATGGCCCTGGATGATATCGATCGCCGCCTGCTCGCGCTGTTACAAACCGATGCCCGGACGCCGATTAAAGCGCTGGCTGAACAGATCGGCCTTTCCGCTCCCGCCGCGGCCGAACGGCTGCGACGTCTGGAAGATCGCGGTGTAATTCGTGCTTTTACCGTCGAGGTGGATGCGCACGCGCTGGGCTACTCGCTGCAGGCCATCGTCCGCATCAAGCCGCTGCCGGGAAAACTGCATGAGGTGCAGAAACTGCTGGAAGCCATTCCTGAACTTGCGGAATGTGACAAAGTGACGGGCGACGACTGCTTTATCGCACGCCTGCATCTGCGTTCCATCGAGCATCTGGATTTTATTCTGGATCGCATCACCGATAAGGCAGAAACCAACAGCGCGATTGTGAAGTCTCAGCCGGTTAAGCGGCGGTTACCGGGGTATTGAAGCGTGGCCGACTGGCATCGGACTGCACGTTCAGCGTAAAGGTCCAGCCCAGAATAGGATAACTTTCCGGTCTGAAATTGAGATTTTTGATAACTTTTTTTGATAACTGTTTATATGCCAGCCAACAAAAACGAACATTATTGTTTATCCCATTCGGCGTGGGTCAGTGTAAACAGCATGCTGGCGGGCGCATTTTTCACATCATGAATGTCCCGTACATATCTGAGTCCGGCATTCGTCAGGACTTTCTGCGATGCCAGGTGATTTGCTCTTACTGTGGCAGATATATCAGGTAGTTTGATTTCACCAAACCCATAGCTGACCGCATAGTTAGCAAACTCTGTCGCCAGGCCTTTTCCCCACGACTCCGTGGAGAAGCGATATCCCAGGCTATTGATAGAAATATCAGCATAACTGCGGATGTTTAACCCGCCAAAACCGATAATTCTTTCGGGATTATCCTTTAGCGAGATAGCCCAACTTCCGAAAGCGTAATCTTCCCAGTGTTTAAGCCATCGAGCCAAAACACCACGGGCATAATCAATATCAGGATACGGTCCTGCAGGATTAAACGTATTTGTGGCAGGGTCGCCATAAATTCTGAAAAGGTCATCTGCGTCTGAGCTGATTACGGGGCGAAGATGCAGTCGAGAGGGAGTTATCGGCAAAATGTTTCCTGGGTTTTTGATTCATTCAACGAATTATCTTGCTGTTTTTATAACCAGAATCCTTCAGCTTCACAACAGGTTACATACAGCATCACAAACTTATAAGAACTTATGCTGTGATAATCTTTTCAAAACGAGCTGAAAAAATGAGAAAAATTATTGTCTTGTCGCTGGTATCTGCTTTGGCGTCATTCACTCACTTCGCGCAGGCTACTGACTGCGAACCTAATGATCTGGGTGGCTATTCTTGTTTAAATGACGATGGTTCAACCAGCGACAGCATGCCGAATGAGATGGGTGGTACTGATACGATTTCCAGCAAAGGGGGCTTTACCAGTACGGATTCAGGTGATGACGAAGCCGATGCTGAGCTTGATGGTTCATCACTCAACTCAGCCAACGATTCAGCAAGTATGAATACGAATGATGCCTTAAAAGGCAGAGACTGGAATGCGCCATCCAATATTAATGACGGTGCGGCAACGTCCAGCCTGGACATGACAAATCATCAGTGAACAGGTATTCATGCAATGTGGCTAGCTGAATCGACGTTCCTGAAACTTTGGATTCATTAGTTGGCGACATATATAAAAATCAGTCCATAAGCACAACAAAAACGGGGGCCAACCTGGCCCCCGTCTCTACAATCATCAACAGCACATATTACATGTGGCTGATCATTGCATCACCAAACTCTGAAGATTTCAGCAGTTTAGCGCCGTCCATCAGACGCTCGAAGTCATAGGTCACGGTTTTGGCGTTAATTGCGCCTTCCATGCCTTTAACGATCAGGTCTGCGGCTTCGAACCATTCCATATGGCGCAACATCATTTCTGCGGACAGGATTACGGAACCTGGGTTCACTTTATCCTGGCCTGCGTACTTAGGTGCAGTACCGTGGGTGGCTTCGAACAGTGCGCATTCGTCACCGATGTTTGCGCCCGGAGCAATGCCGATACCGCCAACCTGTGCCGCCAGGGCATCAGAGATGTAGTCACCGTTCAGGTTCATACAGGCAATAACGTCGTACTCGGCTGGACGCAGCAGGATCTGCTGCAGGAACGCATCGGCGATCACGTCTTTGATAACGATCTCTTTGCCGGTGTTCGGGTTCTTGATTTTCACCCACGGGCCGCCGTCGATCAGCTCGCCGCCGAACTCTTCGCGTGCCAGAGCATAGCCCCAGTCCTTGAAAGCGCCTTCGGTGAACTTCATGATGTTGCCTTTGTGAACCAGGGTTACAGAATCACGGTCGTTAGTGATTGCGTATTCGATGGCAGCACGAACCAGACGCTTAGTACCGGCTTCAGAGCACGGCTTAACGCCGATACCGCACTGCTCAGGGAAGCGAATTTTCTTCACGCCCATTTCATCACGCAGGAACTTGATCACTTTATCCGCTTCCGGCGTGCCCGCTTTCCATTCGATACCGGCATAGATATCTTCGGAGTTTTCGCGGAAGATCACCATATCGGTGTCTTCAGGGCGTTTAACCGGGCTTGGCGTGCCGGTGTAGTAACGAACCGGGCGCAGGCAGATGTAGAGGTCAAGCTGCTGACGCAGCGCAACGTTCAGGGAACGAATACCACCGCCGACTGGGGTAGTCAGTGGGCCTTTGATAGCCACGCGGTATTCTTTAATCAGATCGAGGGTTTCCTGCGGCAGCCAAACGTCCTGGCCGTAGAGCTCTACCGATTTCTCACCGGTGTAAATTTCCATCCAGGAAATTTTACGCTCACCGTTATAAGCCTTCTGCACAGCGGCGTCGACAACTTTGATCATCACTGGAGAAACGTCCACACCAATGCCATCACCTTCGATGAATGGGATGATTGGATTGTTTGGTACGTTCAGTTTTCCCTTTTCCAGGGTGATTTTCTGACCTTCCGCCGGAACAACTACTTTGCTTTCCATTAACCTCTCCTTCGAGCGCTTTTTTTGTTAATGACTTGTAAGATGCGCGTCAATACTACTTGAATATTGACTCCGCGCCAATCATCTCAGGATTGCGGTATAATGCGCTTATTGTTTCTAAGTGCAAAGACCATGCGAAAATCTTCTGTTAGCCCTCACCGCGTTAAGCGGAACAGCCCGCGCCAGGCCGCTAAACCCGTCGATAAAGGGCCGCGCTCGGTGATTTTATTTAACAAACCGTTCGATGTTCTGCCCCAGTTCAGCGACGAGTCCGGGCGGCGCACGTTGAAAGATTATGTGCCGCAAACGGGTGTTTATGCGGCTGGTCGGCTGGATCGCGACAGCGAAGGACTGATGGTGCTGACCAACGACGGTGCGCTACAGGCCAAACTGACCCAGCCGGGAAAACGTACCGGAAAGGTCTATTTTGTTCAGGTTGAGGGTGAACCCGCTGAAAGTGACCTGCTGCCGTTTCGCCACGGCTTAACGCTGAAGGATGGCCCCACCCTGCCCGCCCGGATTGAACGGGTTGCTGAACCCGACTGGCTTTGGCAGCGCGAGCCGCCGATCCGCGAGCGGAAGTCGATCCCCACCAGCTGGTTGAAGATCACCCTGTTTGAGGGGCGTAACCGCCAGGTACGGCGAATGACCGCCCATATCGGTTTCCCCACCCTGCGTTTAATTCGTTTTTCGATGGGCACGCTACAGTTAGAGGGACTGGCCCCGGGCGAATGGCGCGATATCAGCCATCTGATCTGACTCTGCGCGTGGAAGCCGCACGCCGTTAACTTTAAGGAGCTACTCATGTTCAAACCGCACGTGACCGTCGCCACCGTCGTTCAGGCCGAAGGACAATTTCTGGTTGTTGAAGAACGGGTACGCGGCCGCGCCACCTGGAACCAGCCGGCAGGCCATCTGGAGGCCAATGAAACGCTGCTACAGGCCGCCGCGCGCGAGCTGTCGGAAGAGACCGGTATCGAAGCCGTGCCGCAGGCGTTTCTCGGTATGCACCAGTGGATTGCACCGGACAACACGCCGTTTCTGCGCTTTCTGTTTTGCCTCGATCTGCCTGCTATCGTTGAAACCTACCCGCAGGACCGCGACATCGATCGCTGCTGGTGGCTGCCGCCGGAAGAGATCCTGACGTCGAAAAAACTGCGCTCGCCGCTGGTGGCCGAAAGTCTGCGGGTTTATCAGCACGGCCCGCGCTATCCGCTGTCGATCCTCAGCGCCTTCCAGTGGCCGTTTAGCGAGGATGCGCCCGCCGCCGGTGCATGATAGAATGCTGCCGCAATTTTATCAGAGTCGCCTTTAACGACTCCTGGTGCCCGAAAATCCCCCAATACGGTAAAGCGGCAGTTTTTAGTATCGCGCCGGACCGATCCCGGTCTGCGACTGCGACAGATCAAAACCGCCGGTGCGCTCGGGTTTGGGGATAAGGGTAAAAACTTTAAAGTCAGGTAATTATGTCTAACAGCCAGAAAAAAGTGATCGTCGGGATGTCCGGCGGCGTTGACTCCTCCGTTTCCGCCTGGTTACTGCAGCAGCAGGGCTATCAGGTTGAAGGCCTGTTTATGAAAAACTGGGAAGAGGACGATGGCGAAGAGTACTGCACCGCAGCAGACGATCTCGCCGACGCGCAGGCCGTCTGCGATAAGCTCGGCATCTATTTACACACGGTAAACTTTGCCGCCGAATACTGGGATAACGTCTTCGAGCACTTCCTCGCGGAGTACAAAGCGGGCCGCACGCCCAACCCGGATATTCTGTGTAATAAAGAGATCAAATTTAAAGCCTTCCTTGAGTTTGCCGCCGAAGATCTCGGGGCGGACTATATCGCCACCGGCCACTACGTGCGCCGTGCCGACGTTGACGGCAGAAGCCGTCTGCTGCGCGGCCTGGATGGCAACAAAGATCAGAGCTACTTCCTCTATACGCTGGGCACCGATCAGATCGCGCAAAGCCTGTTCCCGGTGGGCGAGCTGGAAAAACCGGAAGTACGCCGCATCGCAGAACAGCTGGAGCTGATTACCGCGAAGAAGAAAGATTCCACCGGCATCTGCTTTATCGGCGAGCGCAAATTTACCGAGTTCCTTGCCCGCTACCTGCCCGCACAGCCGGGTCCGATCGTTACCGTGGCCGGGGACACCGTCGGTCAGCATCAGGGGCTGATGTATCATACGCTCGGCCAGCGCAAAGGGCTGGGCATTGGCGGCACCAAAGATCACAGCGAACAGCCGTGGTACGTGGTGGATAAAGACGTGGCGAATAATGTGCTGATCGTCGCCCAGGGCCACGATCACCCACGCCTGATGTCGGTCGGGCTGATCGCCCAACAGCTGCACTGGGTGGATCGCGAAGTGCTTCGCGCCCCGCTGCGCTGCGTGGTGAAAACCCGCTACCGTCAGGAAGATATTCCGTGCACCATCACGCCGATCGACGATGAGCGCATAGAGGTTCGTTTCGACGAGCCGGTCGCAGCGGTAACGCCGGGCCAGTCAGCGGTATTTTATCTTGATGAAGTCTGCCTCGGCGGCGGCATTATTGAACAGCGTCTGCCTCTGGTAAGTGCCTGATACAGACGACGCGCAGGGAAGACAACAGGAGTCATCGTGGCGAAGAACTATTATGATATTACCCTGGCACTGGCCGGTATTTGCCAGTCCGCTCACCTGGTGCAGCAATTGGCGCACCAGGGCCAGTGTCCGCCGGAGGCGCTAAAGGTCTCGCTGAACAGCCTGCTGGATCTGAATCCCTCCTCCACGCTGGCGGTATTTGGCGACGATGAAGCCAACCTGCGCTTTGGTCTGGAAACCCTGCAGGCGGTGCTGAACAGCAACAGCCGTCAGGGGCTGGGCGCGGAGCTGACGCGCTATACCCTGAGCCTGATGGTGCTGGAGCGCAAGCTGAACGGCAACAAGGATGCGATGAACGAGCTGTCGCGGCGCATTGCGCAGCTCGATCGCCAGCTGGCGCACTATGGCCTGGAGTCTGATACCTTAGTCAGCGCCATGGCCGGGATTTATGTGGATGTGATAAGCCCGCTCGGGCCGCGTATTCAGGTCACCGGTTCCCCGGCGATCCTGCAGAATACGCAGGTGCAGAGCAAAGTTCGTGCGGCGCTGCTGGCGGGTATCCGCGCAGCGGTGCTGTGGCAGCAGGTTGGCGGTGGCCGCCTGCAGCTGATGTTTTCCCGTGGCCGTCTTGTTAACGAGGCGAAAGCGATTCTGGCCCGCCTGAACGGGACACCAACCTGATTTTTTTAACCGATCCTGGAGCAGCAACAATGGAATTATCCTCTCTGACCGCCGTCTCACCTGTTGATGGTCGTTATGGCGACAAAGTCAGCCCACTGCGTGGCATTTTCAGCGAATTCGGTCTGCTGAAATTCCGCGTTGAGGTTGAAGTTCGCTGGTTACAAAAACTGGCCTCCAACGCTGCGATCAAGGAAGTTCCTGCATTTGACGCCGACGCAAACGCTTTCCTTGATGCTATTGTCGCCGGATTCAGCGAAGAAGACGCCGCGCGCATCAAAACCATCGAGCGCACCACCAACCACGACGTAAAAGCGGTTGAATACTTCCTGAAAGAGAAAGTGGAGAGCGTGCCTGCCCTGCATGCCGTGTCTGAGTTTATCCACTTCGCCTGTACCTCAGAAGATATCAACAACCTGTCCCACGCGCTGATGCTGGATACCGCGCGCCGCGACGTGATTGTGCCTTACTGGAATAAAATCATCGCCGCGGTGAAGGATCTCGCCGTGCAGTACCGCGATATTCCGCTGCTTTCCCGTACCCACGGCCAGCCGGCAACCCCGTCAACGCTGGGCAAAGAGATGGCCAACGTCGCTTACCGCTTCGAGCGCCAGCTGCGTCAGCTGGAGCGCATTGAAGTGCTGGGTAAAATCAACGGTGCGGTCGGTAACTATAACGCCCACATCGCCGCCTACCCGGAAGTGGACTGGCATCAGCTGAGCGAAGAGTTTGTCACCTCGCTGGGCATCACCTGGAACCCGTACACCACGCAGATCGAGCCGCACGACTACATCGCCGAACTGTTTGACTGCATGGCCCGCTTTAACACCATTCTGATCGACTTCGATCGCGACGTCTGGGGTTACATCGCGCTGAACCACTTCAAACAGAAAACCATCGCCGGTGAAATCGGTTCTTCCACCATGCCGCACAAGGTGAACCCGATCGACTTCGAAAACTCCGAAGGTAACCTCGGCCTGGCCAACGCCGTCATGCAGCATCTGGCCAGCAAACTGCCGGTGTCCCGCTGGCAGCGCGACCTGACCGACTCCACCGTGCTGCGTAACCTCGGCGTGGGCGTGGGCTATGCGCTGATCGCCTATCAGGCGACGCTGAAAGGCATCTCCAAGCTGGAAGTGAACCGTGACCGTCTGCTGGACGAGCTGGATCACAACTGGGAAGTGCTGGCTGAGCCGATCCAGACCGTGATGCGCCGCTACGGCATTGAGAAGCCGTATGAGAAGCTGAAAGAGCTAACTCGCGGCAAGCGCGTTGATGCCGAAGGCATGAAGACGTTTATCGATGGCCTGGCCCTGCCGGAAGAAGAAAAAACCCGTCTGAAGCAGATGACGCCGGCCAACTACATCGGCCGCGCTATCCAGATGGTTGATGACCTGAAATAATCCCCCGCCGGGCCGGCGCTAGTCGGCCCGCGTTAACCTGCGGTTTATTTGCTTTCTCCTATACTTCTGACAGTTTATGCTGCGTCTCAATGCAGTTCGAATCGATTAAGGATTAGGTTATGCGTGTGTTAGTCGTCGAAGATAACCCTCTGTTGCGTCATCATCTTGCCGTTCAGCTGCGCGAGATGGGTCATCAGGTGGATGCTGCGGAAGGCGCAAAAGAAGCGGATTATTTTCTCAATGAGCATACGCCGGACATTACGCTCGTCGATCTCGGCCTGCCGGATGAAGACGGCATGGCGATGATCCGCCGCTGGCGCAGCCAGGAAGTGCGTCAGCCGATTCTGGTGCTGACCGCCCGCGATGGCTGGCAGGCAAAAGTTGAAGCACTGGAAGCCGGTGCCGATGACTACGTCACCAAGCCTTTCCATATTGAGGAAGTGGTTGCCCGTATGCAGGCACTGATGCGCCGTAACAGCGGCCTGGCCTCGCAGATTATTACCCTGCTGCCGTTCCAAATCGATCTCTCCCGCCGTGAGCTGACGATTAACGAACAGCAGATCAAGCTAACCGCCTTTGAATACACCATTATTGAAACGCTGATCCGCAACGTCGGTAAAGTGGTCAGCAAAGATTCGCTGATGCTGCAGCTGTATCCCGATGCTGAACTGCGTGAAAGCCACACCATTGACGTCCTGATGGGGCGCCTGCGTAAGAAGATCCAGGCAGAGCACCCGCAGGATGTGATTACCACGGTGCGCGGTCAGGGCTACCGTTTCGATCTCTGACGTGATGACGCTGCTACGGAAGATATTCCGCCGGAAAAAACCGCTGTCGCTGCGCGTGCGCTTCCTGCTGGCGACCGCCGCCGTAGTGCTGACCATGTCGCTCTCCTACGGCATGGTGGCGGTGATCGGCTACGTGGTGAGCTTTGATAAAAATACCTATCGCGTGCTGCGCAGCGAGAGCAATCTGTTCTTTACCCTCGCCCAGTGGCAAAACAACCGCCTGACCATCGTGCAGCCGGAGCGGATGTCGCTGAACTTTCCGGCGCTGGTGTTTATTTATGACAATCGCGGCAAGCTGCTATGGCAGCAGCGCGACGTGCCCGAAATTCGCAGTAAAATTCGCCGCGAATGGCTGAACAAGTCCGATTTTTACGAGATTGACACCAACAACTACACCAGCCGCAAGGTGCTGAGTAACGATCGCGATGCGCAGAATAAACTCAGCGCCTACGACGATGACGGCAATGACACCTTCACCCACTCGGTGGCGGTAAACCGCTACGAGGCGACCGTCAATCTTCCGGAGCTGACCATCGTGGTGGTGGATTCTATTCCGCAGGAGTTACAGCATTCCGACGTTGTCTGGTCGTGGTTCAGCTATGTGCTGCTGGCGAATCTGCTGTTGATTATTCCGCTGCTGTGGCTGGCGGCGCACTGGAGCCTGCGCCCCATTGGCTCGCTGGCAGGCCAGGTGCGCGAGCTGGAAAACGGCGTGCGGGAAACGCTCGACCCGGCGCCGCCGCAGGAGTTAAAAGGGCTGGTACGCAACCTCAACATGTTGCTGGATAACGAACGGCAGCGCTACACCCGCTATCGCACTACGCTCAGCGATTTAACTCACAGCCTGAAAACGCCGCTGGCGGTGTTGCAGACGACGCTGCGTTCGCTGCGCGGCGGCCGCAATCTGTCGATAGAGCAGGCAGAGCCGATTATGCTGGAGCAGATCAGCCGTATCTCGCAGCAGATTGGCTACTACCTGCATCGCGCCAGTATGCAGGCCGACCACCATGCCCTGAAGCGTGACCTGCACTCGGTGCCTGCCCTGCTCGACAGCCTGTGTTCGGCGCTGAACAAGGTGTATCAACGCAAAGGCGTGGTGCTGACGCTGGATATCTCCCCGGAGCTGATCTTCGTCGGCGAGCAGAACGATTTTATGGAAGTGATGGGCAACGTGCTGGATAACGCCTGCAAATACTGCCTGGAGTTTGTTGAAGTGACCGCCAGCCAGACCGATAACCAGCTGCAGCTGATCGTGGAAGATGACGGCCCCGGCATCCCGGAAAATAAACGCGACCTGGTCTTTGTTCGCGGTCAGCGGGCCGATACGCTGCGGCCGGGCCAGGGTCTGGGCCTTGGCCTGGCGCGTGAAATTCTGGAGCAGTACGCCGGGAACATCAGCGCCAGCAGCAGCCAGCTTGGCGGGGCGCGGATGGAGATTGTGTTTCGTCGCCAGGAACTGCTGCACAAGGATGAGTAAACTGCTTATGCGCAGACATTTGAGCGAGACGTTACACAGTCAGGCCCGCGCGCTGTTATAATCGATCCACTTTTGCGCTTCAGGAAACCCTCATGGATTATCAACTCGATCTCGACTGGCCCGATTTTATTCAGCGCTACTGGCAAAAACGGCCGGTAGTGCTTAAGCGCGGTTTCAAAAATTTCGTCGACCCGATCTCTCCCGATGAGCTGGCCGGGCTGGCAATGGAAAATGAGGTGGACAGCCGCCTCGTCAGCCACCAGAACGGCAAATGGCAGGTCGGGCACGGCCCGTTCGAAAGCTATGATCATCTGGGCGAAAATAACTGGTCGCTGCTGGTGCAGGCGGTCGATCACTGGCACGAACCTTCTGCTGCGCTGATGCGCCCTTTCCGCTTCCTTCCCGACTGGCGTACCGACGATCTGATGATCTCGTTCTCGGTGCCGGGCGGCGGCGTGGGTCCGCATTTCGATCAGTATGATGTGTTTATCATTCAGGGAACCGGCCGCCGCCGCTGGCGCGTGGGTGAGAAAACCGAGCTGAAGCAGCACTGTCCGCACCCGGATCTACTGCAAGTTGAGCCGTTTGACGCCATCATCGATGAAGAGATGGAGCCGGGCGATATTCTGTATATTCCACCGGGATTCCCGCACGAGGGCTATTCGCTGGAAAACGCCCTTAACTACTCCGTGGGCTTCCGTGCACCGAGCGGGCGTGAGCTGATCAGCGGCTTTGCCGATCACGTTCTGTCCCGTGAACTGGGCAGCTATCGCTTCAGCGATCCGGACGTGCAGCCGCGCGAAAACCCGGCAGAAATCCTGCCTGCCGAGCTGGCGGGTATCCGTCAGATGATGCTGGACGTTATCGACCAGCCGAACCAGTTTAATCAGTGGTTTGGCGAGTTTATTTCGCAGTCGCGCCACGAGCTGGATATCGCGCCACCGGAGCCACCGTATCAGCCTGATGAAATCTACGACGCGCTTCAGCAGGGCGACTCGCTTTCACGCCTCGGCGGTCTGCGCGTGGTTTCGATCGGTGATGCGGTATTCATCAACGGTGAACAGCTTGAATCCCCGCACCGCGCAGCGCTTACCGCACTGGCCAATCAGCTGACGCTGAACCAGGAAGCGCTTGGCGAAGCCCTGGACGATCCGTCATTCCTCGCCCAGCTGGCTGCGCTGGTCAACAGCGGCTACTGGTACTTCGGCGACGAAGAGTAAGACGCCTGAGAGCGGATGCCGTGAATAACGCGGCATCCGCCCTTTCGACTGCGGTACAGAGTCACAGAATCAACGCATTTTCAGGTGGATGCCTTCGCCTGCTCCGCCGTCAGTGTGGCAATCCGTTCGATAACCTGCACCGCTTTCTCCATATTATCCAGCGACGCAAACTCATGCCTGCCGTGGTAGTTATAGCCGCCGGTAAACAGATTCGGGCAGGGCAGCCCCATATAGGAGAGCTGTGAGCCGTCGGTCCCGCCGCGAATCGGCTTCACCAGCGGGTTAATATCGCAGTCGCGCATCGCCTGGAGTGCCAGGTCAATACTTTGCGGGCAGGCTTCCACCTTCTCGCGCATATTAAAATAGCTGTCCTCAATCACCAGCTCAATCAACGCCGAGTGCGGCAGAGACTGCTGTATCCGCTGCGCAATATCCTGCATCAGCGTTTTACGCCGGGCAAAGCTCTCGCGGTCAAAATCGCGGATGATGTAGTGCATCTCCGCCCGGTCGACCGCGCCCTTAATCCCGTGCAGATGATAGAAACCTTCGTAACCGGCGGTTTTTTCCGGCACTTCCTCTGGCGGCAGCGCCTGGTGGAAGCGCGTGGCCAGATCGAGCGCGTTGACCATCACGCCTTTGGCCGTACCGGGATGCACGTTATTACCGGTGATTTTTACCGTCACCGATGCGGCGTTGAAATTCTCATACTCAAACTCCCCCAGGCCACTGCCGTCAACGGTGTAGGCCCAGTCGGCGCCAAAGGCCGCTACGTCAAAGAAGTGCACGCCTTTACCAATTTCTTCGTCGGGAGTGAACGCCACGCGGATCTCGCCGTGCGGACGTTTGCCCTCAATCAGCCTCGCCAGCGCGGTCATGATCTCCGCTATACCGGCTTTATCATCAGCACCCAGCAGGGTTTTACCGTCGGTGGTGATCAGCGTATGGCCGTGCAGCTCGTGCAGAACCGGGAACATCACCGGCGAGAGAATTTCATCGCCAATTCCTAATGCAATATCGCCACCGCGATAGTTTTCAATGACCTGCGGTGAGACGTTTTTACCGGCGAAATCCGGCGACGTATCAACGTGGGAAATAAAGCCAATCACCGGCACCGGCCAGCTCACCGTTGATGGCAGCGTAGCCATCACAATTCCGTGCTCACTGCAGCTGATATCACGCAGCCCCAAATCGTGTAATTCTTCGCAAAGCCGATCCGCCAGGCGCAACTGCCCTTCCGTACTGGGGACCTGACGAACGTTACCTTTAGATTGCGTATCCACAGCTACATAGTTTAAGAAGCGATCGAGTAATTTATTCATCTGTCGTCCCTCTGAATGCCAGTAATGATTATCATCATTAGGAAACCCATACATATTGTTTCAGGTCAGTTTAGTGTGCGGCGAAGGCCATTAGCGGTGTGGGTAATGAATTAAATTATAAAAACGCACCGGCTGCGCGCCGCCGTTGCGATAGGCATGGGGCCGATCGGCCTCGAACCGCAGTGCGTCACCGGTAGCAATCACTTGCCAGACATCGGCAACCCGCAGCTCCAGCTGCCCCTCAATGACAATAGCATGTTCAATCACCCCCGCTTCGTGGGGAGCAGACTCGCTTACGGCACCGGGCGCCAGTTCGATGACCAGCATCTCGAATCCGGTCGCAGCATCAAACGGGAACAGCGTCTGCACCTGCATCGCCAGATTAGGCTGACGAAATGCGGGTAATCCCTTCTGCTGTCTGGGGGCATCATGCGGCGTATCCGGGCCGTCAATAAACAGGGAAAACGGCAGGTTAAAGCCGGTGGCAATTTTCCACAGCGTAGCAATCGTCGGGCTGGATTCCGCACGCTCTATCTGCCCCAGCATCGCCTTGCTCACGCCAGTGACTTCGGCAGCCTGGCTTAAACTCCACCCGCGCAGGCCACGCTGGGTTTTCAGCGTATGCGCCAGATGATTTTGCAGATCGTCCACACTTTTCCCTCCTGTTAACAGGGCGAGTATATCCGCTTGTACGTTATAACGCACGATGCTAACTTGTGCGTTATAACGCACACTAATTCGGAACCTGCAATGCGCCCGCCCCTTTCAATACGCTATCTTACTCTCCCGGCGCTGATTGCCGGATTTGTTGCCGTGCTGGTGGGCTATACCAGCTCCGCCGCCATTATCTTCCAGGCCGCCGGAGCCGCCGGAGCCACGCCGCAGCAAACCGGCGGCTGGCTGACCATGCTGGGTCTGGGTATGGGTATCACTACCCTGACGCTTTCACTGTGGTACCGCACGCCGATTCTGACTGCCTGGTCGACGCCGGGCGCGGCGCTGCTGGTGACCAGCCTGCCGGGCACCCCGATTAATGAAGCCATTGGCATTTTTATCTTCGCTTCGGCGCTGATTGTGTTCTGCGGCGTTACCGGACTGTTTGCGCGGCTGATGAATCATATTCCGCTGGCGATTTCCAGCGCCATGCTGGCCGGTATCCTGCTGCGCTTCGGCATTGACGCCTTTGGCGCTTTACAGGTGAATTTCGCCCTCAGCGGGACAATGTGCCTGGTTTATCTGCTAACCCGCCGCTTTACGCCGCGCTACGCCATCGTACTGACGCTGTTCGCGGGGCTGGCGGTGGCCGCGATGCAGGGAAATATCCACGTTAGCGGCGGCCAGAGTATGGTGATGCCCGAATTTATTGCTCCGCACTTCACGCTATCCAGCCTGCTGGGCATTGGCATTCCGTTCTTTGTGGTCACCATGGCGTCGCAGAACGCCCCAGGTATCGCCACGCTCAAAGCCGCGGGCTATCAGGTGCCGATCTCGCCGCTGATTGCCTGGACCGGTGCCACGGCGCTGATCCTCGCCCCGTTCGGGGGATTTACCTTCTGCATTGCGGCAATAACCGCGGCGATTTGCATGGGACCGGAAATCCACAGCGATCCGCAGCGTCGCTACATGGCGGCGGCGGCGGCGGGCGTGTTTTACATTATTGCCGGGATTTTTGGCGGAGCCATCAGCGGGCTGTTCACCGCGCTACCGCTGGCGCTGATCCATACCATTGCCGGCCTGGCGCTGCTGGGCACGATTGCCGGCAGTCTGCAGCGGGCGCTGAGCGATGAGAAACAGCGGGACGCCGCAGTAATCACCTTTCTGATTACCGCTTCGGGCGTCACGCTGGTGGGGGTGGGTTCCGCATTCTGGGGACTCTGCGGCGGCGTTATCGCCCATCTGATTTTTTCGTTGCCAAAACGTAAAGCGGCTTAATCACGCCTGGCGTCCAAGATTACTCAGCAGCCCGCGTACCCAGGCGGGCACCACTTCACTGGCGAGGCCGTAGTTCTTCTCGTCAAACTCACTGCCAACCTGGCTTGGCTCCAGGTTCAGCTCAACGGTATGCGCGCCCTGTAAACGGGCCTCATGCACAAACCCCGCTGCCGGGTAGACGTGCCCGGAAGTGCCGATCGCCACAAAATAATCCGCATCGGCCAGCGCCTGATAAATCTCATCCATTTGCAGCGGCATTTCGCCAAACCAGACAATATGCGGACGCAGAACCGCAGGGAACTGGCAGCAGTGGCAGCGGTCATCAGGCTTGACGTCTTCGGTCCAGTGCAGGATCTGGCCGCTGCCGGTGCAGCGCACCTTCAGCAGTTCACCGTGCATATGGATGATATTGCGGCTTCCCGCACGTTCGTGCAGATTATCGATGTTCTGTGTCACCAGCAGGAAATGGTCACCCAGCACGGCTTCCAGCTCGGCCAGTGCGGCATGAGCGGCGTTCGGTCTGACCTCCGGCTGCTGTAGCTGGCTGCGGCGCGCATTATAAAACGCCTGTACCCGCTGCGGGTTACGCGCAAAGCCTTCCGGTGTGGCGACATCTTCTACTTTATGCTCTTCCCACAGACCGTCCGCCGCGCGGAAGGTGCGAATACCGGACTCCGCAGAGATCCCCGCACCGGTCAGCACTACCACGCGCGGCAGCGGCTGACGTGAAATTTCGAGATTACGATCGCGCTCAAAAATACGCTGACGAAAGCGCTGATGAACCTGACGGCGGTTTTTTTTGTAGCGGGCCAGTCGTAAGCGACGGCGGGGTGTGCGCATAGTCGATCCTCTAATCCTTAATATGCAGGAATGCGGCACCGCGCATTCCGCCTGCGTCTCCATGGCGCGCTTTGGCAAAGCGCGGTGGTTTGGCGACCGGCAGCAGCAGGGGGGCAACCCGTTCCGCCAGGCCGTCATATAACGCATCAAAATTGGACAGGCCGCCACCAAGCACCACCAGATGCGGGTCCAGCAGAGTCAGCAGATTGCCCAGGCATACCGCCAGCAGCTGACGATAGCGTTCGGTGTGTGCCAGCGCATCAGCATCTCCCTGATAATAACGGGTGATTATCTCCTGCGCACTGAGAGTCTGGTGATAAAAGTGCTGCCACAGCCAGGAAAATCCTGAACCTGAGAGGTATCCCTCAATACAGCCCTTCTTGCCGCAGCCGCAGGTGAGCAGCGGAATATCACGGCCCAGCACCTCCAGCGCATCCACCGGCAGGCGCATATGCCCCATTTCTCCCACCACGTAATTGCGGCCGGTGACCGGTTTACCATCGACAATCACTCCCCCGCCGACGCCGGTGCCGAGGATCATACCAAGCACCACCGGATAGGCCTGAAACTCATCGTCCCAGGCTTCGGAGAGGGCAAAACAGTTGGCGTCGTTATCGATACGGACTTCGCGCCCCAGCCGCTGGCTGAGATCGGCACGCAGCGTGCGGCCCCTTGCGGCGGGCAGGTTCGCGCTGAATACCGTACCGTCGTCGGGCACCGGCAGGCCAGGAATACCCAGCCCCACGCTGCCCACGCAGCCGCAAAACGCATCGGCCTCTGCGGTCAGCGCCTGCAATACCGAAAGAAATTGCTCGTAATCCTGCGTCGGGGTGGCAACCCGTTTGTTCCAGATCAGCTCGCGCTGCGCGTTATACACGCCCAGCGCAATCTTGCTGCCGCCAATATCGAAACCGTAGTACATCCGTTGCCTCGCTTACTGGCCGCTTAACACACGTGCCGGATCGATGCGGCTGGCACGCCTTGCCGGATACCAGCTGGCGATCAGGCTGAGCAGCAGTGAGGTAAACAGCACGATAACCACATCACGCCAGTGCAGCTCGGACGGCAGGAAATCGATGAAGTAGATATCGCCGGAGAGGAAATGATAGCCGGTCAATGCTTCAAGCGCATGAATGATAGCGGTCAGGTTCAGCGCGGCCAGTACGCCGACAATCACCCCGCTGACGCTGCCCACCAGCCCGGCCAGCAGCCCGTACCAGATAAAGATGGCGCGGATCAGGCCGTCTTTGGCCCCCAGCGTGCGCAGCACGGCGATATCACCGCTCTTATCCTTCACCGCCATCACCAGCGTTGAGACAATATTGAAACAGGCCACGCCGATCACCAGCACCATAGCCAGATACATAATGGCGCGGATCATCTGAATATCGCGGTACATGTAGCCGTAAGTGCCGATCCAACTGCGGATTGACACATAGGCGTTGGTCACGCTGCCCGCCTCGCGGATCAGCTTCTGGGCGCTGAAGGGATCGGCGGCTTTAATGGCGATGCCGGTGACGTTATCGCCCATACCCAGCAGCTGCTGCGCGTCGGCCAGCGGAACCAGCGCCAGGCCGTGATCGAGCATGCCGCTCAGCTTAAGAATGCCGCTGACCTGCAGACGTACCCGCTTCGGCTGCAGCAGCTTATTCTGCGCATCGCTGTTGGGGATCATGATGGTCAGCCAGTCGCCCTGCTTTACCTTCAGGCTGTTTGCCACCCCCTGCCCCAGCAGGATTTGCTGCTTGCCGGCACCAAACGATTGCCACGCATTGCCCTGCACGTAGGAAGGCAGCGCGCTGAGACGAGATTCCTGCTGCGGGTCCACGCCTTTGACCTGCACAGCCTGGAGCTTGCTGCCGCTTTCAATCAGGCCGGTAAAGTTGATATAGGGGGCTGCCGCTGCCACGCCGGGTACCCGTTCAATTTTCGGCAGCATGCCCTGCCATCCGGTAAACGGCTGGTTGACCGGTTCGATTTCACCGTGGGGTACAACAGCAAGAATACGGTTGTTCAGCTCACGTTCGAAGCCGTTCATCGCACTCAGGCCGACGATCAGCACTGCCACACCCAGGGCAATACCCACGGTAGAAATCACCGAAATCAGCGAGACCATCCCCCCGCGACGACGGCCGCGACTAAAACGCAGGCCCAGCAGTAAAGAGAGCGAATTCGCCATCAGAGGCTACCCACCATGGTCAGGCGATCGCTGAGCTGGCCGTCGCGCATTTCTACCTGGCGACGCATGCGTTTGGCTAAATGCAGATCGTGCGTTACCACCAGGAATGCCGTGCCCTGACGCTGATTGAGTTCACCCAGCAGATCGAAGATCGCGTCGGCGTTGCGCGCGTCCAGGTTACCGGTCGGTTCATCGGCCAGTACCAGCCGCGGATTATTCACCAGCGCGCGGGCGATAGCCACACGCTGGCGCTCGCCGCCGGACAGCTCCGAAGGGCGATGCTCGGCGCGGTGATCGAGGCCCACCGCTTTCAGCATTTCAAGCGCCCGGGTGCGAGCTTCGGCCTTCGGCGTTTTGCCAATCATCAGCGGCATCGCCACGTTTTCCAGCGCGCTGAAGTCCGGGAGCAGATGATGGAACTGATAGATAAAGCCCAGCTCGCGGTTGCGCAGCTCGGCTTTAGCAGCAGAGGACATCTCATTCAGCGACTTGCCGTCAAACACCACACTGCCGGAGGTCGGCGTATCCAGCCCGCCGAGCAGATGCATCAGGGTACTTTTTCCGGAACCGGAGCTGCCGACGATAGCCATCATTTCACCCGGCTGCACGCTGAAGGAAACGTTGCGCAGGACATCGGTCTGCACGCTGCCTTCCTGATAGCGTTTGCACAGGTTGTCGCACTGCAACAGGATCTTGTTACTCATAACGTAAAGCCTCAGCGGGTTGAACGGCGGCCGCGCGCCAGGAAGGATACAGCGTTGACAGCAGCGCCACGACGATCGCCGTTACGGTAATGGTCGCCACCTGCGTCAGGGAAATGTCCACCGGCAGCGCCGCGCCATCAAGGAACGCGCCGATAACCGGCATCAGATTATTCAGCTGGCTGGCCAGCAGCATGCCAAGCAGCGCGCCCAACACGGAGCCAACCACGCCCGCGCTGGCACCCTGCACCATAAATACCGCCACAATTTGCCGCCGGGTCAGGCCCTGGGTTTGCAGGATCGCCACTTCGCCCTGCTTCTCCATAATCAGCAGGCCCAGTGACGTCACGATATTAAACGCGGCCACGGCGACGATCAGGCTGAGCAGCAGCCCCATCATGTTTTTTTCCATTTTCACCGCCTGGAACAGCTCGCCTTTGCGCTCGCGCCAGTCCTTCCACACCAGCCCCTCAGGCAGCTTTTGCTGGCTGACCACGTCAACGTCAAGCGGCTTATCCAGCCATAAACGCCAGCCGGTGATGTTGCCTGCCGGGTAGCGTATCAGGCGCGAAGCATCCTGCTGGTTAACGAGGATCTGATAGCCGTCAACGTCGCTGTTCGCGGCAAAAGTACCGATTACGGTAAACAAACGCTGGCTGGGAATACGCCCCATTGGAGTGAACTGGCTGGCGGAAGGCACCATCAGGCGGATCTGTTCGCCAAGGTGCACACCTAACTGCGCGGCCAGCTGCTCACCGAGGATGACGTTATACTCGCCGCTTTGCAGCTGCTGCTGCCTGACGTTCATCAGATAAGGCGTGAGCGGGTCGGGCTCATCGGGGTTAATCCCCAGCATTACGCCAACGCCAACGCTGCGCGCGCTCTGCATCACCACTTCTCCGGTCGTCAGCGGCGTGACCTTACTGATACCGTTGAGGTGCAGCGAATCGGCGGGCGTTGTCTGCGGGTTAATTGAACCGCTGTCGCTGGTCACCAGCGCCTGCGGCATTAAGCCAAGGGTATTTTGCTCCAGCTGGTGCTCCAGCCCGTTCATCACCGACAGCACGGTCACCAGCGCCATTACGCCTAGCGT
The DNA here is from genome assembly GCF_025947915.1 of Erwinia sp. INIA01. Lineage (NCBI taxonomy): Bacteria > Pseudomonadati > Pseudomonadota > Gammaproteobacteria > Enterobacterales > Erwiniaceae > Erwinia > Erwinia sp. INIA01. The sequence goes on from NZ_JAPDNC010000004.1 coordinate 121,464, forward strand.
GATGCCGATAGCCGAGAGCCACGAAACAAACCGCCCAAAGCGGTCAGAGGCGCGCCCGCGCATGTAGCGCAGGCCGATAAAAAGTGCGACAGGCTGATACATGAAATCCGTTTTTTGCTAATGCAATAAGTGGGGGGAATGATAAAGCTTAGTACCGTCTTATGGAACTACTAAGCCTCTGACTGTGCGCATTGTTTTGTCAATGGCTGAAACATTCGGCCTAATCTCAACGGCAATGCCTAAAATATAGCCGGACTCGCATCAGTTACCCGCACCATCCGCTAAATGAATGACGCTGAAATGGAAGATTTCGTCACACCAGCGACGGAGAAGTTATTCATAAAGAACAGAATGTGATGATTTTCAGAAAAGACACGGCCAACTCTTGCTACTATGATAACCAGGAATGTTCTTACGTATTTGCTTTCATCCAGCTCGTCACTTATGTCATTCGCACGTGAGTTCAGGTAGTCACCCGCTGCGGGAGGTCTACCGGCCGGAAGCCAGCGACTCAATCAAAGATGCTATAAGCAGCCGTACCAGGCAGCACCGAGTCTGAAGATGCCAAACAATAAAAATCGTATTCACCAGGTTATCGTTCTATTTTTTTTCGCCATTTTGCTGTCGGTTATCGGCCTGTGCTTTCGTAATTTCGAATCCATGTCGATCTTTTGGCCGGGTAATGCGGTACTGCTGGGTTTGCTGATCCGTTTTCCGGCCCTGGATAACCGCGTTTCGCTGCTGGTGCTATTTTTCGGCATGCTGATCACGGATTTGTGCTGGGGCACTCCGGCGATGATCTCCGTGGGAGTGAACTTCTCCAACATTACCTTTATTGCCGCCGCGCGCTGGGTACTGCTGACTCGCCACTTTACCCGGCCGTATCCGCGCCGTTTACAGTCGCTGATGCGCATATTTCCGGCGTCGATTGCCGGTGCGCTGGTCTGCGCGGCCATCGGCGGCATTGTCAGCGAGCGCTATTTTCACGATGAGCTGTTTAAGGCCTGGTTTTCGTGGTTCTCGGAACAGATGTCGACCTCCATTCTGCTGCTACCGGCGGTAATCAGCCTGCCGAGACGTGACGAACTGCGCGTGATACTGAGAAAAACGTTTGAGAGTTCACTGCTGCCGCTGGTCGCGCTGCTGGTGACCACCGCCATGAGCATCTGGGTAGGCGGCGGCGGTAGTCTGCTTTTCCCGCTTCCGGCGCTGCTGTGGTGCGCCATTAGCTACCCGCTATTTATTACCTGCTGCCTGACGCTGATAACCGGTATTAGCGAGATCATTCTGGTGGCCGGTAACGTCCTGAATATCCAGGGCGAAAACGATCTGTTCCGCATAGACAGCCTGTCTGCGGCACGGCTGGGGGTCGCTGCCATGACCATCAGCCCGTTAATCGTTTCGCTGAGTATTGAAGCAAATAAAAGGTTGGTTGCGCGCGTAACTCGCCGGGCGGATTACGATTTGTTGACCGGTGCACTGACTCGCAGCGGCCTCTCATCCCGTTTGCAGAGCTTAATCGCGCCACGCAACCGTCAGACGGGTTTTTCCGGGGCGCTGTTCCTGGTCGATATCGATCGTTTTAAGAATATTAACGATACCTGGGGCCATGCCGCCGGCGATTATGTGCTGGCACAAACCGTGCATTGCATTCAACAGGCGCTCCCCCCCACTTCGCTGGTCTGCCGAATGGGCGGCGAGGAGTTCCTTGTGCTGCTGGAAGGGGCAAACGAAGCGCGGGCATTCCTTCTGGCCAATCGACTGCGTAACAGCATCGAAAACAATGCCATTATGCATAAGGGCAACGATCTTAGCGTCACGGCCAGTATCGGTATCAGCCTGCTGAATATCAGCAGCGTACAGGCCCTGGATGAAGCAATTAACCGCGCAGATGAGCAATTATATATCGCCAAAAGCAGCGGCAGAAACCAGGTCAGGCCGGAGTTCGTCCTGTAATAACTGTTGGCGGTTGCCTGACTGTCGTTGGGTTTGACACGTAGTCAATCATTGCTACCCTTTTTTCATCGCTGTCATTTAACACAGAGGGCGTGTGCAGAGACCCAATCGTTTAAATCCGCGTTGTCGCCGGAGGATAAACGCCTGGTCATACTCAATGATGGAGTGTAAAAATGAAACGTGATGCGCTTAGCGAAGAATATTATGACGAAGTTTGCCGGGTTATTGGTGACGCAGCGATTGCGCTGACGGAAGACGGCCATAATATATCACGGGGAATGATTGCCAGCGTGTTAAGGCAAACTCGTCGGAAACGCAGTGATGCCAACCGTGATGAACAAAAGGTTCTTGAGCATGCTATCCGGCTTATTCAGCCAGACTAATGACTATTAGTACTTATATGCACGTCGATATTAATAATTTGCAGAAGAAATAATGTTTTCCTATGACCGAACTGAAAGAGATTTTTTTTTCGTACTAAAAATAATCGTTTCAGTCCTCGATTATTACAAGAATTTCGTCTCTGAGCAGGTATATCGGCGCGGGATGATAGCACGCTTACCACGCAATGAAATAGCAACGACCTTAGTTCCCCTTCTTTAAAATCGGCCTGGCAACCTCATGTTTAATGGCGATATTTTATCGACCTTCTATTTCACTTTAATGAACGGATTACCCAAAAAATCGCCGTGTTAGTGAGATTGTTTTTTTGATTGAATTCTTTTAAGAATAATCCTATCATGATTTTTAACATTTTACGCGATAGTGACGCAATTGCTGCGATTGACGCAGCCCCTTCATCAAGGATGAGTCAATACTCCAGTCGGCTATGGCGGGGGTAGTATTAACGTTGGCTACCATAACAAGAATTTGAATACTGAACGCTTTCTTCTTCTTCTGCTGTGCGAACGTGTAATTCATCGTTGATTTATATGGATAACGAACTGGTAAGGGCCGCTAGAATGCCAACAATAATTATGGATCCTTGTAATTATACCCGGGTTGGGTTGATCAACTATCTGACAACCAAAGGAATTAAAGACAAGAATATTACTTAGGTTAACGACATTGACCGACTGCATACGCGTTGCCAGCAGTTGCAGCCCGGTGTCGTCTTCATCAATGAAGACTGTTTTATTAATGAACCTGAAGCCAGTCAGCGTATCAGGAATGCCATTGGCCAGAATCCTGACACGCTTTTCTTCATATTTATGGCCATCTCCAACAGCCATTTTGAAGAATATCTGTATGTGCGTAAGAATCTGATCATTACTTCAAAATCAATAAAACCGGCGACGCTCGACCATCTGCTGGCGACTTACTTCCAGCAGCGACTGAATAGCTCATCACGCCATTCCTCCGGCAAAGAAGTCCATCCGCTAACGCTGAGTCAGACGGAATCCAATATGTTGAGGATGTGGATGTCGGGCCACGATACGAGCGAGATTTCTGACCAGATGCAAATCAAGGTAAAAACCGTTTCTTCGCACAAAGGCAATATTAAGCGCAAAATCAAGACGCATAACAAGCAGGTGATCTACCATGTGGTGCGCCTGATGGATAACGTCACCAGCGGTATTTACGTCAACGTGCGACAGGGTTAACAGCGGCAGTTTAAAGGGGGAGTTACCCCCTTAGTGTGTTCAGGCGTGAGGCTCAACGAAAACGCCGTCTTCGTGACCCGATTCATTAAAGAACCAGATCCCCAGCGGATAGTCTTCCAGAGCAACCAGATACATTGTCCCTTCGTTAAACTCTTCCACCGCCAGAACCGTGCCGACCCGGCGTGGACCGCCGTCCGTTTTTACCGTCACCTGCTGATTCACCTTCATGGTAACTCCTGTGCAATTTTTCCCAACAGTTTAACTGAAAACCGCATACCGCGCAGGGGTTTAGCCAGAATTATCGGCGCGCAATCACCCACACTGCATGAACAATTCCGGGGATATAACCGCATAACGTCAGCAGGATGTTAAGCCAGAAAGCGCCACCGAAACCGACTTGCAGAAAGACGCCGAGAGGCGGTAGAAGAATCGCAATCACAATACGAATAAAGTCCATGTTTTCTCCTTTTTAATCGATAACTGTCTGATAAACAGTATAGACAGCGTGGCAAAATCAATGGCGACATGCGCTGCCATAGCCCGCCTTTTCGCTTTCTTTACGTTTCGCGCAAAGACTTCTGACATCGGGAACACTTAGAATATTCTCACTGCACCAACCCCAAAGGCGCAGTCAACCTAAAAAGTAACAAGGATTTTGCCCGCGCAGCGCGGGCTTTTTTTTGCCCGCCGTTCCTGACATCTCTTACCTGATACCCGTGATACCCTGCGATTGGTAAAAAAAACCCCAGCCGCTGGCCAGGGTAAATTGTTCACAACAAAAATAAAATTCGTTACTCGGGGAAATCCTTTTACGCCTCTACCCTAACCCGTTCTGGTATTCAGACTAATCCTAAGTTCACGCATTAATGTGTACAACAATCGTTAACTTGTACAGGAAAACCCGCACCAGTTCTGCGCTGGGAGCATTCTGGCACTTTTGCAACCGGCCAAAAAATCAGCATTTTTTTTAGGATTAATCCGCATATCAGCCTGTATCAGGCGGACTTCCACACCCCACAAGGTGATGATAGCTTGACTATACTTTGTGCTGATACGGTGGTCTTACTGTCACACCGGGCTAATTTCGCGAGGTTAAAACTATGCTTACACTGCAGGAACCTCTGATGATCGTTACCGATCTCGACGGCTCACTGCTCGATCATCACACCTACAGCTGGCAACCCGCCACGGAGTGGCTGACGCGTCTGAAAGAACACCACATCCCACTGGTGATCTGCTCCAGTAAAACAGCCGCGGAAATTGTGCCGCTGCAGCAAGAACTGGGTTTCGGCGGTTCGCCGTTTATCAGTGAAAACGGTGCTGTCGTTCACTATGGCGATGCTCAGTCAGCACTTACCGGTCAGCTATCCCCACAGGACTATCGGGCGATCTGCCATACCCTGCTGAATCTCCGGGAGCGTGACGGTTTTAAATTTATCGGCTTTGCCGACGTCAGTGAAAAAGAGATTGCAGAGTGGACCGGGCTGACCCCGGCTTTAGCTGCCCGGGCCAAAATGCGCGAAGCATCCGAAAGCCTGATCTGGCGGGACAGCAGAGAACAATTTGACCTGTTCCGGGTACGGTTGAATGAGGCAGAACTGGAGCTGGTTCAGGGCGGGCGTTTCTGGCACGTCATGAGTAAAGGAAGTGGCAAAGGCGCTGCGCTGCGCTGGCTGCTTGAGCACGCCCCTTCTTCGGCTTCTCCGCGTAGCCGCCGCCCAATCACCATTGGCCTGGGCGACGGGCCTAATGATGCGCCAATGCTCGACAGTGTTGATTATGCCGTGGTCATTCGCGGCTACAGCAAAAATCCGGTGCTCCTTGAGCGAGCCGACAAACAGCATATCTATCGCAGTACCGCCCGGGGCCCGGAAGGCTGGGTTGAAGGCCTGAACCATTTTATCACTCCATCCTGACTGACCACCTACATTCCAAGGGGATAGCGATGAGCGATTTTTACCAGAACGGCGTAATAACTAACTTTCATAATCTCACCGGGCGCAGTCTTAAAGAGTTGGAAAAGGACCTGGTACGCTTTTCGCGCAAACGTAAGATGGGGCTGATTCTGCCCTCGCTGTTTTCGGAACTTGAAGGCCCGGCGCTGAGCCATATTGTTGATGAGCTGGCACAGGTTCCCTACCTGGGAGAGATCGTTATTGGCCTCGATCGTGCCGATCGCGATCAGTTTCTTCACGCCCGCGAGTTCTTCTCTCGTCTGCCGCAGCGGCATCGCATTTTGTGGAATGACGGGCCGCGTCTGAAGGCGCTGGACGCCGAACTGGACAAAGAAGGACTCTCCCCCTCACAGCCGGGCAAGGGGCGCAACGTCTGGTTCTGCACCGGCTATACGCTGGCTTCCGATAAATCCAGCTGCGTGGCACTGCACGACTGCGACATCGTAACCTATGAACGCGGCATGCTGGCACGACTGCTCTATCCGCTGGCTAATCCCGATTTCCAGTACGAATTCTGTAAAGGGTTTTATGCCCGGGTGGCCGATAACAAGCTTAATGGCCGCGTAGGCCGACTGCTGGTTGGCCCGCTGCTGCGTTCGCTGCAAAAAGTTTACGGCCACTCCGAGTATCTGGATTATCTCAGCAGTTTCCGCTACCCGCTTTCCGGCGAATTCGCCATGCGCACGCACGTGCTGAACGGCATCAAAATCCCCGGCGATTGGGGGCTGGAAATCGGCGTCCTGTCTGAGATTTACCGCAACTACACCACCCGCCAGAGCTGCCAGGTGGAGATCGCCGATAATTACGACCACAAGCATCAGCCGCTGTCGGAGGAAGACGGAACCGGCGGGCTGCGGCGTATGAGCAATGATATTGTGCAGTCGCTGCTGCGTAAAATGGCCACCATGGGCGTGAACATCACCAGCGACTCCTTCCGGGTGTTAAAAGCAACCTACTATCGCAATGCGCTGGATATGATGGAGATTTATAACCACGAAGCGGTGATGAATGGCCTGAAGTTCGATCAGCACGCCGAAGAAGCGGCGGTAGAAATGTTCACCCAGTCAATACTCGAGGCCGGGCAGGCGTTTATTGAACGCCCTAACGAAAAGCCGTTTATTCCCAGCTGGAGCCGGGTCCAGTCAGCGTTCCCCGATATTATGCAGCGCATCTATCAGGCGGTTGAGGACGATAACAGCGGCGATGTTTAATCTCGATGGCGGACGCAGTTGCGTCCGTCCTGTTTCGCCAGATACAGCCTGCGGTCGGCAACGGACTGCAGGTTATCCACCTGATACTCTCCCTGCTCTTCACTGCTGCTCACGCCCAGCGATGCGGTAACCTTCAGCGTTTGATGTTTGCCCACCAGCAGCTCTTTTGCCGCCAGCTTGCGGCGAATGCGTTCCGCCACCAGCACGGCCTCATCCAGCCGGGTGGCCGGGAGCAAAATGCAAAACTCTTCCCCGCCCACCCGACCGGCAATATCGGTTTTCCGCAGCGCCTGACCAATCACCGATGCCGCGTGGGCCAGCACGCGATCTCCGGCGTGGTGTCCCCAACTGTCGTTAACCGATTTAAAATGATCGAGATCGAGCTGGATCACGGAGAGCGGCTGCCGCTGCCGCTGATTAAGCGCCGCCAGCTTTTCAGCGCGATCGAAAAAGGCAGTGCGGTTAAACAGCCGCGTTAAGCCATCGTAATTCGCGCGCCAGCTCAGTTTTTCCTGCAAATTCAGCAAGCTGCCCGTCATCCGGATAATCGTCTGATGGGAAACCAGCACCACAATGCTAAACATCAGCCACGTCAGCAGCAGCACCAGTCCAACACGGCCACTGTCACCCAGCAGCCCTTCACGCAGCGTCTGCACGTTGACCAGCATGCCGTCGAAATACTGCAGGCGGACCCAACTGACAAAACGCCCGTCAAAACGCATTGTCCCGCTGTGGGTTCCGGCAGCCTGTTCGGTCAGCTGCGCCAGCTGTGCTTTGTGCAGGCGGTACTCCTCAAGCTGGCTGCCGTCAGACCAGGCGATCAGATTGAACTGATGACCGACCAGCATTACCCCCCCTTCCTGCCGCGTGCTCAGCGACTGCTGCAGGTACTGCTTGATCTGCTGCGTGGAGAAATCCATTGCCAGTACACCGTACCAGTAGCCATCACGATCGACCGGGCGCGCGACCGTCACCACCTTACCCTCGTTATCCATGGAGTCGTAGGGATCTGACCACAGGATCTTACGCTGTGGATTCACCTTTGGGTCGAGGTCGACAAAGTAAGGACGCTGTGCCACGCCGGAGAAATTTTCCAGCGAGTGATTGCTGCTGGCATCCGGCAGCGTGGAACTGAGGTAGAAACCGGCGCGAGAGATATACCAGAAGCGATAGTGGAAATCGCGCTCCGGCTGGTTAAATTGCAGGATCTGGCTCATTTCCAGCACCGCATTTAGCTCATCGGCCAGGCGCCGGGAATCAGACCGGCTGAACAGCGGAAAACGCGTTAGCAGCTCATCGGAAATACCGTTGATCGGTATGCCACGGGTTTCACTCGGGCTAAGATGCCACAGTGGCGTATGGCGAACGCGCTCAAACTGCTGCAAGAAAGCGGTGGATTTGTCGGTAATCAGCGGATCGCCGAGTGAATGCTCCAGCATACTGTGAAAAAACGCCAGTTCATCAAGGTTATGCTGCCACTGATTATCCAGATTGTTTGCCACCGAACTGAGTCGGGCAAGCTGGTTTGATTCATAGGTGCGCTTCAGCACCATCGCTTCATGCCAGGTGAGCAACGTTAAAAACAGAAACACGAGGGCAAAGCACAGGTGCACAATATTTTTAGGGTGAAAAAAGCGTGATTCCGTAGGCAAACTCACTCGATTTCTCCCGGTTGCACCATGGCCGTTTTACCTGATGATTTTAGACAATGAGTGCTATCGGCGCTATATCAGTCACAGGCTTATTTATCGACACTTATTGATCTGAAACATTTTAAAAGTGCCCTTTCGCCGGAAAGACGACGCTAACGGGGAATTTTCACTATATTGATTCTGTCCGACTGCGGCAGTGGACATCATTGCCATAGCGAAAAAATGAAACTTTGGATAAACATTGACCAGCCAGACCGACACAGTACCCAGCGGCCAGCAAAAAAAAGGTATACTCGGCGAAGCTGAATTGGGGTCCCCTGCTGTCCGAGCCATTGCAGCCGACAGGCGTCATGGCGGCTCCCCTCTCTCCCATTTGAGTAGAGACTATCGAACTGAATATGCCTGAAAACTATCGTTATACTCTTCCCTCACGCGCTGGCGATCAGCGGCTGCTGGGGCAGCTCACGGGTGCTGCCTGCGCCGTCGAATGCGCCGAAATTGTTGAACGCCATGCCGGCCCGGTGCTGTTAATTGCGCCAGATATGCAGAACGCTCTGCGGCTGCAGGATGAAATCCGCCAGTTTACGGAACAGCCGGTGATGACGCTGGCTGACTGGGAAACGCTGCCTTTCGACAGTTTTTCGCCGCACCAGGAAATTATCTCTTCGCGCCTCTCCACGCTGTACCAGCTTCCATCGCTAAGCCACGGCATTTTGATTTTACCGGTTAATACCCTGATGCAGCGCGTGTGCCCGCACAGTTTCCTGCACGGACATGCGCTGGTGATGAGCAAGGGGCAAAAGCTTTCCCGCGATACGCTGCGTTCACAGCTTGAACAGGCGGGCTACCGCAGCGTTGACCAGGTGATGGAACACGGCGAATACGCCACGCGCGGTGCCCTGTTGGACCTGTATCCAATGGGCAGCGATCGCCCGTACCGTATCGACTTTTTCGATGATGAAATCGACAGTCTGCGTCTGTTTGACGTTGATACGCAGCGTACTCAGGAAGAAGTTTCCGCCATCAATCTGCTGCCTGCTCACGAGTTCCCGACGGATAAAAATGCCATCGAGCTGTTCCGCTCCCAGTGGCGTGAGCAATTTGACGTTCGCCGTGAACCAGAACATATCTATCAGCAAGTCAGCAAAGGCACCCTGCCTGCCGGAATCGAATACTGGCAGCCGCTATTTTTCGACAAGCCTTTACCCGCGCTGTTCAGCTACCTGCCCGCCAGTACCCTGCTGGTGGTGGCGGGCGATCTGGAAAGCAGCGCCGAGCGTTTCTGGCTGGATGTGAATACGCGTTACGAAAATCGCAAAGTCGATCCGATGCGCCCTCTGCTTTCACCACCGGCTCTGTGGTTACGCTGCGATGAATTATTTGCCGAACTAAAAAACTGGCCGCGTATTCAGCTGCGGACCGATCTGCTGACAGACAAGGCGGCGAATACCAATCTGCAGTATCAGCCGCTGCCGGATCTGGCCGTGCAGGCACAGGCCAAATCACCGCTGGAAGCACTGCGGAAGTTTCTGGAATCCTTCAGCGGTTCGGTGGTGTTCTCCGTTGAGAGTGAAGGCCGCCGTGAAACGCTGCAGGAACTGTTGGCCCGTATCAAGCTGAAGCCCAAAACGGTGCGTTCGCTGAAAGAGGTCAGTAAGCCGGGTCATTACCTGCTGATCGGTGCCAGCGAGCACGGATTTATCGACGGGTTGCGTAATCTGGCGCTGATTTGCGAGAGCGATCTGCTGGGCGAGCGCGTAAGTCGACGCCGCCAGGACAGCAAACGGACCATTAACCCGGACGTGCTGATCCGTAACCTCGCCGAGCTGCATCCGGGCCAGCCGGTGGTCCACCTTGAGCACGGCGTGGGGCGCTATATCGGCCTGACCACGCTGGAGACCGGCGGCATCACGGCAGAATATCTGATGCTGGCCTATGCCGGAGATGCCAAGCTTTATGTGCCGGTATCGTCGCTGCACCTGATCAGCCGCTATGCCGGTGGTGCCGAAGAGAATGCGCCGCTGCACAAGCTGGGCAGTGATGCCTGGACGCGAGCCCGGCAGAAAGCCGCCGAAAAAGTGCGTGACGTGGCCGCCGAGCTGCTGGACATCTATGCCCAGCGTGAAGCGAAAAAAGGCTTTGCCTTCAAGCACGACCGCCAGCAGTACCAGCTGTTCTGCGACGGATTCCCGTTTGAAACCACACCGGACCAGGCGCAGGCCATCAACGCGGTGCTGAGCGATATGTGCCAGCCACTGGCAATGGATCGCCTGGTGTGTGGTGACGTTGGCTTTGGTAAAACCGAAGTGGCGATGCGCGCCGCATTCCTGGCGGTAGAAAACCACAAGCAGGTGGCGGTGCTGGTACCCACCACCCTGCTGGCACAGCAGCACTACGATAACTTCCGCGATCGCTTCGCCAACTGGCCGGTACGTATTGAGATGCTCTCCCGCTTCCGAACCGCGAAAGAACAGGCGCTGGTTCAGGCCGAGGCTGGCGAGGGTAAAGTTGATATTCTGATCGGCACACACAAGCTGCTGCAGAACGACATCAAATGGCGCGACCTTGGTTTGTTAATCGTCGATGAGGAGCACCGTTTCGGCGTGCGTCACAAAGAGCGTATCAAAGCGATGCGTGCCGACGTCGATATTCTGACGCTGACCGCCACGCCAATTCCGCGCACCTTGAATATGGCGATGAGCGGCATGCGTGACCTGTCGATTATTGCCACTCCGCCGGCACGTCGCCTGGCCGTGAAAACCTTCGTTCGCGAGTATGACGATTTGGTGGTACGCGAAGCGATTTTGCGTGAGGTGCTGCGCGGCGGGCAGGTTTATTACCTGTATAACGACGTGGAAAATATCGAAAAAGCCGCACAGCGTTTATCTACGTTGGTGCCGGAAGCGCGGGTGGCGATCGGTCACGGCCAGATGCGCGAGCGCGAGCTGGAGCGAGTGATGAACGACTTCCATCACCAGCGTTTTAACGTGCTGGTCTGTACCACGATTATTGAGACCGGTATTGATATACCTACCGCCAATACCATCATCATTGAGCGGGCCGACCACTTTGGTCTGGCACAGCTGCACCAGCTGCGCGGCCGCGTGGGCCGTTCGCATCACCAGGCCTATGCCTGGCTGCTGACACCGCATCCGAAAGCGATGACCGTTGATGCGCATAAGCGCCTGGAGGCCATCGCCTCGCTGGAGGACCTGGGGGCTGGTTTCGCGCTCGCCACCCACGATCTGGAGATCCGTGGTGCCGGTGAGCTGCTGGGCGAAGGCCAGAGCGGACAGATGGAAACCATTGGCTTCTCGCTTTATATGGAGCTGCTGGAAAACGCGGTGACCGCGCTGAAAGAAGGCCGTGAGCCGTCGTTGGAGGATTTGACCAGCAGCCAGACTGAAATTGAGCTGCGCATGCCGTCGCTGCTGCCGGATGATTTTATTCCTGACGTGAATACCCGCCTTTCATTCTACAAGCGGATTGCCAGTGCCCAGCAGCAGGGCGATCTGGACGATCTGAAGGTCGAGCTGATCGATCGTTTCGGTTTGCTGCCGGATGCGGCGCGTAACCTGTTGGATATTGCGGCTCTGCGGCTGATTGCTCAGAAGCTGGGCGTACGCAAGATTGAAGCCAGCGATAACGGTGGTTATGTTGAGTTTGCCGAGAAGAATAAGGTCGATCCGATGTGGCTTATTGGGCTGCTGCAAAAGGAGCCGAAGCACTGGCGTCTTGATGGCCCGACGCGCCTGAAGTTTATTCGCGATTTGGCGGAGCGTAAGGTGCGGATGAAGTGGGTACAGGAGTTTATGCAGCGTATGCAGGAGAATGTGGGCTGACGGGCGATTTGGTCCGTCTTATTGTGGCTAGTTAGGTTCATTTGTAAGTCGTCTGTACCATTGCGAAACGCTGAGCGGCAGAGTCCCCCTTCGGGCGGGTCCTCGCGTCGCTTCGCGATACCTTCTCTCCGATCGTCAGCCTGTCGGACCGCCTGAGACGTGCCATCCATGGCACGGCTCAGGCTTTCGTCCACGTCCCTGTGGCCGAATCCTGGCTTCCTCTCTTCGCTCAGCGCTGTGGATTGCCCGTAGGGTGCCCCTGCCGCTCCGCTTTTACATTCTGCGTTGCCTGCTAAAAAAACCGTGTTCGTCCGCCACAAGAAATACGTTTCACATCGCGATAAAGAAAGATTGAAAGGGAAAGCCTCTGCGGCGGCTGCCGGGCATTCCGCAGCGCTGAGGTGGCAGCAGCTGGCCAGGAGACACCGACAGGACGTCGGTGTCAGGCGGAGTCGGGTCAGGGACGACCCGTCTTTGCCGGTCCGACCGGCCAGATGCTGACACCGAAGGCATCGTGCAGAGCACGACGCGAGGACCGCCCGGAAGCCACCGCAGAGGCTGGACCAAACCACCCAGCTTCCAGCAACTCCGGTAACTTCAGTAACTTCGGCGATTTTCGACCGAATTCGCCCTCAAACCAACAATCAGGCCTTATTATTCAACACCAGCTGACCGTTGCCATCCAGCGGAATACGCGTGCCGGGATCGTTATCCATACGGATCTTGCCCTGCTGATCGCCAATCTTATAAGTCACATCGTAACCCATCATCTTGTCCTGCTTATCATAGACGGTTTTACAACGCTGCTCGGTGGTGGTGTAAGTATCGCGATCCTGCAACGCACCCTGCACCTGATTACCGCCGTAACCGCCGGCCAGTGCGCCAGCAACGGTTGCTACATCGCGCCCGCGCCCGCCGCCAAACTGATGGCCCAGCACGCCACCCGCCACAGCACCCAGCACGGAACCGGCAATACGGTTCTCATCCTGCACCGGACGACGGTGAGTCAGGGTCACGTTACGACACTCCTGGCGCGGAGTTTTTATCGTTTCTTTAATTGGGGTGGCGGACAAAACCTGTGCAAACTGCGGACCGCGATCGAACACGTTCATACTGGCAACGGCAGCAACGCCCAGGGCTGCAGCCACACCGATCCCAATACCGGCTAACATTGATTTATTCACAGGAAACCCTCCTGAAAGTGTTACCGCGCATCTTTGCCTGCTGCGACATCCGTGGCAGGTACGGCATACTCGGCGTGCGCGACGCGCCGGGGTAATTAAGACAAAGTTTGCGGCGGAGAGGGAAAACTGACAATCGGAATACGGGAAGAAATGAGATTACCGCATGATTAGTACCACGTTTTAAGAGTGTTCCGAAGCACTCTCGCGGCCATCATAAAAAAACGGCCCGCTGATAACGCGCAGTTAAGAACGTTATCCCGGGCCGTTTAACACCGATCTGCTGAAATTAGTGCAGCTTCAGCCTTGGGCGGATCACGCGGTTGATACTGCCCACCAGCATCATCAGGCCCGTCTTGAAGTAGCCATGCAGCGCGATCTGATGCATACGGTATAGAGAGATGTAGACGAAGCGAGCAATGCGCCCCTCAACCATCATCGAACCGCGCATCAGGTTACCCATCAGGCTGCCCACGGTACTGAAACGAGACAGGGAAACCAGCGAGCCATGATCTTTATAGACATAGGCCTGCTGCGGTTTGCCTTTGATGTCAGCGAGAATATTCGCCAGCACGCGGGACGCCATCTGGTGAGCAGACTGCGCACGCGGCGGCACGAAACCACCGGCAGGCAGCGCGCATGACGCACAGTCGCCGATTGCGTAAATGTTCGGATCGCGCGTGGTTTGCAGCGTTGGCTCAACCACCAGCTGGTTGATACGGTTGGTTTCGAGACCGCCGATATCTTTCATAAAGTCCGGAGCCTTGATACCGGCCGCCCACACCATCAGATCGGCTTCAATAAATTCACCGGATTTGGTATTCAGGCCGTTTTTCTCGGCGCTGGTTACCATGGTCTGGGTCAGCACCCGCACGCCAAGCTTGGTCAGCTCCTGATGTGCAGCGCTGGAGATACGCGCAGGCAGTGCAGGCAGAATACGCTCACCGGCTTCCACCAGCGTCACGTTCAGCGCATTGCTGTCGAGGTTTTTGTAGCCATAGCTGTGCAGCTGCTTAACGGCATTGTGCAGTTCAGCAGAAAGCTCCACGCCGGTAGCACCCGCACCGACGATGGCGATGTTCACTTTCTCCGTTGCGCCTTCGCTGGCGGAGAATTTCAGGAACAGGTTCAGCATCTCATTATGGAAACGACGCGCCTGATGCGGGTTATCCAGGAAGATGCAGTTATCTTTCACGCCCGGCGTACCGAAATCATTCGAGGTGCTGCCTAACGCCATCACCAGCGTGTCATACGCCAGTTCGCGCTCAGGAACCAGCACGCTGCCCTGCGCATCACGGATTTCTGCCAGATGAACGCGGTTGTTTTCGCGATCCAGCTGCGTCAGCGTACCCAGCTGGAACTGGAAGTTATGCTTGTGCGCGTGAGCCAGGTAGCTCAGGCCATCAATGCCTTCATCCAGTGAACCGGTAGCTACTTCATGCAGCAGAGGTTTCCACAAATGGCTGTGGTTACGATCCACCAGCGTGATTTGTGCTTTATTCTTACGCCCAAGCTTATGGCCCAGCTGGGTAGCCAGTTCCAGTCCGCCGGCACCCCCGCCGATAATAACAATTTTCTTCATAGGTGCTGTCAAACGACCCTCTCTAAAAGTGAACCAATCGTTAACCAAAAGTTAAATAAATAACCTTGGTAAACATAGGGTTGGCGATGTTAATTCGCAAGCTGAGGGCAGGATATCACGGGGGAATTCATGAGTTCTACGAAAATTGATCCTGGTCAATTTTATTATAAAAACCAAGAATAGTAAGAATAAACTTAGCAACGCAACCCGCTCAAGGCGGGTTACGGAATGGATGTAAAAGGTGTATTTGGATAATTATCCGAGGGTTTTGAAGTGATTAATTCTCGGCAGATGATGTGAGATGTTTTTAAATTTATGCCCCTCAACTTCATCCCAAATCAATTCATAAAATTCACGCAGTAGCGTTGCACTGCGTTGACTATCAAGGGCATCGTCATTGCGCGAGAGAAAAGTCAGACAGCGGCTATGGTTTTTCTGGCGGAAGTCCTTTACGCATTTGGTGGCAATATCCAGATACTCTTCTGGCCGATCGATTTTCCCTTCCATCACTTCCTGGGGCCACAGGTTAGGATTAAAGATTGCCTGACGGATATTGCACAAAAATCCCACGCGTTCAGCCCAAAAACCCCCCAGCCCTACGCCGCAAATTAACGGCGATGGGTCGGTACAGTGCTTTAACAGCTTATCCGTCTCTTTAAGAATATGTTGCATGTCATGCTTAGGATGTCGGGTGCTGTAGCTGACCAGCCGGACATCCGGATCGATAAACTGTAGCTGTAAAATCTTTTCGTGATTGCCTGGACTGTTAGAGTCAAAACCATGTAGGTAGATAATCATCGTCATTCTCACTTAACGTGCCGCAGGCAGCGGAGTCAGTCACCTTTTGCGGCTTTGTGTGCCAGCCAACGCTCCTGAAGGTTGTAGAGTGTCGCGCTGATTTGCTTCCAGCGGGGAGAGCCCAGCAACTGCTGGCGGGTATAGGAACCCCGATGGTATAACCGACTCACGCGCTCTGCATTGATCGGTGACAGGTTATCCAACACGCTAACCGCACCTGCACGATTATTGCACACCAGAATCATATCGCATCCGGCATCCAGTGCGGTTTGCCCGCGCTCGGCGTAGCTGCCCATCACCGCTGCACCTTCCATTGACAGATCGTCCGAGAAGATCACACCGTCAAAGCCCAGCTCTTTGCGCAATACCTTTTGCAGCCAGTGCGATGAACCGCTGGCCGGGCGAGGGTCCACTTCAGTATAGATAACGTGGGCGGGCATAATCGCATCCAGCGCCTGCTCATCAATTAATTGTTTGAAGATCGCCATATCATGCTGGCGAATCTCCGCCTCGCTGCGGTTATCGCGCGGCGTTTCTTTATGGGAGTCTGCACTCACCGCACCGTGACCAGGGAAGTGTTTACCGGTGGTTTTCATACCGGCCTCATGCATGCCGCGAATAAAACAGCGGGCCAGCGCCAGCGCCTGAGCCGGATCTTCATGAAACGCGCGCTCACCAATCGCTGCGCTGCCGTGACCGATGTCGAGTACCGGCGCAAAGCTGATGTCGATATCCATCGAAATCATCTCCGAAGCCATCAGCCAGCCCGCCTCCTGCGCCAGTCTTGCCGCTTCAGCGGCATCATTCAGTGCGGCAAAAGACTGCATCGCCGGCAGCCGACTAAAACCTTCACGGAAGCGCTGCACGCGCCCGCCTTCCTGGTCGACGGCAATCACCAGACGATGACGCGACGCCGCGCGGATCTGCCTGATCAACTCGGCCAGCTGAGCCGGATCGTGGTAGTTGCGGGTAAACAGAATCAGCCCCCCCACCAGCGGGTGCTGTAAAATCTCGCGTTCTTCCGCATCCAGCTCGTAGCCAAGCACATCTAACATTACCGGTCCCACACTGCACCTCTGTAAGCCTGTTTATCAGGCTAATTTAACTGTGAAAGCCGCTGCCAGCCTGAGGCTGCCAGCGCGCCAAATTGGTTTTCACCGGTCTGCTGCCAGCGAAGTTCGTACCAGCTGGTAGCCAGCAGCAAAAGCCAGGGCTGCCAGCGCCGAATCTGTCGGTAAAGCCTGCCGCTGTCGATCTTCTGCCCGATAGCGCAGGCGGTAATGAGCCGCTGCTGCTGCGCGTCGTCCAGAGCATTAATGTCGATCAGCGCCGCCAGCTCAAGGGCAACGTCGCCGTCGCCCGCATACTCCCAGTCAATCAGACGCAAACGCCCGCCGTTGCCGATAAGGTTACCGCTATGGATATCCATATGCAGCACCGCCAGCCGCAGTGGATGCGGTTCGCCGCGGCGCCGCAGACGCTTGAGTGCTCTGAGCCAGGTGAGATTCCGCCGGGACGACAGGCTACGCTGCCAGTAGCTCATCAGCAGCGGCATGAGCTGAAGCCGGTAGCCGGTTAGCGGCTGGCGGTGCAGCTTACTGATGACTTCAGACAGCGGCTCAATTGCCCGATCGAATTCCTCTGCGGACAACACCTCTCCCGGCAGCCAGTCAAGAAGCAGCCAGTTTCGACTGCGGCCATAAACCGCAGGCACCAGGCCACTGTCATGAAGTTTACGCAGAATACGGTATTCGCGCTGACGATTAACGCCGGGCATCTCCAGCGAGCCTGCCGCCCGACGCGCCAGCAGGGTCTGACAGGGGAGAGAAACTTTCATACTGTAGCCGCTCAGACCATACAGCGGCAAAACGGTACCGGCGGCCTGCGCCGCCGGAAACTGTCTGGATATCAGCTGCTGCAAATCGGCGTTAATGCTGAACGTCACCGCTGCCTGACCAGATAATCTCGCCGGTTTGCACCAGCATCAGCTGCATTTGTAGCTCGGGCGCTTTCACATCCCCTTGCGCATTGCTGTAAAGCACGTACTGTGCACCCACGTAGCGTGCAAGGCCAATTGCTTTGCTGCGTGATACCAGGCTGTCTTCCGCCGACAGGCCCAGTGTCTGTTTCGCCACCGCCAGCTGCTGCGGCGTGACCAGGGTAAACTGGCTGTTATTAGCCAGCGCGCTCTGCAACGCAGCGGTGGCTTTCGCGCTTTGCAGGCTGCCATTGGTACTGTTTTTCACGTTGTCGACCAGCAGCACGCTACCCGCCGTAACGCCGTCGGCTTTCAGCATCTGTGCCACCAGCGGGCTGACGCTGGCCTGCCAGTCAATGGTTTGCATTTTCGGCGGCTGCGGTACGGTTTCAATCGGTCCGGGCTGGGAAGGCACCGGCTGAGGCTGCTGCGGCTGTACCGGCTCTACCGGTGCAGGCTGCTGCGGCTGTTCAGGCTGCTGTTGCTGGTTGATAACACAACCGCTGAGGATCAGCGCCAGTGCCAGCACGCCAGAGAATTTTAACAGGTGACTTGTCACGCCATCACTCCTTACAGATACAGGTAAAGGCGAACTTTGCTCGCCGTCAGATTGCCGGTTTGCGAGGAAATGTCGATTTTACCCTTCGCGGGCACCACCAGCGTACGCGGCTTTTCGTAAGGCAGGATCTCCAGCCCACGATCGTCATACCAGTAGAAACGATAGGTGACTTTTACCGGTTTTTCCTGCTGGTTGACCAGGGTGCTTACCGCGCGCTGCTGGCCTTCCGTTTCACTGATTATCGGCTCATCGGTGGTGATACCGGCGGAAAGAACCGAGGATTCCATCACCAGCGATTGCGAGGTATTAATGGTGGTGCGATCGTTACTGCAACCTGCCAGTGTAATCAGTAACGTCAGAGCCGTCAGACATGCCCGCATAACATTGTGTCCCCGTTCAGCGGCGCTCAGGAAGCCAGCATTGGGCCTAAAGGACGGCCACCAACCAGGTGAAGGTGAATATGATAAACCTCCTGGCCACCGTGTTTATTGCAGTTGATGATCAGGCGGTAGCCATCTTCAGCAATGCCTTCCTGCTTAGCGATTTTAGACGCGACGGTAATCATTCGACCCAGCGCGGCCTCGTGTTCAGCCTGGACGTCGTTGGCGGTCGGGATCAACACATTCGGTACGATCAGAATATGGCTCGGTGCCTGCGGTGAGATATCGCGAAACGCGGTGACCAGTTCATCCTGGAACAGGATGTCGGACGGGATCTCGCGACGAATGATTTTACTGAAAATAGTTTCTTCGGCCATGTTGCATATCCTTAGCAGTGTTTTTTTATAACCGCAGTATGAGCGAGAAAATCGTTTTCTTTCAACCTGCAACTGATTTTTCTTTCCCGACTGCGCGGCTTTGCAGCAGTTCAGCGTCCCGGCAGCACGATTTATCCATCTGTTAAATAGCAAAAGGGGAAGCCGCTGGCCTCCCCTTTTGCGCCATCATCCTGCCCGATTACATCTTACGGATGTAGTCATCCATATCGGTTTTCAGGTTGTCAGACTTGGTGCCGAAAATCGCCTGCACGCCAGAACCAGCAACGACAACTCCGGCCGCGCCCAGTTTTTTCAACCCGGCCTGGTCAACTTTGCTGACGTCGCCAACGCTAACGCGTAAACGAGTGATACAGGCATCAAGGTTAGTGATGTTGTCTTTACCACCGAAGGCTGCAACCAGGTTAGCGGCCATTTCTGTGGCGTTACCGGTGCTCTGCTCGGTGGAGCTGTCTTCACGACCCGGGGTTTTCAGGTTCAGCTTAGCAATCAGCACGCGGAAGATGGTGTAGTACACCAGACCGTAGATGATACCGATGATTGGGAACAGCCAGATTTTGCTGCTGTTACCGCTCAGTACGATAAAGTCGATCAGACCGTGCGAGAAGCTGGTGCCGTCGCGCATGCCCAGAAGAATACAGATTGGGAATGCCAGACCGGCCAGAATAGCGTGGATCGCATACAGGATCGGCGCAACGAACATGAATGAGAATTCAATCGGTTCGGTGATGCCGGTCAGGAATGAGGTCAGCGCTGCGGAGATCATGATGCCGCCGACTTTAGCGCGATTTTCTGGTTTTGCTGAGTGCCAGATAGCAATCGCCGCCGCTGGCAGACCGTACATTTTGAACAGGAAGCCGCCGGACAGTTTACCTGCGGTTGGGTCACCCGCCATGTAGCGAGGGATATCGCCGTGGAAGACCTGGCCCGCTGCGTTGGTGAACTCACCAATCTGCATCTGGAAAGGTACGTTCCAGATATGGTGCAGACCAAACGGCACCAGCGCACGCTCAACCACACCGTAGATACCGAATGCCACAACCGGGTTCTGATACGCAGCCCACTGTGAGAAGGTCTGAATCGCCGTACCGATCGGTGGCCAGATGAAGGAGAGCACCACGCCCAGGAAAATTGCCGTCAGGCCGGAGATAATCGGCACGAAGCGTTTTCCGGCAAAGAAGCCCAGATATTCAGGAAGCTGGATGCGATAGAAGCGGTTAAACATATAGGCCGCTATCGAACCGGCGATAATACCACCGAGGACGCCGGTATCCGCCAGGTGCTTGGCTGCAATCTCTTCCGCAGGAAGATGCAGGACCAGCGGTGCCACAACTGCCATGGTTTTCACCATGATGCCGTAGGCAACTACGGCGGCCAGCGCGGAAACGCCGTCGTTATTGGTAAAGCCGAGTGCTACGCCGATAGCAAAAATCAGCGGCATATTGGCAAAGACCGAACCGCCCGCTTCCGCCATAACCTGCGAAACGACCGCCGGCAGCCAGCTGAAGTTGGCAGAACCAACGCCCAGCAGAATACCTGCAATCGGCAGGACCGATACAGGCAACATCAGCGATTTACCGACCTTTTGCAGGTTCGCAAATGCATTTTTGAACATAGTGTAAAGCTCCTGAGTATGAGTGCTTTTCTTCGCGCCGGGCGCGTTGCAAAGGGGGGAGGCCCCTTTGCGGGTGAGGCATCGTTGTGCCCCTGATATTTATTACGAAGAGTAAAATAAATCCGCGTAAATTTGTTTGATGACTATCACGTTTCGTTGAACGTGCTCTCGCTCTTTGGATGATTTCACAAAGATCTGCGCCTTTTTTCAGCAAAAAAAATGCAGCCATCGATTTTATCGGGCTGCACTTTACAAATTTTCGCTATTAATTACGAGCTATAAAAGAAAAGCGTCGGGGATCACTCCGTCAGGCGCGACATGGGCACATGGAACAGGCGAGAGAAGTTCTGCGTGGTCGCCTGCGCCAGCTCTTCAATACTCACACCCTTCACCACCGCCATATATTCCGCCACGTCGCGGGTGTAGGCCGGCTGATTTTCTTTACCACGGTGTGGAACCGGGGCCAGATACGGCGAATCAGTTTCAACCAGCATCCTGTCCAGCGGAACATAGCGTGCCGCTTCGCGGATCTGCTCGGCATTGCGGAAGGTAGCAATGCCGGAGAATGAGATATAGAAGCCCATATCCAGCAGCTTTTCCGCCGTCTCACGGTCTTCGGTAAAGCAGTGCAGCACGCCGCCGCAGCCTTCAGCCTGCTCTTCCTGCAAAATGGCCAGCGTATCTTCACGCGCATCGCGGGTATGGACGATCACCGGCTTATTCAGATCTCGCCCCACGCGGATGTGTTCGCGGAATGAGGCCTGCTGGCGCGCTTTAGTCTCTTTCTGGTAGAAATAGTCCAGGCCGGTTTCACCCATCGCAATCACCCGCGAATCGGCGGCAAGCTGGCGCAGTTCAGCGAAGTCGTACTCTTCTTCCTGATTCAGCGGATGAACGCCGCAGGAGTAGGCCACGTTAGAACGATCACCAATCAGTTCAACCATCGCTTTATAGCCGGGCAGCGTGGTCGCGACCGCCAGCAAAAATTTTACATCGCGCGCGGCGGCTTTCGCCAGAACGTCAGAGACGTCCTCATGCAGCGTTTCGTAGTTCAGGCCATCCAGATGACAGTGTGAATCAACTAAAAACATAATCGTTACTCTTAACCCGTAAAATCGGTAGCGTGAGGATGCAAAATGGCTTCCCAGTTCAGCAGTTGGTCGGTGAGCAGCAGCTCGCGGTTCACCGCCACGACGTTCAGCAGGCGGTCGCGGCAGGTCAGCCACTGGCGAAGGCTGGCATCAATGGCCGTCGCTGGCAGCAGGCTGGCGATTTGCATCACCAGCGCCTGGCAGTCGACGTTGCTGATCCAGGCCCCGCCGCCCTGCTGCCACTTCACCGCATCGACCAGTAGCGAGCAAAGCCAGCCAATACGACGTGCGGCATCATCATGATTCAGCGCGGGAAGCAGGCTGAGCAGATCGCCCTGAACGGCAGCAAGCAGAGCCTGACAAACCAGCTGGCGCTGCTGCCAGTTTTTCTCTTCCAGCAGCATCAGCGCTGCCGCAGGCGCTCCGCTGCTCAACCGTAGCGCCGCAGTCCGCTCATTCAGCCCCGCAGCACACTGTTTTTGCAGCCAGTTCAGGCTCTGCATTTCATCCGGTGGCGCGAGGTGCCATAGCAGACAGCGGCTGCGCAGGGTTGCCAAAAGGCGGGAGGGTTCATGGCAGCTGAGTAAGAACCAGGTATTTTTCGGCGGCTCCTCCAGCGTTTTGAGCAGGGCGTTAGCTGCGGCTTCGGTCAGCTGTCCGGCGTCCGGCAGCCAGACCACTTTTGCCCCACCCTGTTGAGAGTGGTGATAGAGCTTTTCCGTTACGCTGCGCACCGCATCAATCCCCAGCGCACTCTTACCCTTCTCCGCTTCCAACCGATACCAGTCAGGATGGGTTCCCGCCTGCATCAGCTGGCAGGCATGGCAGCTACCGCAGCTTTTCAGCCCATCGGGCTGGCGGCACATCAGCCAGCGGCCGATCCCCCACACCAGCGCATCGTCACCCATACCGGGCAGCGCCTGAATCAGCAGCGCATGATGCGCACGCTGCGCCTGATGCTGGCTGATAATTTGCCGGTAACTGTTATTCAGCCACGGATACCAGTTCATTGCTGTTCCTGTAACCACTGCTGTAGCGTCAGCTCCAGCTGCTGCGTCACCTGCGTGAGGTCACGGGTTGCATCAATGGTTTTAATCCGCGCATCGGCAGCGGCCAGCGCCAGATAACGATCGCGGGTACGAATAAAGAAGTACAGCGACTCCTGTTCAATGCGGTCCAGCGCACCGCGCGCGCGGGCACGCTGCAGGCCGATTTCAGGCGTGACATCCAGATATAGCGTCAGATCCGGGGTAAAGTCACCCAGCACAGCCTGTTTCAGGCTGCTCATCAGCTGGCTGTCCATGCCCCGCCCGCCGCCCTGATAAGCCTGAGAGGAAAGATCGTGACGATCGCCAACCACCCAGGCCCCCCGCGCCAGCGCGGGTTTAATCACGTTTTCCACCAGCTGCACGCGGGCAGCATACAGCATGAGCAGCTCGGCCTTATCGGTAACCTGTTCGCCTTCAATCCCCTGCTTAATCAAATCGCGCAGTTTTTCCGCCAGCGGAGTACCGCCGGGTTCGCGGGTGAAAACAATATCGTTAATGCCATGACGACGCAGTTCAGCCACTACCGCATCCCGCGCAGTGGTTTTACCTGCCCCTTCAAGGCCTTCGATAACGATAAATTTACTGTTCATTTTTTTCCTTCAGCGCCAGGCGATACACCTGCACGGCTTTATTGTGGCTTGCCAGATTGGTGGTAAACGTATGGCCACCTTTCCCATCGGCAACGAAGTAGAGGAAGTTCGTTTTCAGCGGGTGAGCTGCGGCTTCCAGCGAGGCTTTACCCGGCATTGCAATCGGACCAGGCGGCAGGCCGTTAATCGTATAGGTATTCCAGGCCGTCGGTGTTTCCAGATCTTTGCGCGTTAGCGTACCGCGGTAGTCCGGCCCCAGGCCATAGATCACCGTCGGATCGGTTTGCAGACGCATACCCAACCGCAGGCGGTTAATAAACACCGAAGCCACTTTGCTGCGCTCGTCGCTGACCGCCGTCTCTTTTTCAATAATCGAGGCCATGGTCAGCATATCATTTTTGTTTTTATACGGCAGATTATCCATTTTCCCCTGCCACTGCGCATCCACCTCTTTTTCCATCCGCTGGTAAGCGCGCTTAAGCACGGCGACATCGGTGGTATTCGCGGTATACAGGTAGGTATCAGGATAGAACCATCCCTCAACGCCCTTTGCTTCACCTTCCAGCTTAAGGGCAGCAGCGACGGTGGCCAGCTGGTCATCCGCCAGCGTGTGTTTGATATACGGCGCGCTGCGCAGCTGGCTCAGCCACTCCTGCATGCGCGTACCTTCCACGAAGCGCAGCGGGAACTGGGCCTCTTTACCACTGGCAAGCAGTGCCAGCATCTCGCGGACGGTCATTTTGGGGTCGAGCCGATAGGTCCCGGCCTTAAACTTTGCCAGCTCAGGCTCGAGTTTCAGCAGTACGCCAAACCACGGGCTTTGTTTAATGATGTGCTTAGATTCCAGCTGGGCTTCCAGCACCACTCGGCCAGAACCTGCCGGGAGGGTAAAAATAGTTTCTTTGTCCACCGTCAGCGGTGAGTCTGCAAGCTGGCGGGTTTGCCAGTATCCGTAAGCAACGGCCAGCAGAGAGACAGCAACGACCCCGGCGATAATTTTGCGTGTTTTAGTCATGAAAATTCCACGGTTGATTAATGGGGGTTAAGCAGACGAAACAAGCGGCGCGAGCTGAAGTGCCACGCCTCAATCTGACGAACGGGCAACACCGGCATCAGCGCATTGGTGATCAGCACTTCATCGGCTTCCGCCAGCACCTCAACGCCTGCACGGACTTCGCTGAGGGTGAACCCCAGCTCAGCGATCTGCCGCATCACCCGCTGGCGCTGAATACCGTTCACGCCCGAAGCGCTTAAGTCCGGGGTAAAAACCTGCTCCCCGGTGCGCCAGAAAAAATTTGCCGCACAGCATTCCACCAGCATGCCATCAGTGTCAAGCACCAGTGCCTCATCGGCACCGGTCTGCTCAAGCCGTGTGCGGATCAGCACCTGTTCCAGCCGGTTAAGATGCTTTATCCCCGCCAGCAGCGGATTTTTCCCCAGCTGAATCGGGCTGAGGGCCAGCCTTGCCCCGCTCTCGCGCATCGCGTGGTAGTATGCAGGATAGGCGGAAACGGAGACGATGCGCGTGGGTGCCGCACAGCCCGCGGCGCTGTATCCCCTGCCGCCGCTCCCCCTGGTCACAATCGTCTTCAGTACGCCATCGTCACAGTCGGCAGCAGCGCCAATCATTTCCTGGCCCAGTAATTCCCAGTCCACGCCGGTTATCAGCAGCCGTTCACAGCCCTGCTGCAGCCGCGCGATATGTGCGGGAAACAGCTCGATCTCGCCAGACCTTATGCGAGCGGTGGTAAAGCAGCCATCACCAAACTGCACGGCGCGATCGCTCGCGGCAATAACGCCCTGCTTCACCCCATTGACCCACATCATGCTGATTCCTCTATTTTCGATCATGCTGCAAGATTACCTGCCCGTCGTGCCAGAATCATCTGAATCTGCCGGGGATGATGAGCAATATCAGGTAATACCCGGTTCGCTATAACTCGCAAAGACGAATTTGTCGTTCAAAATCGGGTAGTGGTGATTCGCTCCCCTCAATCGCAGGTAAAAAAAAGCCCGCCGATAAGGCGGGCCTTTACGCAAGAACAAAAAATCAGACCTTACGGAAAATCAGTGACCCGTTGGTGCCACCAAATCCGAATGAATTACACAGAGTGTATTCCATACCTTTCACCTGGCGCGCAGTATGCGGCACGAAATCCAGGTCACAACCTTCATCCGGGTTATCCAGATTGATGGTTGGAGGAACAACCTGATCGCGCAGGGCAAGAATGGTGAAGATCGATTCGATCGCGCCCGCCGCACCCAGCAGGTGGCCGGTCATGGATTTTGTCGAGCTGACCATCACGCTACCGGCAGAAGCACCGAAGACGGATTTCACCGCCTGAGCTTCAGCGATATCACCGGCCGGCGTTGAAGTACCGTGCGCGTTGATATAGCCAATCTGTTCCGCTGAAATCTTTGCATCTTTCAACGCGTTGACCATCGCCAGGGCTGCGCCAGCGCCGTTTTCCGGCGGAGAAGTCATATGATAAGCATCGCTGCTCATACCAAAACCAACGATTTCTGCGTAAATTTTGGCACCGCGTTTTTTCGCGTGCTCATATTCTTCCAGCACAATCAGACCAGCACCATCGCCGAGGACAAAACCATCACGGTCTTTATCCCACGGACGGCTGGCAGCCTGCGGATTTTCATTGCGGGTTGACAGTGCACGAGCAGCACCGAAACCACCCACGCCCAGTGGCGTACTGGCTTTTTCTGCACCACCAGCCAGCATCACGTCGGCATCATCATAGGCGATGATACGTGCAGCATGACCGATATTATGCACGCCGGATGTACAGGCGGTAGCAATGGAAATACTTGGGCCTTTCATTCCGTACATAATAGTCAGATGTCCGGCAACCATATTCACAATAGTTGAAGGGACAAAGAACGGACTAATTTTACGGGGACCACCGTTGACCAGTGAGGAATGGTTTTCTTCGATTAAACCAAGACCACCGATACCGGAGCCAATCGCGGCACCAACGCGCCCTGCGTTTTCTTCTGTAATAACGAGGCCAGAATCTTGCATGGCCTGAACGCCAGCAACAACGCCATATTGAATGAAAGCATCCATCTTACGCTGATCTTTGCGCGAGATGATTTCATCACAATTAAAATTCTTTACTAAGCCAGCAAAACGCGTTGCGTAGGCACTAGTATCAAAATGGTCAATCAGGCTGATGCCACTCTGACCGGCAACAAGAGCATTCCAGGTAGACTCTACGGTATTGCCGACAGGAGACAACATGCCAAGACCAGTCACAACTACACGACGCTTAGACACGTTCGTCCTCCAGGGAGGGAAAAATTGACGCGATGAGGGATATTTAGATAAAACTCAGGCGGTCGAATGACCGCCTGGAGATGTTCACTTATGCCTGGTGACCATTGATGTAATCAATAGCAGCCTGAACAGTAGTGATTTTCTCAGCTTCTTCATCCGGAATCTCGGTATCGAACTCTTCTTCCAGAGCCATTACCAGCTCAACGGTATCAAGAGAATCAGCGCCCAGATCTTCTACAAAAGAGGCAGTATTAACAACTTCTTCCTGCTTAACGCCCAGCTGCTCGCCAATGATTTTCTTAACGCGTTCTTCGATAGTGCTCATACTATTAAATTTCCTATCAAAACTCGCTTTCGCGATGGTTTTCGTAGTGTATAAAATGTTGAAAAAGATGCAACTAAATCCCGGCTGGTCAAACCACGATTTTACGCTATTTTGCGGCTTTTGCCTCAAATAACGCAAATAGTTTTCGTGATTATCAGACCATATACATTCCGCCATTGACGTGCAGCGTTTCACCAGTGATGTAAGCTGCTTCGTCAGAGGCTAAAAATGCCACGGCATTAGCGATTTCCTGCGCGCTGCCGAGGCGGCCCGCGGGAACTTCCGCCAGAATACCTGCACGCTGATCGTCGTTCAGCGCGCTCGTCATGTCGGTTTCAATGAAACCAGGTGCCACGACGTTAACGGTAATGCCACGTGACGCAATTTCACGCGCCAGTGACTTGCTGAAGCCAATCAAACCTGCTTTTGCTGCCGCATAGTTTGCCTGACCCGCATTACCCATTGTTCCAACTACGGAGCCAATGGTAATAATTCGGCCCACTCGCTTCTTCATCATCGCACGCATTACCGCTTTTGACAGACGGAATACTGAAGTCAGATTGGTGTCCAGGATATCCTGCCACTCATCGTCCTTCATGCGCATCAGAAGATTATCACGCGTGATGCCAGCATTATTGACTAAAATGTCCACTTCGCCAAATTCGGCGCGAATATTTTCCAGCACGGTCTCGATCGAAGCAGGGTCTGTCACGTTCAGGAGCATGCCCTTTCCGTTGTCGCCCAGATAAGCGCTGATGGCTTCGGCTCCGTTCTGGCTGGTCGCCGTACCGACAACTTTAGCACCGCGGGCGACAAGCGTTTCCGCGATTGCACGGCCGATACCGCGACTTGCACCGGTAACCAGCGCGATTTTACCTTCGAAATTCATGTTGTTCCTCGTGTTATTGTTCAAGCGCCGCTGACAGGCTGGCCTGGTCGTTTACCGCCGCCGCCGTCAGGGTGTCAACAATACGTTTAGTCAGCCCGGTTAACACTTTACCCGGACCCACTTCCAGCAGCGACGTTACGCCCTGCTGAGCCATAAATTCTACGCAACCGGTCCAACGCACCGGGCTGTACAGCTGACGGACCAGCGCACTGCGGATAGCTTCAGGTGAAGTCTCACACTGAACATCAACGTTATTCACCACCGGGAATACCGGTGCGTTGAAGGTCAGTTGCTCCAGCGCCACGGCCAGCTTATCGGCAGCAGGTTTCATCAGCGCACAGTGCGAAGGTACGCTCACCGGCAGCGGCAGTGCACGCTTCGCGCCCGCAGCTTTACAGGCTGCACCCGCGCGCTCAACGGCTTCTTTATTGCCAGCGATAACGACCTGGCCCGGTGAGTTATAGTTCACCGGCGAAACAACCTGCCCCTGGGCAGACTCTTCACAGGCTTTGGCGATGGACTCATCGTCCAAACCGATAATCGCCTGCATGGCCCCCGTCCCTTCCGGTACGGCTTCCTGCATCAGCTTACCGCGCAGTTCAACCAGCTTAATGGCATCGGCAAACGCAATCACTCCGGCGCAAACCAGGGCACTGTACTCACCAAGGCTGTGGCCTGCAAGCATTGACGGTACTTTTCCGCCTTTTTCCTGCCAAACGCGGAAAATGGCAACAGAAGCAGCCAGTAAAGCAGGCTGAGTTTGCCAGGTTTTGTTCAACTCTTCAGCAGGCCCCTGTTGGACCAGCTGCCATAAATCGTAACCCAGCACGTCAGAAGCTTCGCGGAAGGTTTTTTCCACAATCGGATTGCCTGCGGCTAAATCAGCCAGCATGCCCACCGTTTGCGATCCCTGTCCCGGGAATACCATTGCAAATTGCGTCATCGTTATTTCCTGTTAATCAAAAACGAACCAGAGCTGAACCCCAGGTGAAACCGCCACCAAAAGCTTCCAGCAGAATCAACTGGCCGGGCTGGATACGCCCGTCGCGCACCGCTTCATCCAGTGCTGAAGGCACAGAAGCCGCAGACGTATTGCCGTGGCGATCGAGGGTCACCACCACTTTATCCATATCCATGCCCAATTTGCGGGCCGTTGCACTGATAATGCGCAGGTTAGCCTGATGCGGCACTAACCAGTCAATGGCAGAACGGTCAAGGTCGTTCGCCTTGAGCGTTTCATCAACGATATGGGCCAGTTCGGTCACGGCAACTTTGAACACTTCATTGCCCGCCATCGTCAGATACGCAGGCTGTTCCTGATGCTCGCGATCCTGATTTGGCAGGGTGAGCAGTTGACCATAGCGGCCATCTGCATGCAGATGGGTAGAGATAATGCCCGGCTCTTCGCTGGCACCAAGAACAACTGCGCCAGCAGCATCGCCAAACAGGATGATCGTGCCACGATCGGAAGGATCAAGCGTGCGTGACAGCACGTCAGCACCGACCACCAGTGCATATTTCACCGCACCGTTTTTAATATACTGATCGGCAACGCTCAGTGCGTAGGTAAAGCCCGCACAGGCCGCAGCCAGATCGAAAGAGGCCGCATCGTCAATTTCCAGCATCTGCTGGATCATGCAGGCTGAACTTGGGAAAGCGTGACTGGAAGAGGTGGTTGCTACCACGATCAAACCGATGTCATTTTTATCAATGCCCGCCATAGAGAGCGCACGCTCGGCGGCATGAAAGCCCATTGTTGCCACGGTTTCATCCGGGCCAGCAATACGACGTTCACGGATACCGGTTCGTGTGACAATCCACTCGTCCGACGTATCCACCATTTTTTCCAGATCGGCGTTAGTCCGCACCTGTTCGGGCAAATAGCTGCCCGTACCGATAATCTTCGTATACATGTACGCTCAGTCACTCTTAGGTAATACAGCCTGTAGGCGGGCAGCAATCCGCTCGGGAACTTGCCGCCGCACCGCCTGCTCTGCCTGTTTTATCGCGACGGTAAACGCGCGTTGATTGGCCGCACCGTGACTTTTAATGACGGTACCGCACAATCCTAACAGACAGGCGCCATTGTACTGGTCGGGGTTGAGATGGCCGAAATTCTTAGCCAGACGCTTTTGAATCCAGCGCCCTAATAGTCTCAGCCACCATGCCTTTTTTTTACCTTCGCCCTGTGATTTCAACAGCGAAAGAAACATTCTTACCACACCTTCCATAGTTTTTAACGTCACGTTGCCGATGAAACCATCGCACACCAGAACATCCGTCTTGCCGGTAAGAAGATCGTCACCTTCAAGGTAGCCAATATAGTTAACTTCTGCTGAATCACGAAGTGCTGCTGCGGCTTCGCGAATTGCCGTTAACCCTTTGGTTTCTTCCTGGCCTATGTTGAGCAGCGCCACGCGCGGATTGGCAATTTCTAAAATTTCTTCTGCCATCACCGCACCCATAATGGCGAACTGCACCAGCATAGCACTGTCGGATTCGACATTAGCACCTAAATCCAGCACGACGGTTTTACCCTTCAGCTGATTTGGCAGTACTGTCATCAGCGCTGGACGCTTAATCCCGTCCAGCGGCTGCAATAATATTTTTGCCAGCCCCATCAGCGCACCGGTGTTACCGGCACTGATACAGGCATCGGCATGACCCGCTTTGACCTGCTCCAAAGCAATACGCATTGACGATCCGCGACTTGCACGAATAGCCTGCGAGGGTTTCGCATCACTGGCAATAACTGATTCAGCAGGGATTATCTGCAAACGCGCGCGCAGCGCAGAATCAGCTGTGGCTAGTAATGACGTGATTTTGTCGGGATCGCCGACCAGAAGAAGATGCAGGTGCGAATCAGATGCCAGTGCCTGCATTGCCGCAGGCACTGTCACGCAGGGACCGAAGTCCCCGCCCATGGCATCTATCGCCAGGGTCAATCGTGTCAAAGTATTGCCGCGCTATTCCGCGGAATTACTTAACGATGACCTTGCGACCGCGGTAGTAACCATCCGCAGTGATGTGGTGACGCAGATGAGTTTCACCAGAAACTTTATCTACGGAAAGTGTTGCAGTGGTCAGAGCATCGTGTGAACGACGCATGCCACGTTTGGAACGGGTTGGTTTATTCTGTTGTACGGCCATGGACCTTACTCCTATTACTTACGCTTTAAACTGGCTAATACGGCAAATGGATTTGGTTTTTCTGCCTCTGCAGGCAATTGACCAAAGACCATGTCCGCCTCGGACACTTCACAGTGTTCAGAATCATGCACCGGAACGACAGGCAGGGCGAGGATGATTTCATCTTCAACCATTGCCAGCAAATCGGTTTCACCAAACTCGTTGATGTCGATTGGCTCGTACGCTTCCGGTAGTGCTTCGGCCTGCTCGTCAGTAACGACCGGGCTGAAACAGTACGATACGTGGACCTGATGCGGGAACGGTTTGTTGCAGCGTTGACAACATAGCGTCACGGAAACTTCAGCAGTACCTTTCAATACCGCCAGACGCTGATTGTCGATCGCAAACGACATCACACATTCTACATCACTGTCCACACTGACCACCGAGTCGGCAACTCGCTCAACCTGTTCAGGGGTGTAAACACCCTGGTAGTCCAGGCGTTTTTGAGCGGTTCGCACCACATCGAGAGTCAGGGGTAATTTTACCTTTTGCATAGGGCGCGCATATTAACTTTGTAACGACATAGAGTCAAAGAAAAAGGCCGTGTAACGACATCTTTCAGCCATTATTCGCATCCAGTGCGGCGCACAGTTTAAAATGCCTTTCATCGATTCGCTATCTATTATGGAAAAAAATATGTCACAGCTGGTTTTAGCCTCAACGTCGACTTACCGCAGCGCGCTGTTAACGAAACTGCAATTGCCCTTTATTACCGATGCGCCGGAGGTGGATGAAATCCGGTTGGGGAATGAAACGGCAGAGCAGCTGGTTATGCGCCTCGCGGCAGCGAAAGCTCAGGCACTGGCAGGACGTTACCCCGAGCATCTGATTATCGGTTCCGATCAGGTCTGCGTCGTGGACGGCGTTATTTGTGGCAAACCTCATACCGAGGAGAACGCCCGCGCACAGCTTCGCGCCGCCAGCGGACGCAGCGTGGTGTTTTATACCGGACTGGCGCTGTACGATAGTCGCCATCAGGTACTGCAAACGCTGTGTGAGCCTTTCACCGTAGATTTTCGAACGCTTAGCGAGGCCGAAATCACCCACTACGTCAGTCGCGAACAGCCGCTAAACTGCGCTGGAAGCTTTAAAAGCGAAGGTTTAGGCATCACGCTGTTTGAGCGCCTTTCAGGGCGGGACCCGAATACGTTGATTGGCCTGCCGCTGATTGCGCTGTGTGAGATGCTAAGAAAGGCCGGAATGGACCCGTTGGGCTGAACAACAAAAAGCGGCGCAGACGCTGCCGCATTCATTGCCGGGATAATTAGCTGCTTTGCTTACGCAGCACAGCAAGGCAGCGCTTCAGGCCGTCGTCCAGCGGCGCTTCCACGCGCATGTCTTCACCGGTGCCGGGGTGGGTAAATTTCAGCGCGGCAGCATGCAGGAACAGGCGGTTAAGCCCGGTGCCGGCCAGTTGGCTATCGAACTCTGCCTCGCCGTAGCGATCGTCAAACGCAATCGGGTGCCCGGCATGCAGCGTATGAACGCGTATTTGGTGAGTACGCCCGGTCACCGGGCTGGCTTTCACCAGCGTGGCAAACGCATAGCGCTCTTCAACCTTGAACAGCGTTTCCGATGGCTTGCCTTCACTACTGACCTTCACCACTCGCTCACCGCTTTGCAGGATGTTTTTCAATAATGGCGCGCGCACCGATTTAACATGTGACGGCCATTGCCCACGTACCAGCGCGAGGTAATCTTTCTGCATTCCCTTTTCGCGCAGCTGCTCGTGGAGTGAACGCAGCGCAGAACGCTTTTTCGCCACCAGCAAAATACCCGACGTATCGCGGTCAAGACGATGGACCAATTCAAGGAAACGCGCCTCCGGGCGCAGCGCCCTCAGCCCTTCAATGACACCAAAGCTTAAACCACTGCCACCGTGTACGGCCGTCCCGGAAGGCTTATTAAGCACCAGAATATGCTCATCTTCATAAACGATCGCATCACTTAACGCAGCCACTTTGGCCAGCTTAGGTGAAACGCTCTCTTCTTCACGTTCGGCCACGCGCACCGGCGGGACGCGAACCTGATCGCCGTCTTCTAGTTTGTACTCAGGTTTGACGCGTTTTTTGTTCACCCGCACTTCGCCCTTACGCAAAATGCGATAAATCATACTTTTCGGCACGCCTTTTAACTGAGTGCGTAAAAAGTTATCGATGCGCTGTCCCGCTTCATCAGCAGAAATGGCAATTATTTGTACGGCTGGAGTCATGGTTTTCATGGTTGGCGATTCTAAATACCCGGCAGTGATAGCGCCACATCTTTTTCTGTGCTTAACTGACATGGATGACCGCCGCAAGGAAGTTATGGCCGGATTTTATACAGTTTGCTGAAAAGCACTGCAATTCGTTTTAAAAGACGGGATAAACTTCTCATCGCGGATAAAGTCATCTTGCGCTCTCAAGCTTAGCAATGGAATAATGTTTCCGTTTTTAACGCGAAGTCTTGGGAATGCAAGAAAAAGCGTTAACCCAATAGAATTGGGGTGTATTACCAAAATTTTGCCGGATAGCCCATACACGCAGCAATGGCGTAAGACGTATTGTGCAATCAGGCATTTAGCGGGCTGCGGGTTGCAGCCTGGACGAAAAAACGGGATTGGTTCACCTGGTAATCTACTGGCGGTTCCCCCCTTACAAAGCGCTGTTTTTCCATATGTAAAACAGGCTACCGTGATTTTGCGCCCCTTGAGCTGCCGACACCCGAGAGGTTGACGACTAAGCGATGAGACACGGGGCCATCGGTTCAATACGTCCAGCGTTACTTTGCCCGCAGCTTTGTCCCTAATGTAAGAATAATGAGTAAGTTACGATGAAAAGAATGTTGATAAACGCAACTCAGCAGGAAGAGTTGCGTGTGGCTCTCGTAGACGGCCAACGCCTGTACGATCTGGATATTGAAAGCCCAGGACACGAACAGAAAAAAGCCAACATCTACAAAGGCAAGATTACCCGCATTGAACCCAGCCTTGAAGCCGCCTTCGTTGATTACGGTGCTGAAAGACACGGTTTCCTACCTCTGAAAGAAATTTCCCGCGAATACTTCCCCGCTAACTATTCCGCTCACGGCCGCCCTAATATCAAGGACGTACTCCGTGAAGGTCAGGAAGTTATTGTCCAGATTGATAAAGAAGAACGTGGCAATAAAGGTGCTGCGTTAACCACCTTTATCAGCCTGGCGGGAAGCTATCTGGTTCTGATGCCGAACAACCCGCGTGCTGGCGGTATTTCTCGCCGTATTGAAGGTGATGATCGCACAGAACTAAAAGAGGCGCTCTCTTCGCTGGAACTGCCGGATGGCATGGGACTGATCGTTCGCACCGCCGGTGTCGGTAAATCAGCCGAAGCGCTGCAGTGGGATCTGAGCTTCCGTATGAAGCACTGGGATGCCATTAAGAAAGCCGCTGACAGCCGCCCTGCTCCGTTCCTGATCCATCAGGAAAGCAACGTGATTGTCCGCGCATTCCGCGACTACCTGCGTCAGGATATCGGTGAAATCCTTATCGATAACCCGAAAGTGCTTGAGCTGGCTCGTCAGCACATTGCCGCTCTCGGACGCCCTGACTTCAGCAGCAAAATTAAACTGTACACCGGTGAGATCCCGCTGTTCAGCCATTACCAGATTGAGTCGCAGATTGAGTCCGCCTTCCAGCGCGAAGTACGTCTGCCGTCCGGTGGTTCCATTGTTATCGACAGCACCGAAGCCCTGACCGCTATCGATATCAACTCGGCGCGCGCAACCCGCGGCGGCGATATTGAAGAAACCGCATTTAATACCAACCTTGAAGCGGCAGACGAAATTGCCCGCCAGCTGCGCCTGCGCGACCTGGGCGGCCTGATCGTTATCGACTTCATTGATATGACCCCGGTTCGCCACCAGCGCGCGGTTGAAAACCGCCTGCGTGAAGCGGTGCGCCAGGATCGTGCGCGAATTCAGATCAGCCACATTTCACGATTTGGCCTGCTGGAGATGTCACGTCAGCGCCTCAGCCCATCACTGGGTGAGTCCAGCCATCACGTCTGCCCACGCTGCAGCGGTACCGGCACCATCCGTGATAACGAGTCGCTCTCTCTTTCCATTCTGCGCCTGATTGAAGAAGAAGCGCTGAAGGAAAACACTAAAGAAGTCCACGCCATCGTTCCGGTGCAGGTGGCTTCCTACCTGTTGAACGAAAAACGTGATGCCGTCAGCGCTATCGAAAAGCGTCAGGGTGGCGTTCGTGCCATCATCGTGCCAAACGATCAGATGGAAACCCCGCACTACTCGGTACTGCGCGTTCGTACCGGCGAAGAAACTCAGACACTGAGCTATCACCTGCCTAAGCTGCACGAAACCGAAATGGCGCTGCCTTCAGAAGAAGAGCGTGCCGAGCGTAAGCGCCCTGAACAGCCAGCACTTGCCGCCTTCGTGATGCCTGATGCACCTCCGGCTCCGCAGGAAACCAGCAGCGAAAAACCGGCAACTGCGGCAAGCAAGAAACCGGTTGAAAAAACGCCAGCTGAACCGGCACAGCCGGGCCTGATTAGCCGCTTCTTTAGCGGTCTGAAAAAGCTGTTTGCCGGTGAAGAAAAAACCGTAGAACAGCCTCAGCCTGCCACCGAGAAGAAAGCGGCCGATGGTGCTGCGCCTCGCGGTGAGCGTCGTAACAATCGTCGTCAGAACAACAACCGCCGCGATCGTAACGGTGACCGTACTGAACGTAACGATCGCAATGAGCGCAACAGCGACCGTAATGAACGTAGCGATCGCAATGAACGGAACGACCGTAATGCCGAGCGTCCGGAGCGTAGCAATGACCGTTACAACGATCGTAATGAGCGTTCTGAACGCAACACCGACCGCAACGATCGTAATGACCGCAATAGTTCTCGCGACCGCAACAGCGAAGTCCGTGAAGGCCGTGATGACAATCGCCGCAACAAGCGTAATGCTGCCACGCAGGTTGAACAGGCAGACGATCGTCAGAATCTGAACGAAGAGAACCGCGCTGAGCAGCAGCCGCGCCGTGAACCTCGTGCGGATCGTCAGCGTCGTCGTCAGGAAGACAAACGTCCTGCGGTACAGGAAGAGAAAATCATCGAGCAGGCTACTGCCGTTGATGAGAA
Source organism: Erwinia sp. INIA01 (assembly GCF_025947915.1). NCBI lineage: Bacteria > Pseudomonadati > Pseudomonadota > Gammaproteobacteria > Enterobacterales > Erwiniaceae > Erwinia > Erwinia sp. INIA01. The sequence continues at coordinate 157,705 of NZ_JAPDNC010000004.1, forward strand.
TGCGGATGCTCAGGAAGAAAATGTGCAGGTAATGCCGCGCCGTAAGCCGCGCCAGCTGAACCAGAAAGTGCGCATTGAAACCGCAGAGCAAACGGCAGCCCGTACCTTCCGCCCGGAAGAGACTGAAGCAGCACCAGCTCCAGCTGCCCAGCCTGCCGCGGTAGAAACGTCCAGCGAGGGCTTCGATAATGACGATCGTGACAGCAACAACATGCCACGTCGTTCACGCCGTTCGCCACGCCATCTGCGCGTTAGCGGCCAGCGTCGTCGTCGCTACCGCGATGAGCGTTACCCAACACAGTCGCCAATGCCGCTGGCCAGTGCTGCTGCATCGCCAGAAATGGCGTCAGGCAAAGTGTGGATCTCCTACCCTGTTGCTCAGGCAAGCGATGAAGTAGAGCATGAACAGTCCGTTGTTCCGGCTTACGGTCACGCTGATGTCGACAACGACATCGCTGAAGTTCCGGCAGCAGTTGAAGTAGCGGCAGCAGCAAGCGTAGCCGTTGCTTCTGCTACTGTGGCATCGGTGTCTCCAGCCGTTGAGGCACCGGCAGCACCTGTCGCACCTCAGGTAGAAGCCGCATCGGTTGAATCTGCGCCAGTGTCGGCAGAAACTTCACAGGTAGAAACTACTCCAGCGGCAGTAGAAGCTCCGCAGGCTGAAGCTGCTCCTGTACAGGTTGAAGCATCATCTGTTGAAGCAACACCGGTTCAGGCTGAAACCACGTCAGTGCAGGAAGATGCTGTAACGGCTGACGTCGCCCCGGCTGTAGCGATCCCGACCGAAGAAGTTGTGGAATCTGCTCCAGTAATCGAAACACCGATTGCCGCGGCACCAGTCACCGTCGCCGAAGAAGTTCAGCCAGAAGTTCAGCCGGTTCATATCTCTGAACCGCTGCCGGAAGAGCAACAGCCACAGGTTACCATGGTGAACACCGATGATACCGCTGCAATCGAAGCGCCAGCAGCGGAAGTTCCATCGGTCATTCCTCCGGCAAAAGAGAGCGTTGCCGCTGAGACAGTCGCTGAAGCCGTATCGGCTGCCGAAGAGCCTCAGGCTCAATTCGCCCCGGTTGATGCCGTTGCGGATATCGTTGAGCAGCAGCAGATTGCTGAAGTAGCGAGCGAACTGGCAGAGCAGGCTCCAACAAGCATCAGCGCGGAAACCACTCAGCAGGTCGCTGAAGTGCTGAACGTGAGCACCGCGGTGAGTGAAGATGCGCCGATCGTTAGCGAACCGCATGCACCGGTACCGGCACGCGATAAGCCAGTGAGTGATGCAGTCGCCCACGGTAGCTTTAAGCATCATGCCAGCGCACCAATGACCAGTGCTCCAGCTCCGGCATATCAGCCAGAACCAGCACCGCAGAGCGACTGGGTGCGCCCTGACTTCAACTTTGAAGGCAAAGGTGCAGCGGGCGGTCATTCTGCCTCTCATCAGGCTACCGCTCCGGCGACCCGTCCTTAAGCGTTATTCTTTACGCTGAAGTGAAATCCAGCCCCGGCCAACGTGCCGGGGCTTTTTTTAGCCTGTGGGATAAGTATTTTCCCTTCAATACCTGCAAGACGCACTTCCCTGAACGCTGCGAACGACGACTCAGAGTTTACCCGCCGCATCAGCATCAGCATCAGCATCAGCATCAGCATCAGCATCAGCATCAGCATCAGCATCAGCATCAGCATCAGCATCGTATATTCTCAGCTTTTGCTAATGGTGACCTAAATTTAAAAGGACGATAGCTAACGATAGCGTCACAGACTGGTGTTAAAGCTGCCCTCTTCATCGATTAATGCAGCAAAAGCGGCAGGCTATTCTCTGAGGTTGAAATCATTAAGCAATAAATCAGTCATCGAACAGACTGTGCTTCAATCCCGTTTTCAGGCGAAAAAAAATCGCCCGAAGGCGATTCTTATTCAGTGTTGATCCGTATCGTTCAACGCACGACGTTAAGCCACCGTCCGGCGGGCAAAGTCACGCAGCCGGAAGCCCAGCAGCATCAGCACGGCGAAGTATACTCCCCCACCCACCGCACAAACCGCCGCCAGTCGGATCAGACGCCACAGCATATTGCCCGTCGCCCAGTCAGGCATCACGTACAGCACACCCAGTAACGCAGCGGCCATCGCCACCACGGCGAACAGCAGACGTACCAGGAAGCTGCGCCAGCCCGGCTGCGGCTGGAAGATATCCTGCTTGCGGAGCTGCCAGTAAAGCAGTGCCGCATTAAGGCAGGCTGCAAGGCCAATCGACAGCGACAGTCCGGCGTGCTTCAGCGGGCCAATAAATGCCAGGTTCATTACCTGGGTCATTACCAGCGTCACCATGGCGATTTTTACCGGAGTTTTAATGTCCTGACGTGAGTAAAAACCGGGGGCCAGTACCTTAACCACGATTAGCCCCATCAAACCAACCGAATAGGCAATCAGCGCGCGCTGGGTCATCGCCGCGTCGAATGCGGTGAATTTGCCGTACTGGAACAGCGCCACGGTCAGGGGTTTAGCCAGAATGCCCAAAGCCACCGCACTCGGTAACGCCAGCAGGAAGCACAGGCGCAGGCCCCAGTCCATCAGGCGCGAATATTCGTCCTGGTTACCGCTGGCAAAGCTTTTCGCCAGCGACGGCAGCAGAATAGTGCCCAACGCCACGCCCAGAACACCGGACGGAAACTCCATCAGGCGGTCGGCGTAATACATCCAGGAAACCGAACCGGAGGCGAGGAAAGAGGCGAAAATGGTATTGATGATCAGCGAGATCTGGCTGACGGAAACACCGAGGATCGCCGGCCCCATTTGACGCATTACCCGCCAGACGCCGGCATCTTTCAGGTTCAGCCGGGGCAGCACCAGCATGCCGATTTTTTTCAGATGCGGCAGCTGATAACCCAGCTGCAGCACACCACCCGCAACCACCGCCCAGGCCAGCGCCATGACAGGAGGATTAAAGTGCGGTGCGGCAAACAGCGCAAAGCCGATCATACTGACGTTAAGCAGCGTCGGGGCAAAGGCGGGCACTGAGAAGCGGTTCCACGTATTGAGGATCGCCCCGGCCAGCGACGCCAGCGAAATCAGCAGGATGTAAGGGAAAGTCACCCGCAACAGGGATGAAGTCAGCGCAAACTTTTCGGCCGTATCGGCGAATCCGGGTGCCGTGATCAGAATAACCCAGGGCGCGGCAAACATACCCAAAAGAGTGATCACCGCCAGCGCCAGGGTCAACAGACCCGATACATAGGCCACGAATATCCGCGTAGCTTCTTCACCCTGCTTGCTTTTATATTCGGCAAGGATCGGCACAAAAGCCTGAGAGAATGCGCCTTCCGCAAAGATCCTGCGCAGCAGATTAGGTAATTTGAACGCCACAAAAAAAGCGTCGGTGGCCATGCCTGCGCCAAAGATTCGCGCCACAATCGCGTCGCGTGCAAATCCCAGCACGCGAGAAAACAGGGTCATAGAGCTGACCGCTGCGAGTGATTTCAACAGGTTCATGTGTTTCCTGATTTGGGTTTTCCGGCCATCGGAGTGGCCGGAATAAGGTGGGGGATAGTCTACGGAAATGAAAGGAAATAACCACTCACGATTGTTACATCCTATAAACCCATCGCCTTTGTTGGGATGGGTGCAGGGTTAAGCTAATCAGCCGCGATCCGCGTCACGCCAGAGTTTTTCCACTAAGCGCTGCGCGACCAGGGCCTGTTCACCGCTAATCTCCGGCATTGTCTGATTTTCAATGCTGCGGATGAAATGATGCGCAGCACCGGCAAAGCCGCGCTGTTCCAGCGTGCTCTGCCAGCCCGGAACCGGATCGATGACGATACGCCCCCCGCTCTCCTGCAGCCAGTCGCGCATATCGCCGATGCGGAATACCGCCCCGTCGTCCACCGCCTGTACCGTTTCCATCTGGCTGCCGGCGCGGCGATGCATACTGGTCGTCACCTGGACATTGCCAACGCGGAAATGATGCTCGGCATACAGCAGCTGCCCCTGCGGATTGATTTGCAGTACGCCGCTTTGCAGATCGCCATCCCCGCCCCCCAGCCAGAGCGCCGTATCCACCACGTGCAGGTAGTCATCCAGCAGGGTGAACAGCGCATCCTGCGGTCCTACGCTGTCGCTGCGATGTTTATCCATGCGTAATGAGGCAGGCTGAGAGAGTGCAGCGCGCAGCTGCAGGTAGCGCGGTGCAAATCGACGGTTAAAGGCCACCATCAGCTTACGGCCTCTCGACGCGGCAAGTTCTACCAACTGTTCTGCTTCGTCATAGGTGGCCGCCAGCGGTTTATCAACGCAGACGTCCACCCCGGCACGTAGCAGCATATCAACAATGCCAAAATGGCTGGCGGTACTGCTGTGTACAAAAACGGCATCGCTGACCGCGGCCAGATCGTTAAGGGAAGCCAGCAGCGGAATGCGATAAGCGTCGCAGACCGGCCGCGCCTTTTGTTGATTGGGCGAATACGCGCCTGAAATCGTCCAGCCGTCAGTACGAGTAACCACCGGTAGCCAGGCTTTCTGCGCAATGCCGCCAAGGCCGACAATACCTACTCTTAGCGCGGCCATTTATTCACCGTCCCGGTTTTCAAGCAGTGCAGCCAGCTGCTGTTTCAGCTGTGCCACATCCCGTTCCAGTTGATCCACGCGCGTACTCAGCCCTTCATCGGCAACCTCACTGTCGCCAACTGCCAGGCTGGCCTCATCCGGCTCTCCGCTGAAAAGATGCATATAGCGGCTTTCACGCTTGCCGGGTTCCCGCGCCAGGCGAACCACCAGCGCACCGCTTTCGCGCTTGCTCAGCCCTTCCAGCGTCTGTTCAACTTCCGCCATATCGCTAAAGTCATGCATCCGCGAACTGCGAGTGCGCAGCTCACCGGGCGTCTGCGCCCCGCGCAGCAGTAACGTGGTAATCAGCGCCACTTCCGCCGAGCTGAATTTAAGCTGACCAAACTCAGAGTTACAGAAACGCTGCTCATATTTCACCACCCGGCTGCCAAAACCACTGGTGGCCGTAAGCTGATGTTTTTTAACCAGCAGATCCAGGGTGTTTTGCACCTCGCTGTCGCTGAGCGTCATTACCGGTTCACGGTTAGATTTCTGATTGCAGGCGGTAACCACGCCGTTTAACGACATCGGATACTGGTCAGGGGTAGTGACCTGCTTCTCCAGCAGGCAGCCAACAACTCGCGCTTCAATCGCGCTGAAAGGGCTTTTAATCATGATAACGTTACGCTCCACGCCGTTCAGGCAGCCATTCGTGCCAGGTCAACGCCGTCAGGACATGATCCTGCCAGCGTCCGTCAATTAACAGATAGTCTTTGGCATAGCCTTCTTTTTCAAAGCCGAGGCGCGCCAGTAAATCGCCGCTACGCTGATTGTGCGGCATATAGTTCGCCATAATGCGGTGCATACGCTGCTGACGCTGCATATAGCGAATAGCGGTCTGCAGCGCTTCGAACATCATTCCCTGCCCCTGCCACTTTTCACCCAGAGAGTAACCGAGATAACAGGCGTGAAACGATCCGCGCAGTACATTGCTAAAGTTAGCCACGCCGCGGATTTCATTTTCATCCGGGTCCATCACCGCGAAATAGAAGGCGCTACCCTGCTTTTGCATTTCCGCGATGAGTCCCAGCCGCGCCTGCCAGCCGGAGGGGTAACAATGGCTGTCGTCCCGAACCGGCTCCCACGGTTTAAGGAAAACCCGGTTCTCAGAATAGTAATCAGCCAGGCGCCAGGCATCACGCTCATGGACCAGCCGTACGACCAGCCGGTCAGTAGTCAGGCGCACTTTCGGCGCAGCGGTACGATAGCCAAACATCTTTTCTCCTGAAATCCGTGGCCGGGTCAATATTCTCACTTATCAGGCCGGTTGCATCTTAAGGTGCTGGCCTCGCTGTCTGCCACTATACCTGCCATCAGAATCCCGGGAAAATACTGACAACAAAAAATGTGTGAAACAAACATGAAAAATACAGACGAATAAGGACCGGTTTCACGTAGCATTTTCAAATAGTCCGACATATTCAGTTGTGATTTTCCCTGAGGGTAATCGGCTTTGTCCTGGTGACGAATCAGGCCACGTGGTGCATGCTATCCTTCTGGCCGGATTGGAAACTGCCGGTGTAATAACAGAGGATAATTATGAAGAAACGTTATTTTGGTCTGTGTGCCCTGCTGTTAGCAGGCTTGCTCACCGGTTGTAATCAGATTGCACAGTACAGTATCAGCGAGCAGGAAATTAATCAGGCGCTGGTTAAGCACAATAACTATGAAAAACAGATCGGCGTTCCTGGCCTGGTTGATGCGCATATTGTTCTCAACGATCTGAACAGCCAGATTGGTCGTGAAGAACCCAATAAAGTCACACTGACGGGAAATGCCAAAGTGAACATCAGCTCGCTTTTCGGCCCACAGCAGGCGGATATGAAGCTGAAAATGAAAGCGCAGCCTACCTTTGATGCCGCTGCGGGTGCCATCTATCTGAAGGATATGGAGCTGGTTGACGTTGAGGTGCAGCCGGAAAAAATGCAGGGTGTGCTAAAAACACTCACGCCTTATCTTAATGAATCGCTGAAAAACTACTTCAATCAGAAACCGGCTTATGTGTTAAGTACCGACCGCAGTAAAGCGGAATCGCTGGCCAAACGCTTTGCCAAAGGGCTGGAAGTGAAGCCCGGCGAGCTGGTGATCCCGTTCACTGACTGATGCCATGACGGTACGGAGGTTTTCCGTACCGTTTTTCACTTATCCGTCATAAACCTGGTGCATTCCCTTCGCTTTATCCCTATCCTTAGTACCCGGCCAAAACCTGCCATTACCTTTCTCTTTTGCCGGAGCACATCGCATGACCGCACAACCTCAGCAGTTAATTATTCGCCGCCCTGACGACTGGCACATCCATCTGCGCGATGGAGATATGCTGGAAGCGGTAGTGCCCTTTACCAGTGAGGTCTGTGGCCGCGCGATTGTGATGCCAAACCTGGTGCCGCCGGTGACCAGCGTCGACGCCGCCCGTGCCTACCGTGAGCGTATTCTGGCTGCGGTTCCTGCCGGGCACGCATTTACCCCGCTGATGACGTGCTATCTCACCGATGGCCTCGATCCTGATGAAATTGAAAAAGGTTTCCGCGAGGGCGTATTTACCGCCGCGAAACTTTATCCTGCGCATGCCACCACTAACTCGGCGCACGGCGTGACCAGCATCGCCACCATTGCGACCGTGCTGGAGCGGATGCAAAAAATCGGCATGCCGCTGCTGATCCACGGTGAAGTGACCGATGCCCATATTGATATCTTCGACCGCGAAGCGCGCTTTATCGAAACCGTGCTGCAACCGCTGCGCAAGCAGTTCCCCGAGCTGAAAGTAGTGTGTGAACATATCACCACCAAAGAAGCTGCCGCTTTTGTTCTGGAAGGCAACGAGTTCCTTGGCGCCACCATTACCCCGCAACATCTGATGTTTAACCGCAATCACATGCTGGTCGGTGGCGTTCGCCCACACCTTTACTGCCTGCCGATTCTGAAGCGCAATATTCACCAACAGGCTCTGCGTGATGCGGTCGCCAGCGGCAACCGTCGTTTCTTCCTCGGGACTGATACCGCTCCGCACACCCGCGATCGCAAAGAAGCCAGCTGCGGCTGTGCCGGGGTATTCAATGCGCCATCCATGCTGTCGGCCTACGCGACGGTGTTTGAAGAAATTGGCGCGCTGGAGCACTTCGAGGCATTTTGCTCTGAAAATGGCCCGAACTTCTACGGCCTGCCGCTGAACGAGGGCACCATCACGCTGGAGCGCCAGCCGTGGACCGTGGCCGAAAGCGTTGCCGTGGGTAACGATGGCCACACCGTCATTCCGTTCCTTGCCGGTGAAACCCTGAACTGGCGCGTTAAGTCGTAAGCATTTTTTGTCGATCTGATGATTGCCTTCGGTTGAATTACTGTATATATTTACAGTAAATAAACCGGAGGCTCTCATGCGTGTAGAAGTCACTGTAGCAAAAACCACCTCACTCCCTGCTGGCGCGATTGAAGCGCTGACGCAGGAACTCAGCAAAAGAATTGATAAACAGTTTCCAGACGGCACCAATACTATTTCGGTGCGCTACGCCGGTGCCAATAACCTGACGGTGATGGGCGGCGGTAAAGAAGCTAAAGATCTCATTAGCGAAATTTTACAGGAAACCTGGGAAAGCGCCGACGACTGGTTTATTACCGACTAAGCCTTGCCCTTTAATATTGCCTTTCCGCGCGATCGCAGCCATCCAGGGGATAGACGACTTTCGAATTATCCCCTACTCTGAATCACTCATACCGCCGTTGTTTATTACCGAGGTGTCGCTCATGCCCCATGACCATCCTGAACAGGCAATGACTTTTGGTGAGCTTCTGGAAGTGATAGGCGAGCAGCAGCGCCGCCTTACCGTGTTGGAAAACGCCTTCTCCTGGCTGACTTTCTGTCTGGATGACAAGGCTAACCAGCTGTTAATACACAGTCTGCGGCTGGAAGGGCAAAATCAGAATCGCGACGAGCAGCTGCAAAAGCACTTTATCAGCTTTGCCGATGATATCGAAAAACGGCTCGGTTTTTCTGCGACACCACCGGACACCCACGAGTGAGAAAATTCTGGTTTAATAACCGGAGTGACTATATTTCACCCACAACTGTACAATTAACGCTCAAATTACGCTCTGCTGTTTACCGGTAAAAAATATAATTCTGTCATACTAAAAAGTGCTGTTATAATTACAAAGCTGTAATAAAGAAGCCGCATTGAACCTCGATAAATAACTTCGTTGTCATCATTAACACGAGTAAAAAGGGGGTTATAATGGACAGAAACAACAAAGATGTCATCCAGACACATCCCCTCATCGGGTGGGATATCAGTACAGTAGACAGCTACGATGCAATGATGATTCGTCTGCATTCCCTGTCCTCCAACGAGCAACACAGTGATGAAGCAGAAGTCGGCCAGACCTATTGGCTGACCACAGATGTCGCTCGCCAGTTTATTTCCATCCTTGAAGCTGGCATTGCCAAGATCGAAGCGACCGATTACCAGGACCGCGATTACAAGAAACACTGATCTTCAATCTGTTCCACATCGACAGGCACCCCATTGGGTGCCTTTTTCATGCCCGCAATAATTTGTTATTCTGCACGGAATAGTGTTCCAACCAGAGGCCGGGTAAAAATGGTTTACGATTTAATTGTGGTGGGTAGTGGTTCCGTTGGGGCCGCCGCCGGGTGGTATGCAACACGTGCCGGACTGAAAGTGCTAATGATTGACCGTGCCCATCCCCCCCACACGACAGGAAGCCACCATGGAGAAACCCGTCTGATTCGCCATGCCTATGGCGAAGGCGCTCGCTATGTGCCGATGGTGCTTCGCGCCCAGCAGCTGTGGGACGCGCTGGAGAAAGAGTGTGGCGAACAGATTATGCATCGCAGCGGCGTGCTGAATCTTGGTCCGGAAAACGCCGAATTCATCCAGAACGTGATAAGCAGCGCACACGAGTTTAACCTTGAAGTGCAGATCCTGAAGGGTGAAGAGATAAGCTCCCGCTGGCCGCAGATCAGCGTGCCTGAGGGCTATATTGGCGTATTTGAGCCACGTTCCGGCTATCTGAAATCCGAACTCGCCATTAAAAACTATATCCGTCTGGCAAAAGAAGCGGGCTGCGCCCAGCTATTTAACTGTGAAGTCAGCGCGATCGATGAGCAGGATGGCTTGCAGACAGTGACGACGCCTGAAGGCGTCTATCAGGCGCGTAAGCTGCTGTTGAGCTCAGGAACCTGGGTCAAAACGCTCTATCCTTCTCTGCCAGTGACCCCGGTACGTAAAGTGTTTGCCTGGCATCAGGCAGATGGCCGGTACAGTGAGAACAACAAGTTCCCGGCGTTTACCGCCGAAATGCCGGACGGCATTCACTATTACGGCTTTCCGGCAGACAACAATGCCATCAAAATTGGCAAACACGAAGGTGGACAGCCGATTGATACTCCTGAACAGCGCAAACCCTTTGGCAGCGTAGCGGAAGACGGCAGCGAACTGTTTGGCTTTTTACGCCAGTTCCTGCCGGGCGTTGGCGTTTGCCTGCGCGGAGAGTCCTGTACCTATGACAACTCGCCGGATGAGGATTTCATCATTGATACCTTCTCTGCTCACCCTGACCGGATGATTATCACCGGCCTGAGCGGGCACGGCTTTAAGTTCGTCAGCGTGCTGGGCGAGATTGCAGCACAGTTTGCCGCAGGCAAAAGCAGCGAGTTTGATTTAACACCATTCAGCCTTTCCCGTTTTTCCTGACAAAGCAGCCACGTTATGAAAGTAATGCCAGCCCGTTAAAAAATCGGCTGGCATTACCGAGGTATAAAATGATCGGACAATCTAAGATATTAGATTTATTAATCAATTTTAATTGATAAATACTGACAAAAAATGACAATAAATTGACGATAACTTATAAAACGAACAAAAAAATAGAATATCTTTTTCCCCTGCGGTAATGAACAAGTTCAGACCACAAGCCAACTACACATCATCCTACTGTTAACACCACCTGATTTACTGAGCATTTCGCGCTATCTGCATTCAAATAATTTCACATAGATTACTTTTTTGTTCTTAAGCGAAATTAGCTATTGATTTTAACCTTTCACCTGGCCAGTCTTAACAAAAAAATGACAACCGGTGAATTATGCAGTGGAAAAATAGCGTTACCCGTTATGGCTCTTTGAGCATCAGTCTGCACTGGCTGGTGGCCATCGCTGTCTATGGTATGTTCGCCCTCGGACTCTGGATGGTGACGCTCGGCTATTACGATACCTGGTATCACAAAGCACCTGAGCTGCATAAAAGTATCGGTATGGTGCTGTTCGCCGTAATGCTGGTCCGCGTGGCGTGGCGTTTTATCTCCCCACCGCCAAAACCACTCAGCAGCTACTCGCCTCTCACTCGCTATAGCGCGATTGCAGCGCACCTCCTTCTGTATGGTGTGCTGTTTGCTATTTTGTTTAGCGGCTATCTGATCTCTACCGCTGAAGGAAAACCGATTAACGTCTTCGGCGTGGTTCCCGTCCCTGCGGCGTTTTCCGACCTCGGTGAACAGGCGGACCTGGCCGGAGATATCCATCTTTGGCTGGCCTGGGGGGTGGTTATCCTGTCAGGGCTTCACGGGTTTGCCGCACTTAAGCACCACTTTATTGATAAAGATATTACGTTGAAACGGATGCTGGGTTCCCGCATCGATTAACCTTTGGAAAAGGAGAAGTCTCGTGTTGAAGAATACTATTCTGGGATTAACCACCACCGCACTGCTGATGACCGCCGGTACTGCCGCAGCGGCTGATTATAAAATTGATAAAGAAGGCCAGCACGCCTTCGTTCAGTTCCGCATTAAGCACCTTGGCTACAGCTGGCTGTACGGCAGCTTTAAAGATTTCGACGGGGGATTCACCTACGATCAGGCCGATCCGTCCAAAGATAAAGTCAACGTAACGATCAATACCGGCAGCGTCGATACCAACCATGCCGAGCGCGATAAACACCTGCGCAGCGCCGATTTCCTTAACGCCAGTAAATTCCCGCAGGCTACCTTCACCTCAACCGGCGTAACGAAAAACGGCGATGCCCTGAACGTGGACGGTAATCTGACGCTGAACGGCGTGACTAAACCGGTGAAGCTGGAAGCGAAGCTGACTGGAGACGGTAAAGATCCGTGGGGCGGCGAGCGAGCAGGTTTCGAGGCAACCGGCAAATTTGCGCTGAAAGATTTTAATATCAAATCCGATTTAGGCCCGGCTTCGCAGGAAGTTGAGTTGATTATTTCCGTTGAGGGCGTGCGTCAGTAAGCACGGAGATCGCCACCCTCCCCGCCGGGGAGGGTGGCGTTTCACTGAATATTACTCTTCAGGAATATGCATCGTAGTACTGAGCAGACCACGCGATTTATTAAAGATTTTGTTGCCATTCTCACGGCCGGCACGGCGGGAACGCTGCTCTTCAGGCGACAGCGCCAGCTCTTCCATGCAAATCGGGCTACAGCAGTGATTAAATTTCTCTGCGCAGCTCGGGCACTGGATAAACAGCAGATGACATCCGTCGTTCAGGCAGTTCACGTGCGTATCGCACGGTGCGCCGCACTGGTGGCAGTTGGCAATCACATCTTCTGAGATACGCTCCCCCATACGCTCGTCAAAAACAAAGTTTTTGCCCTTAAAACGAACCGGTAGCCCCTGCTCACGGGCACGACGCGCGTACTCAATGATACCGCCTTCAATGTGATAAACGTTCTCAAAACCGTTGTGGCGCATCCACGCACTGGCCTTTTCACAGCGAATTCCGCCCGTGCAGTACATAACGATTTTTTTGTCTTTGTCCTGCTGCAGCATATCCACGGCCATCGGCAGCTGATCGCGGAAGGTATCCGCCGGGATTTCCATCGCGTTGTCGAAGTGACCCACTTCGTATTCATAATGGTTACGCATATCAACGAAAACGGCTTCCGGATCGTCAAGCATGGCATTCACTTCCGCCGCTTTCAGATAGGCACCCACGTCGCTGGCGTCAAAAGTATCATCGGTAATACCATCAGCAACAATGCGCTCGCGAACTTTAAGGCGCAGCACCCAGAAGGATTTACCGTCGTCATCCAGTGCAATGTTCATGCGCAGGTTATTCAGCTGTGCATGGAACGCATACAGCATGGATTTCATGGTTTCGTACTGGCTGGCCGGAACGCTGATCTGAGCGTTGATGCCTTCAGCGGCGACATAAACACGGCCAAAAACCTTCAGTTTGGTCAGTGCAACATAAAGCGCGTCGCGGAAGGCTTTTGGATCGTCAATGTTGAAATACTTATAGAAAGATACTGTGGTACGCGGCTCGGTTTCAGCCAGCATGCGTGCCTTCAGCTCTTCATTGGAAACAAGGTTATGTAACACTGGCATGGTGTTCGTTCCTGAATTCTGAATGAGAGAAATTTTTGCGGCGCTATCATACCTGAATTATCGCGAATTGCACTTCCCGCTGTTGCCCCTGTACAGCTCTCAGGTTCCCGATACCTCATCGACTTTCTAAGCCTAATCAGCCGGATAAAAGCCTGTGACGGAAAGTTCAGTACCAGGAAAAAACCGCAGACACATGCTATGATCTCATTCAGGCGGGAATGGCATCAGCCATTTTCGGCCTGTGGGGAGCCGTGTAACTCAGGCATTCGGAGTGAGATTACTGGAAAATATTAACTATCATTAACGGGATTAGCGACTGGTTTTTCGAATAAAAATCACCCAAACGGCGCGTTATTTCGCAGGATATACAATAAATGGCACAATAGGCCATAAATAAACCCCTATGGACAGGATAACATTTCCCCCTTTACGATCTGGAAACTCATGACTCAGCTGCCCCAATTTAGCCGCGCATTGCTGCATCCTCGTTATTGGTTTACCTGGTTGGGTATTGCCCTGCTTTATCTTCTGGTCCTGTTACCCTACCCGGTGCTCTATTATATCGGCTGCGGCCTTGGGCGACTTTCAATGCGCTTTCTTAAACGCCGCGTTAGCGTCGCCAGACGTAATCTTGAACTTTGCTTCCCGGAGATGCCCGTAGCTGAACGCGAAGCGATGGTGGTTCGTAATTTTGAGTCACTGGGAATGGGGCTGATAGAGACCGGCATGGCCTGGTTCTGGCCGGACTGGCGGGTAAGCCGCTGGTTTCAGGTCAGCGGGCTTGAACATATCGCGAAAGCCGCAACTGACAAAAAAGGGGTGCTGCTGATCGGCATGCATTTCCTGACGCTGGAGCTGGGCGCGCGCATTTTCGGTATTCATAACCCCGGCATTGGTGTTTATCGCCCGAATGACAACGCGCTGCTGGACTGGTTGCAAACCTGGGGACGTATGCGTTCAAACAAGAGCATGCTGGACCGCAAAGATCTTAAGGGAATGATTCGCGCGCTGAAAAATGGCGACATCATCTGGTATGCACCGGACCACGATTACGGCCCCAAAAGCAGCGTGTTTGTTCCCTTTTTTGCCGTGGAGCAGGCCGCCTCAACGAAAGGCAGCTATCTGTTAATCCGCAGCGGTAATCCGGCAGTTATTCCTTTCGTACCTCGCCGTCTGCCGTCCGGTAAAGGTTATGAGATGGTGATCCTGCCGGAAGAGCTGGATATTCCCCTGGAAAATGAAAGCGCCACTGCCGCAAGAATGAACAAGATTGTGGAACACGGTGTGCTGATGGCACCCGAGCAGTATATGTGGCTGCACCGCCGTTTTAAAACTCGCCCGGAAGGCGAGCCTTCACTTTACTGACCTGTCGCGTTATTCCTGCCAGACCGCGTTGCCGGGCTGGCAGGAACTCCTCAACCGTTATCGATTTAGAACGTAATGTCCCCGGCAATACCGCCAACAAACGCGTCCTGCACCTGATCAACACCGCCCGGTTTAGTAATCAGCTGTAAGTTAGGCCGAATGCTGAGCCAGCGCGTTGCTTTCACATTGTAATAGACCTCATAGTTCCACTCCGATCCTTTCTGCAGCGGCATATAGGACATATCGTGGTAGTCGCTGACGCCCTTGTCCTGGTTCTGCTCATTGCGCATCTTCGCGTAATCGTGGTTAACGTGGATACGTGCCATGCCGATACCAATTTCATCCTTCGGACGCGCATCGAATGGCCCGGCCCAGGTTAAGGCGAGCGACTGGTAGTTATCCAGTTTTGAGGTTCGGTGATCGTTCATGATGTACTGGAAGTTAATGCCGAGACCACGAGTATTATCGCCGCCGGTCGCGGTAAGCCGTTGTTCAGCGAGCAGATAGCCGCCGTAGGCATGATTTCTCTTGCCGTATTTTCCGTCATGCCAGCTGCTGTAATTACCGCCGCTGGTTGAGCTGTAATAGCCCCCCAGACGATAGTTACCCTGGAGTCCGTCAGCACCCAGTTTTGGCTGCCAGCCGAGCTCCATCGGCACCAGATTTCCCTCGCCGTGGCGCATATCGAAACGGAAGCCGTTGGCTTTGGTATTGTTGACCTTGTTCTGATTATAAATACCTACCTGCAGGTAAAGGTCTTCTGGCAGGTTCAGTTTCACCCTTCCGCCCCACTGTGATATCGGGGCGTTAAACCAGCGGTCGTTACGCCAGTGCCCGGGCTGTCCGCTCCCCATTGCCCAGTTCTGGAACATCCCCAGTTTTGCCGTATCAAAATCTTCGTTGGTGGTGACACGCCCCAGTTTTACGTCCAGCCAGTTATTAAACAGGCTTTGATTTAACCAGAACTGCGTCAGGCGCAGATAATCACCACGCGCGGAGATACCCTGCACGTTGGATAAACCGCCGGTGCGCGGATCGTTAATATGAGAGGTTAAATTTTGTCCGGTGCGATTGGTGATTGTGGCCTGGAAGGTCCCCCCCTGCCAGTTCAATAATTTATCCAGATCGAGCGTGCTGCCAAAGGTCCACTGATCGGCATAACGCATGGTGGTTGCCGTACGATATCCCCCCGCCAGGTTCGCGGCGGATTGCATGGTATAGCCCACCTGAAAATCGACGCCGTCATCGGCCAGTTTCTGGCGATAGCCGCCCCAGTCCCCCATGAGCCAGGGAGAGTCCAGCGAAAATGGCGGGGTATCAGCAAGTGCGGAAAATGAAACCAGTACCAGTCCCAGAGGTAGCAGTCCGGCCTTTTTCTTTTGCCAGGGTTTACGCGTGGTTAAATTCCTTGCCATATCAGTCATCCTTAAATAGTGAAAGTTCGGGGCGGCAGACCGCCTGGCGGCACATCACTGTGCGCGGCGCTAATTAACCACTTCTCAGGCATTTTCCTTTATTTAAATCGTGCGCTTCGTGGATAAACCGCACAGAGTCGCGTAGACATCGCTGCCTGCGAATGCAGATAGCTGCGCTACAGCAACGCCATCAGCACATCTGGCAAAAATTTCCTCGCCGGCTCCTTGCATCTTGAAGCACAGCGACAACACTTAACGATGTTTTTATCTAAACGCCAGCAAGGAGAAGTACATGACCCTTTATGCAACCCTGGAAGAAGCCATTGATGCCGCTCGCGAAGAGTATCTTGCCGCGAATCCTGAAGTGATTGAGGAAGAAGCGTCCGTTGAACAGTTCGCGATGCAGAAATACGTGATGCAGGATGGCGACATCATGTGGCAGGTGGAGTTTTTCACCAACGAAGGTGATGAAGGAGAATGCCTGCCGCTGCGCAGCGGTGAAGCGGCGCAGGCAATTTTTGACGGTGACTTCGACGAGATCGAACTTCGTCAGGAGTGGCTGGCTGAAAATACCCTGCACGAATGGGATGAAGGTGAATTTCAGCTGGTGCCGCCGGAAGGCAGTGAAGAAGCCGACGCCGCTGCCGATGAGTGGGAGGATGATAACAGTGAGTCCGACCGCTGGGCATAAACCTCGATTCAGCCGGAGGGTGATTTTTATTCGTAGGGTCCGTGCTTAGCATCTACCGGCAGCAATAACGTATCCACAACCAGCGACAGCGGCAGATCGATAATAGTCAGAAATCGCCAGGGCGTATCCCGAACGTCCCACTGTACACCCGGATAGTACTGATTGCCGTGTCCCTGTCCGGGCACGGCTCTGCTGATAATGCTGCCACAGCCGCTCAGTAGCAGCACGCAAAAACCAACCGTTAAACTACGTAAGAACATACTTATCACATCACACTTTAGGGTAAAAAACGCACTATTCTACCCGCAGTTCTGCGCCACACCATAGCCGACAGTGAAAATTATGCGTAAATACTCGGATAGCCGGCGAAAAAAAGCCGGGACACTGTCCCGGCTTTCTGATGCCGCACCCGTTAAGGCGCAATACAATCACTTACTTCGCATTATTTAACGCCAGTGGATTGAGCGGCAACGAATGGTAATGATCCAGCCAGTCGTGATACTTATCCGCGTTCTGCCACAGGCGATAGTGCATACGCGAAAGCGTAACCGGGTCACTCAGCAGCGCAAGGCGGCTGTCGCGATCCAGCTTAGCCGGCGACTGGCTGAGTGCCTGCTCAACGCGACGGTCACGGGCATAGTCGAGGATATCGCTTTTCAGGTGGCGAGACGTTGCCATCGCACTAGCCAGTGCGTTAAACGACGGGTGGAACATCGCATGCATAAAGCCGTTATCCAGCGCACGCTCGCGATTAAGCTCCACGTAGCGATCGGTATCCAGCAGTTCCTGCGGCGGCTGATACTCTTCCGGAATAAGGAACAGTTTACCGCGCTTCGACGCCTGACCAAGCGTACGACGGCTGGACCATACTGAAACAAACGGCGACAGGATCAGCGAGAAGACAATCGGAGACAGCCACCAAAGGAAGTTCAGATCCAGCCAGCCCATACCACCGGCCCAAACCAGGCCGAGCAGCATCTGCGAACCATGACGCTTAAAGGCTTCGCTCCACGGCGTTGCATCATCATCACGCTGCGGTGAATTCCACACCACTTCCCAGCCGAGGAATGCGCTGACCACAAACACCGTATGGAACAGCATACGCACCGGTGCCAGCAGCACAGAGAACAGCATCTCCAGGAAAAGCGAGACCAGCACGCGCAGGGCTCCACCGTAAGGTTTCGCGCCCTTGCACCACACCAGCACTACGCTCAGCAGCTTCGGCAGGAACAGTAGCACCAGCGTAGTCGAGAATAGCGCGATGGCCAGCTCAGGACGCCACTGTGGCCAGACAGGGAATAGCTGCCTTGGCTGCAGGAAGTACTGCGGTTCCATCAGGGTGTGAACCACCTGAAGCGCCGTTGACAGTGCAAGGAACATAAACCACAGCGGTGCGGAGAGATAGGACATCACACCGGTCAGGAATACCGCACGGTGTACCGGGTGCATACCTTTAACCAGGAACAGGCGGAAGTTCATCAGGTTACCGTGGCACCAGCGGCGGTCACGCTTCAGCTCATCAAGCAGGTTTGGCGGCAGCTCTTCATAAGAACCCGGGAGATCGTAAGCGATCCAGACTCCCCATCCCGCACGGCGCATCAACGCAGCTTCAACGAAGTCATGGGACAGGATCGAACCGGCGAAAGACCCCTCGCCCGGCAGCGGAGCCAGCGCACAGTGTTCGATAAACGGCTTAACGCGGATGATGGCGTTATGGCCCCAATAGTGCGACTCACCCAGCTGCCAGAAGTGCAGACCGGCAGTAAACAGCGGACCGTAAACACGGGTAGCAAACTGCTGGCAGCGCGCATAGAGCGTATCCATGCCGGAAGCCTTCGGCGAAGACTGGATAATACCGGCGTTCGGGTTAGCTTCCATCATCCGCACCAGGCCATTAAGGCACTCGCCACTCATCACACTGTCGGCGTCCAGTACGACCATGTAGCTGTACTGGCTGCCCCAGCGGCGGCAGAAGTCATCGATGTTACCGGATTTGCGCTTCACACGGCGGCGGCGGCGGCGATAGAAAATACGCCCCTCTCCTCCGACGTCACGCACCAGTTCCATCCACGCCTTTTGCTCGGCCATGCAAATGTCCGGATTGTAGCTGTCGCTCAGAATATAGACGTCGTAATGCTGCTGTTCTCCGGAACGCACCACCGATTCCCAGGTCGCGCGCAGACCGGCGAAGACGCGTTCCACATCCTCATTACAAATCGGCATAATCAGCGCGGTACGGTGTTCCGGGTTGATCGGTTCGTCGCCGGTGGTCTTGTACGAAATACTGTACTTGTCCTTGCCGATTAACAGCTGCAGGAAGCCCATCAATGCGGTCCAGAAACCTGCCGAAACCCAACAGAACAGGATGGCAAACAGGAACAGAATCCCGGTTTGCAGCACATACGGCAGGATCTGCAGCAGCGACTGCTGCCAGTTCTGATTGATCATATCCATAGGATCGATCAGCGCCCAGCCCTGGTAAGGCAGAATGGTCTTCATATACCAGGTCGCAATCACCGTCTGGAAAACGGTGAGGAACAGCAAAATGTAACGACGAATGGAACCGACATAGCGCCAGTTATCTTCGCTCTTCTGCTCTTCTTTAGTGGCATAGCGATGGGTACTTTTGCGCCCGCGCAGCGAGTCCCACGCTCTGGCAACCGGGTTAGTACGCCACTCCTCAGGATACATCGAAGAGCGAGTATGCGGCGGCATCGCCTTGAGCGTAGTACGGTTAAGGGCATCCTGATCGAACTGACGGCCTTCATCAATTGACTCCGGCCAGCTCATCTCAACACGCGCCTTTACCGACTGCTGAGGTGCGTCGTCGGGACGGATTTCAGACGGAGCTTCACCCGCCAGATCAAAATGCAGCTGGCTGAAGCTCTCTTCACCACGCAGTTCCCCCTGCCGTTCAGGGGGAAGCGGCAGCGCGTCAATGTATTCAACGGGTATCACAGTTGTCTTATTCATTGGCAGGCAGCTGATAGCTCCAGGTTTCTGTCAGCGTCTTATCACCGTTAACCAGTGCAGCACGCATTTCAGTCGGCTGTTTATTGTCTTTCACTCGCAGACGCATCACCAGGCGCCAGCCTTTGGTGACCGGGTTATAGCGGACGCTGTTCTCAACCAGCTCACCGTTATTACCGATACTCACCTGCGGAGAGACCGGTGTATCCTGAGCCAGTTTGCTCATTTCCGGGCCGACAAAGTCAACGATAAAGGCCACGGTGCCGTCCGGCTGGCGTACCAGATTAGACTGCTTAACATCGCCAGTAGATCGCAGCGTATCTTTCACGTAGGCCGTTTCCGGCGAATGCAGAAGATTTTCATCGCGGGTGAAGTGCAGGCGGTAGGAGAAGTTCATCTCTTTACCCGCTTCCGGCAGGCTTTCCGGGCTCCAGAACGCCACGATGTTGTCGTTCGTTTCATCGGTGGTTGGGATCTCCACCAGCTCGATGCGGCCTTTACCCCAGTCGCCTTTTGGCTCAATCCAGCCGCTTGGGCGCAGATCGTAGCGATCGTCCAGATCCTGGTACAGGTTGAAATCACGCCCACGCTGCAGCAGACCGAATCCGCGAGGATTCTCCACGGTGAAGGTGCTGACAGCAAGGTGACGAGGATTGTTCAGCGGACGCCAGATCCATTCACCATTACCGGCATGAATCGACAGGCCATTCGAGTCGTGCAGCTCTTTACGATAGTTGGTCACCGGCGACGGCTGATTTGCACCGAAGAGGTACATGCTGGTCAGCGGCGCAATGCCCAGTTTACCCACTTTGTCGCGCAGATAGACTTTGGAAGTGACATCAACAGTGCTGTCTTTACCTGGAGAGATCAGGAAACGATAAGCACCGGTCGCACGCGGTGAGTCCAGCAGCGCATAGATAACCAGATGCTTGTCCTGCGGTTTAGGACGCTCAATCCAGAACTCCTTAAAGCGCGGGAACTCTTCACCGGAAGGCAGTGCGGTATCAATCGCCAGACCGCGTGCGGACAGGCCATAGACCTGGCCCGCGCCGATAACACGGAAATAGCTCGCGCCGAGGAAACTGCTGATCTCGTCTTTCTTATCTTTACTGTTTAACGGATACAGAACCTTAAATCCGGCAAACCCGAGATTTTTCACCGTATCCGAATCGTGCGGCACATTGCCAAAATTGAAATAGTCCGGGGAATATTTAATGGCGCGAACGCTGTTGGCGGTCACTTCATTGAGTTTGACCGGCAAATCGAAATACATGCCCTGGTGATAGAATTCAAGCTTAAATGGTGTCTTCAGCTTACCCCAGTAGGCTTTATCATGATTGAACTGAATCTGCTGATAGTCGGCATATTTCATATCGCGCAGCTGAGAAGGCAGATTACTCTTCGGCGCTTCGTAACCTTTACCGGCCAAATCCTTTGCCTGTTTTGCAACATCGTCAATGCTAAACGCCCATCCCGAATTGGCATACATCGCAAGCAAAACCGCAGCACCAACCCAACGTAGCTGCATAAGTTTTGGTTTTTTGTTCATTTTAATCAGCACATCCCCCCCTTTACGGGTGCGAAAATCAATCCTAAACATCTTAATGGATAATTAAGCATTCCGACAGCATGACCGCGTTTTTGTTCCACTATTCCGAACGCGCAAGCGCCGGATTCTCAAGTGGTTAGCGGATACAGATTCGACTGATAGTATACCTGTGTTTACTCTATTAAAGTAAGCAGCAAGCTTTAGGCCGGTTCAGGGTGAACCAGCATTGTAACGCATTGAAAATTGGACATATATGACTAAAAAATCACCACAACGAGAATATTTCCTGGATTCGATTCGCGCCTGGCTGATGTTATTGGGCGTCCCCTTTCATCTGTCTCTGATTTATTCTTCACAAAACTGGTCAGTAAACAGTCCTGCTCCGTCTGAGTGGCTGACATTGCTCAATGAGTTTATTCATGCTTTTCGCATGCAGGTGTTCTTTGTCATATCCGGCTATTTCTCTTATATGCTCTTCCTGCGTTACACACCCGGCCACTGGTTGAAGGTGCGCGTTGAGCGTGTCGGCATCCCGATGCTGGCCGCTATTCCGCTGATTACCCTACCTCAGTTCTTCATTCTGAAGGAGCTGACGAATAAGATTGGCGACTGGAGCAAAATGAGCCCCTACCAGAAGTACAATGCGCTGGTCTGGGATCTGATTTCTCACCTCTGGTTCCTGCTGGTACTGCTGGTTCTTACCGTTGCCGGATTCTGGCTTTTCCGCTTGCTGCGCGATGGTAAAAGGGAAAAAGCAGACTATTCCGACCTGACCTGGGGAAAATTAACCGTCGTTATCCTGCTTTGTGCATTGGGATGGGGGGCGTTCCGCCGGCTGATTCTGTTCATTGCACCTCAGGTCACTGCTGATGGCCTGTTCAATATGGCGGTAATGCAATCGCTGATGTATCTGCCGTTCTTTATGCTCGGCGCGATGGCCTGGAAATACCCGGCAATCAAAGCCCTGTTTGTAAAGCCGAATCCGTGGACGTTTCTTGGAGCCGCTCTGGCGTTTGCTGCCTATGTGGCGAATCTGACGTGGAGTACGGGCGAAGGCTGGATGTACGAACTGGACACGATCGCATCTATGCTGATGGGGCTGTGGATGGTTAACGTGGTGTTCTCCTTCGGCCACCGCATGCTGAATTCCCATTCGCCTCGCGTCACCTATCTGGTGAATTCATCGTTATTTATCTATCTGGTCCACCATCCGCTGACCATTCTGTACGGTATTTTTGTTGTGCCGCTGATTGGCAGCAGCACGCTGGGCTTCTTCATCGGGCTGGTGATGGTTTTCGGCATCGCATTCCTGCTGTATGAGATCCATCTGCGTATCCCGCTGCTGCGTTTCCTGTTTTCCGGTAAGCCCCAGCGCTGATCCTTATGCCCGGCATCAGCCGGGCTACAGCAACCACTCAATCGGCAGACGCCACACCAGCCTGACCAGCAGTCGTTGGATAAATCGCGTACGTGGCTCATGCCGGTGCACAACCTCCTCAGCCTCCCCCGGATATTCCACCCAGTTGATTTTTCCCCGCTCATCAAGCCTCAGCGTCCACGCGTGTTCACGCAGGTTGACCAGCAGGTTTTGATGGATGCTGTTCGCCAGCTCACCGCTTTCGATCACCAGCCCCATTTCGGTGTTCAGCACCGCCGAACGCGGATCGAAATTAAACGAGCCGATAAACACCGTTTTTTGATCCACGCTGAAGGTTTTCGCATGCAGGCTGGAGCCGGAGTTCCCGGTCAGGCCGCGGTCGTGCAGCACGCCGCCCGGAGGCGTACTGGTTGGCTTCAGTTCGTAGAGTGCGATACCGTGACGCAGCAGTTTCTTACGCCACTTTGCGTAGCCGGCATGCACCACAGAGACATCGTTGGCCGCCAGAGAATTGGTCAGGATGGCAATTTTTACGCCCCTGCGTACCAGCGCCAGCAGCTGGGCCACACCGGCACGGGTCGGAACGAAGTAGGCAGAGATAATATCCAGCTGCTCCTGCGGGCGGCCAATCACAGAGAGTAAGCGCTGGGGCAACAGGTTTTTCGTTCTGGCTCGCCCCAGCCCTTTACGTGGGTCGTCGCTGAGCAGTCGGCTGCTGGCCCAGATAAACGGCAGCGTGCGGCTTTCCAGCCGGGTGATAAACGTTGACTCCTGCAAGCGCCTGAAATAGTGCTGCACCTGTTCGTTTTCCCGCCACCCCTCTTGCAGACCGATATCCGCTTCTGAGCCTGGCTCCATATCAACTACCGTACTGAACGGCGCAACCGAACGACACTGCCAGTAACGTTCAAAATCATCCCCAACTTCCTCGACTACGGGCCCCACCGCCAGCACATCCAGGTCAGAGAACAGCGGCTCATCACCGGCACCAAAGTATTTATCACCCACGTTCCGCCCGCCGACGATGGTGGCTTCTCCGTCCACGGTAAAGCTTTTGTTGTGCATTCGGCGGTTAAGCCGGGCAAAATCGGTGAGATATCCCAACAGGCGCAGCGTGCGAAATGAAAAGGGATTAAACAGACGAACGTCAATATTAGGGTGACTGTTAAGCGCACTGAGCGTCTTGTCCAGCCCCAGGGTATTGTTGTCATCCAGCAGCAGACGAACGCGCACGCCGCGCCGGGCGGCTTCCAGCACGGCGCTGAACAGCAGCTGTCCTGACATATCGTTTTCCCAGATATAATATTGTATATCCAGCGTTTTTTCTGCCATGGCGATCAGCAGATAGCGGGCGGCAAACGCATCCAGCCCTTCAGCAAGAGGATAGATGCCGCTGTCCTGAGGATGCACGGACACCAGCGGTCTGATGGCCTGGGCGAGGCGTGTAAATCCGTCGACATCGGGCTGCATTGAAACGGTAACATCACTCATCATCTGTCCTTAACGGAGTTTCGGTAGATCATATTCATCAGCGCCCCTCATCCACGGTCTGGTCGCTCTTTTAGTCTAGACTTATCCCATTGTTCCGCTCAGTTCTGCAAACAGGAGAGCATCATGTGTAATGACACCGATTCCTCCCGCTCCCGGCACCATCCACGTTTGTTCCAGAGTTTTTTCCAGGGCAGTTTCCCCGGTTCAAGTGCCTGCCGATCGCCGGGAAAGCGCGCCGACCTGATGATCAACAGCGGCCACGACACGCTTGTGGATAAAGATTATGCCCTGCTGGCTGAGCATCAGCTACTGAGCGCACGTGACGGTGTTCGCTGGTATCTGATTGAAAAAGAGCCTGGAAAGTACTGCTGGGAAAGCTTTCTGCCACAGCTCGAAGCGGCAAGAAAGTACCATATTCAGATGACCTGGGAGCTGGCGCATTTTGGCTGGCCGGATGGGATGGATATCTGGCAGCCTGAGTTTGTTGACCGTTTCGCGGCCTTCGGGGCGGCATTTGCCCGCCTTCTGCGCGAACAAGGCGAAACTCAGCCGCTGATCTCGCCAATGAATCAAATTTCATTCTGGTCATGGGCCGGGGCTGAAATCGCCTGGTTTAACCCGTTTGATACGGGCCGGGGATACGAACTTAAGCAGCAGCTCACTAAGGCTGCGATCGCGGCAATGTATGCGATACGTAACGAACTGCCGGAAGCCCGATTTGTTATTACCGATCCGCTGGTACACGTCGCTGCGTCCGGCTATTCCAGCACCGCAAAAAATGCCGCACAGCAGCAGCATGAAGCACAGTTTGAAGTGTGGGACTGGATATCGGGGCGTAGCCTTCCCGAGCTGGGGGGCAGTGAAGAATTGCTGGATATTATTGGCCTGACCTGGTACCCGGACCACCAGTGGTTTCACAATGGCGATCCTCTGGAGCCTCATCACCCCGATTATCGCCCGCTCCATCTGCTGCTGCGGGATATCGCCACGCGCTACCAGCGCCCCCTTCTGCTGGCAGAAACCGGTGCCGAAGCAATCAGATGTGCGGAGTGGCTGAATCGGGTATGTGAAGAAGTCCGATCGGCACTCGATATGGGCGTTGCGGTTGAAGGCATTTCACTCTATCCGCTGGTTGACTATCCCAGCTGGGACGATGACCGTCGCTTACCGGCGGGGCTGTTTGGGCTGCCCGATGCCAACGGTAATCGCACGGTCAATGAAGCCTGCGCTTTATCCCTGCGCAGCCAGCAAATTAAATTTAAGCAGAATCAGGATCGGGAAGAATGATGCAAAGATGAGGGACAGGTTCGGGTATCCAGCGGCTGCTCTGCGGGATACCGCACATCGGAAAGCCAGGTCAGGGTAAACAGTACCGTTACAGTAATCAGTCCAGCGGAAAGCAGTCCGACCAGCGCCAGTAATTTATCGTCTCTGGATTCCATATAATCCTCAATCCTTAGGATAATCAACACGTCAGGATGTCGCTCGGAAAAATTACGACATCAACAATGTTATGGTGAGGACAAAGATTATAAGAGTAAAAGAGGTGACTGCAAGTACCACAATCGCAAATGGGGCATCATCAAGCGGCACCCGCGCGTGTTTTTCGACTTCAGATTCGGAGCCAGATTCAGAACTTTTTTTCATGTTAAGCCGCAGCGTTTGAGCAAAACAACCCTGTTTTATAGCCAGAAAACTGTGCGAAATCCTTTTCAAAAATTTTAAGAAAACGTATCTTTGCTTTGATGTTATCGGCGATTAAATAAAGAATAATTAACCTGAAAAAATCATTAACAGCCTGTTTTAATCAGTCTGTTCACACCAGATACCGCTAAAATAAGTTTAAAAACAATGATAACATGGCGAATAAACATATTAACATGACAAATCAGTTAACACTGGCCCGATTGGCTATAAGATATTCCTTTTTGTCATCACACCTTAAAATCAGCTATGGTGGCAAAATCCGGCACCTATAAAAAACATTAGCACAATTGATAAATTCGGTGAATACCGTTGACCCTGAATTATTCGACCAATTTTAAGCAATTTAAGAGATAAAATAGGGAATTCTTTCGGCAGGCTATCCAGGTGCTTCTTTTCTCACCACCCCGATAGACTTGCGTGAAAAAAGACTGAATAATGCTGGCGCTCATTCAACGGCATCGCCAATTTATCCTGCTGCGCGACCAGGTTTATCATGCATCGATATCGCCTTCCTGAAGAAAGTTTTTTAATTTTTGAACAGATTATTGAACACAGTAGCAATGCGATTTTTATCGTTGACGGTAGTTTGACGCTGACCTTCGCCAACCATCCGGGTGAACGGCTCTATCATCATTTGCTGGCAACCGGACAATTGGCTAAAACGCTAACCGAGGACTGTCCTCAGCTTGACCTGTCCACGGCCGATGCGCCTCTTTGGTTGCGCACCCGCTGTGTCGACATCAGCAAGCCCCAGGGCACGCCCGGCCAACTGCTGATCGCCACGGATATTACCGGTGAGGTTCAGGCTCAGCGCGAAGAGTCGCTTTCACGCTGGCGCCTGGAACAGACGCTGGAGCTGACGGAGGAGGGATTCTGGTTATGGGACGTCAGCAGCGGGATTATTTCCCATAATCAGGACTGGAACCGACTTTTTGGCTTTGATGATAATCGGCTGACGCATCACCAGGATGCGATGTTTAACCTGATCCATCCTGACGATATCGCAGCCACCAGACAACATTTCCAGAATCATCTCTCCGGTCAGACCCCACTTTTTCACTGTGAATACCGCGTTGTCGATCGGGTTGGACGACAGCGCTGGATCCTCAATCACGGCAAGGCAGTACGTCACAGCGATTCGGGTACGGTGCTGGAGATGCTGGGTAAAGCAAAAGACATTACCGAAAAAAAGCGCCGCGAGCGTGAGATGCTTCAGCTGGCGTGGCAGGATCCGTTAACCCAACTCGATAACCGCAATCGGTTTTACGACAAGGTTGAACAGGCTCGCGGTCAAATGGATCGTCACCAGTTTTCGGCCCTACTTTATCTCGATCTCACTCGGTTTAAAGAGGTTAACGACACACTCGGTCATAATGCCGGGGACGAACTGCTAAAAATTATCGCTCAGCGCCTGCGCAGTACTCTGCGCAGTCATGATGCTATCTCCCGCCTTGGCGGCGACGAATTCGCCGTGCTGGTCACCGATCTCGGTGACAGCTATCAGGAAGCGCGAAATAAACTCACCCTTCTCGCCGAACGCTTACTCCAGAATCTTGAGCAGGATGCCATTATTGGCGATAACCAGCTCAATATCACCAGTAGCATCGGTATTTACCTCTACCGCCACGATCTCGCTCCTATCGCCGAAATGATGCACAAGGCCGATATGGCGCAGTACTACTCCAAAAAGAATCAGCGCAAGTGGATGTTCTGGTCAACGCGCCTGCGTGAAGAACAGCGCCAGCGGGATACTATCGAAAACGGTTTGCGGCGCGCGCTAAAAGAAGACGAATTTTTCCTTGAATATCAGCCGCAGTTTTCCCGCTGTGGCAGCGTTACCGGCCTGGAGGCACTGCTGCGCTGGCGAACGCCGGACGGTCGGTTGATCTCTCCAGCCACCTTTATACCCGTAGCGGAAAACAGTGGGCTGATTCTCAATATCAGCGAGTGGGTACTGGAGAGAACCTGCGCACAGCTCAAGCAGTGGCAGACTCAGCCCGGAATGGAAACGGTGCGTGTCTCGGTCAATATCAGCCCGCGACAGCTGAAACGCAGTGACTTTATTCGGCAAACGGAGCGCATTGTGAGCCGCAGCGGCGTTGATCCTCAGCGGCTGAGTTTTGAAATACTGGAATCAGCGCTGGCCAGCGATATCGATGACGTTCAGCGTAAGCTCTCCGCACTGCGGGACATGCGCATTAATATCGCGCTGGATAACTTCGGTACGGGCATGGCATCGCTGACCGGGCTGCGTAAGCTGGGGATCGGCGAGGTCAAAATCGATCGTTCCTTTGTGATGGATATGGAACGTAATCCAGATCATCTGATGGCGATCCGCGCGATGATCGCCATGTGCCAGGCTTTGGGGATCAACATTGTTGCCGAAGGCGTGGAAGAAGAAACACAGTTTTCAGCCCTGTGCGATATGGGATGTCATCGCTTTCAGGGCTGGTATTTTTCCCGCTCTCAGACCCCCGATCGACTGGTCCATCTGTTTAACTAAAGCGGGATCGGGGCAAAAAACCTGCTGGCAGATATTTACTGCTGCCAGCCTCCGCCCAGTGCACGGTAGAGATCGATCTGCGCCAGCAGCAGATTATTTTTTGCCTGTACCACGCTCAGCTGGGTACTGAACAGCGTGCGCTGAGCATCCAGTTCATCCAGATAAGACGCGTAGCCGTTGCGATAGCGATTGCTGGCAATATGCAGCGCTTCGCTCACCACCTGCTGCTGTTTTTCCAGTTCGACCAGCTGCTGCTGGTAGCGCGCAATCGCATCAAGATCGTCATTCACCTCACCGAACGCGCTGCGCACCACCTTTTCATAGGTGTAGAGTGCCTGATTTCGCGACGCCATTGAAACATCCACCTGCGCGGTCAGCGCTTCACGGTTGAGCAGCGGAGCCAGCACGCTGCCACCGATGCTCCAGAGTCGGAAGGGATTGGCCGCCAGCTCATGCAGAACGGAACTTTGCAGCGTGCCGCTGGCGGTCAGATTCAGCGACGGCAGCAAACTGGCGCGGGAAGACTGTAAAGAGGCATCCGCCGCCAGCAACTGGCGTTCGGCCTGCACAATATCCGGCCGTCGCTGCAGCAGCTGCGATGGCATCACCGCAGGCAGCGATTGCGGAGCCAGATGGTCAAAGTTGTTCTGCCGGGCGATCTGACGTGGGTTCATACCGACCAGAATACTCAGCGCATTCTCCTGCTGGGATATCTGATGCTGCAACAGCGGGATCTGTGCCTTTGCCGTCTGATATTCCGACTCGGACTGTACCCATTCCAGCTTCGAGGTATAGCCGGTTTCAAACTGACGTTTAGCCAGATTCAGTGAGTTCTGCCGGGTTGCCAGCGTTGCCTCGGTAACACGAAGCTGTTCATCCAGCGAGACCAGTGTCATATAGCCAGAAGCGACCGACGCGGCGATGGTCAGCTCCGCAGCACTGGCGGCGGCCTGCTGTGCTGCCAGCGAGGCTTTTGCCGCGTCAATACTGCTGCTGCGCGCCCCCCAAAGGTCAACGTTATAGTTTGCCTGCAGCAAGCCCTGGAACACCGAATACTGATACGGCTGCCCGGTGACGGCCGAAATTGCCCGCGCGCGGGTCGCGGCCACACCGGCATCCAGCGTCGGGAAGTTGTCGCCCTGCGCCCCACGCAGCTGGGCACGGTACTGATCCACGCGCGAACGGGCGATCAGGATGTCCGGATTATTGCGCAGCGCCTGCTCCACCAGCTGATTCAGCTGCGGATCGCCAAACGCCCGCCACCAGTTCGCCTCAACGGCGGCTCCCGGCCCGACCTGGCTGCGCCAGCCATCAGGGATCGGCAGCGAAGCGGGTGCCTGGTCTACTTGTGTGGCGCAGGCCGACAGCATAGATGCCAGCAGCAGTGCCAGCAGGGCTTTTTGAGCCGGCATCAGCGTTTCTCCCTGCCGTTATCATCCCCTGTGGTATCGATGTTCACCTCCACCGACATACCGGGGCGCAGCTGTTCCGTGTTCTCGCTGGTAATGCGGATACGCACCGGAATACGCTGGGCGATTTTTACGAAGTTACCGGTGGCGTTATCCGGTGAAATCGCACTGAACTCAGAACCTGCCGCCGGAGAGATAAACTCCACTTCTCCGTCATAGCGCGTGTTGTTCAGCGCATCGACGGTAAAGCTGACCGGTAGGCCTGGGCGGATGCGTGCCATCTGCGTTTCTTTCATATTGGCGATCACCCACTTCTGCTGCGGCACCAGCGACGTCAGCCGGGTGCCGGCGGTCACGTATGCACCCTGGCGCACCGAAATCTGGCCAAGCTGGCCGTCATCCGGGGCAATAATACGGGTATTGTCCAGATCGATCTGCGCCAGCTCCAGTGCTGCCTGCACGCTGGTCACGTCGGCCTCCAGCGAAGCGCGATTAACAATAGTGGTCTGAAGATCCTGACGGGACACTTCCAGCGTGGCCTGCGCCTGCTGAACGTCCGCCTGCGTCTGACTGTTGCTGGCCCGTGAGGCGTCGCGCTCGCGCAGCGACAGCGATCCGTCCGCCACCAGATTTTCTACGCGCTTCAGATCCAGCCCGCTTTTCACCGCCTGGGCTTTGGCATTTTGCAAAGCGGCTTCATTACGTTTGATGACCGCCTCTGCGCTGCGCCGCTGCTGCTGGTTATTCGCCAGAGCCGCTTTCTTCATCTCCAGCTGCGCCTGAGACTGATGCACACGCTGGCGATAAATACGATCGTCGATAGTCATCAGCAGATCGCCACGCTTAACCGGCTGCAAATCCAGCACCTTAACCGAGGTAACGTAACCACTGACCTGCGGGCTGATAAAGGTCACCTGTCCACGCACGTAGGCATTTTCCGTCGACTGTACCTGGCTGGTAAACGGCGGCAGCTGCCAGGCGTAGAGGATCACCAGTACACCGACGATGGCAATGCTCGATCCCAGAGCAATCGATAAAATTCGCAGCTTGTTGTTTCTCTGGCGCTCGGCCTGCTGCTGTTCCTGTTGGCTCATTATTTCCCCGTTGCGATCGTTGTCGCCGTTTGTTGCATTGCCCGCTGCTCAGCTTCCGCTTCCCGTTTTGCCTGCTGCCAGTTGAGATAGCGCAGGCGGGACAGCCGCCACAGCACCCAGAGTAAAGTCACGGCGGCAATACCCGCCGTCAGAAGATAGACATCGTTATAAGCCAGGACGTTTGCCTGTAGAGTAGCAACCGTTTGTAGCTGCGTGGTGCTCTGCGCACTGGTGAGAACAGAATCGGTCAACTGGCTGCTGAACAGGCTGGAATACTGTGCAAGACGATCGGTCACGTTGGGGTCGAGCAACGAAAGCTGGTCGCCAAGCAGGCTGGAATGATATTTTTCACGCCATGTCTGAAATGTTCCCAGCAGCGCCGATCCCATCAGTCCGCCAATGTTCTGGCTCATGCCGAACAGCACCACGAAGCTCACCAGGTTTTTAGGCTGGGTGACCACGCCCCCCACCCCCAGCAGCATCGCCGGTGCGATAAAGAAAGAGGTACTGAAGCCGAGCAGGAACTGGCTGAAATACATATTGTGCGCACGCGTCAGCGGGTTGGATTGCGCATCCATCAGCGAGGCAACCATCACAATAATCAGCGAAACAACGATCGGCCAGCTCAGATGCTTCGGATTAATGGTCAACGCACTGAAAATAATGCCTGCCGCAACGCCGGCCAGGATCGCCAGCGCCAGCCCCTGCATCTGATCGTTTAACATTCCGATCGTTTGCAAATAGCCCACCGCGCCGGTGTTCTGTTCAGCCAGCATGATACGCAGCAGGATCATCACGATCCCGAGCCGAATAATCGCCCCGCTGCCCAGCCACCGCGTATTGATTAACGGGTTACTGCGGTTATGCTCCACCAGCACGGCGGCCGTCACCAGTACCAGGCCCAGCGCCGTGCAGACACCCAGCCACGGCGTGCTGGTCCACCATTCAATGCGGCCCAGTGACAGCACGCCACAAAACAGCGCCATGCCAGGCGCCATCAGGAAGAAGGTGAGGAAATCTTTTTTCTCAAACACGCGGGTCCGCTCGCCCGGCGGCAGTTTGAGGATCAGCACCGCGCCCAGCGCCATCAGCGCCAGCCCCAGCTCAAACAGATACAGCCCCCGCCACTCCTCCAGCTGCAGCAGCTCGGTAGAGAACAGCCGCGCCAGTGGGATCGCCAGCTGCGATGCGCCCAGCCCGATAGCCAACGCCTTCAGCCGATGCTTCGCAGGCCAGGCCTGAATCTGATAGTAAATCCCCAGTGAACTCAGCGCTGCCCCCACCATACCGTGCGCCGCACGCACGATAATTGCCGAGCTGAGATCGTTGACCAGCAGATGGAAGAACGCCACCAGCACGTACAGGACCAGGAATGCCTCGGTAAACACCCGCAGGCCGAACTGCTGGCGAAACTTGACCAGCAGCAGGTTGATGGAGATGTTGCCCATCACATAAACCGCCGGCAGCCAGGCGATTTCATTACTGTAAGCGCCAAAGACGCCCTGAAGATTGGTCAGATTGGCCGTCACCAGCGCATTGCTCAATGCTCCGGTGATGGAGATCAGCAGGCCAACAATGCCAAAGGCAATACGCTTATGGCCGGGGTGCAGCGGCGTGGAGGGGGAGCCGGGCAGCATCGGCTTTTCACCGGGAGCCCACTCCCGCGGCGCATAGGGGTTAGGCTTATCGCGGCGCACTTACTTACCCTCGGTGGCAATCAGTAGCTGTTGCAGTACTCGCTGGGTGACCGCCAGGTCATCTTTATCAACGTTGGCCAGCAGCTCATTGCGCAGTGCATCCGCCTCAACCTTCAGCCGCTGATACAGCGTTTCGCCCTGAGGCGTCACATGCAGCAGCCGTTTACGCCGGTCTTCCTCCGGCTGGATGCGCTCCACCAGCTGCTGTTTAACCAGTCGGTCAATCAATGGCACCACGCTGGCATCTTCCAGCCCCAGCGCCTGAGCCAGCTCTTTCTGACTGATTGGCGCTTCCTGAATGGCAATGGTGGCTACCGCCATCCAGCTGCTCATGCTCAGACCGTTATCTTTCATCCGCCGATCGATCGCCTGACGCCAGGCATGCGCCGTAAGATGCAGCAAACGGGAGAAGTTCAGTTCCTGGGATTTCAATATATAGAGACCTGATGATTAGAGTTCTAACTAAATTACCTGGCAATTATAAACGCGCTCAGATAAAAATGGGAAGAGGATCGGAAAAAGTTTAGATAGTTCCTGAACTTTCCGCCAGGCGGTGGAAATGAATTCACGCATCGGAGAGGATTGAATGGAGATTGTGCCCCTGCGCCAGCAGCCTGAAAGAAGCCTGGAGATAGCGCATCTGCTACACAGCGAATGGTCAGCGCTGCAAAACTGGTCTTCGATCGCGCGGATTAATGAACGTCTGCTTTTACGCAATCACCCGGACCGCAGCAGTTTTACCCTGCTTGCCGACCACGCAGACGGCAGCCTGATGGGAACCGCCAGTGTGATTGAGTACGAACTCGACGATGATCCGTCGCGCCGCTTCTGGCTGGGAGAAGTTTTCACGCCGGTTGCCTGGCGCGGTAAGGGCGTGGGATCGGCGCTGGTCAATGCCTGTATCCAGTATGCGAGAAACGATCGTATGGACAGTCTGTGGCTCTATACGCCGGATAAGCAAAGTTTGTATCAGCGGCTTGGCTGGCGTGAGATTGAACAACGTGAAGTCTCCGGCGAATGGGTTTCGGTGATGGTGCTGAACCTGGCGGCATAAAGGCGATAGATAACCCATAACGACTAAGAAAGGTAATGACGATGAGCTACGGTAAACGCATTAACGCTTCCTTTGAACGCCCTGATCCTCAGGTTCTGGCACGGCTGGCGGTTTATGCCACACCGGATTTATGTGATGTTGCGGGTATCTTCGACTGCATGACCAGCAGCATCAAACCGCGGGTATCCGCCGGTAAAATCGTTGGACCGGCCCTGACCGTCAGAGTGCCGCCTGGCGAAGGCGGTATCATTCCCACCGCCATTGAACTGGCGCAGCCCGGTGATATCGTGGTGATCGACGGGAAAGGCAATACCGAAAGCGCCTACTGGGGCGATCAGCGCAGCAGCCTTGCTGTAAAACACGGAGCAATCGGAGTAATCATTGACGGTGCGTTCCGCGATATTGATGACTGCGAGAAAATTGGCCTGCCGATTTTTGCCCGAGGGCTGACCTGTGGCGCTTCAGGAAAAGCGGGCACCGGCGAAATCAACGTAGCGATCAGCTGCGGTGGCGTAGTGGTAAATCCTGGAGATATTGTATTTGCCGATCGTAATGGCGTTTGCGTTATTCCGCTGCAATATGCCGCCGACGTCGCCGACAGGCTTGAACAACGCTTCCCGCGATAAACCGTTCTGCGTTTTTAAGTCGATATCTGCCCGGTGGCCTGCCGGGCTGAATCGGTGCTACGGGAGAGCCGTATTGGTGATTTCGGCCTGAATCAGGCGTTTTTATGCTGAGCGTTTTCTGAATATCGTTGCCAGCGAAAGATAAAGCAGCCCGGCACCGATAATTATCAGAAAAATATAGCCAAACAGCTTAGACAGCCAGATCCCGGCGATCCCACCCACAAAAAACGCTAAAAGCGTTGATGAGTGCAGCCCCAGACGATCCAGGTAAAGCGGTGCATCCTTGGGCGATTCTTTGCGTCGGAAGACATCGATGAGCATCGCAACCTCAATGCCAATATCCGTGGCGGTGCCGGAAACATGGGTGGTTCTGACCCTGGCATTAGAGATCCGCGTGACTACCGCATTCTGTAATCCCATCAAAAAGCTCAATGAAAAAATCAGCAGCAGCCCGGGATACGATGGATTGCACCACATTTCAACGATGCCCAGCGCAATCAGCGCCAGTGCCTCAACGAGAATATTCGCCGCGAAAATGGTACGAATTCCCCTTCTACGCCCGGCATTGATGATCAGCGTGGAAAAAGCAGATCCGGCAATAAACAGCAGCAGAACCGCCAGGAACAGAGCACCCGCCTTCAGGTTTGCTTTCGCCAGATTGTCCGACAGTGACGAAACGTTGCCGGTCATATTCGCCGAGAAAAAACCAACGATCTCAAAAGCCGCTGTATTCAGCGCACCCGCAACGGCGGCAAGCGTACAGGCCAGACGGCTGTCGGTATTGATGGTTCTGGCTTCGTCGGTACTGATTAACATCTGCGATGGCTCATTCTCAGGCGGAGGAGCCGCCATCATCGGCTTAAATGTTCCGGAGAACAAGTGGAGGAACATATGTTGTTGTAAATCGCGGAGTGCGATACGCGGACGCGCGTTAGTGGCCGGGCCCAGTTGAATAATATCAGGAGAGGTTATCAGGAAACTGCGGGACAAAAACAAAAAAACCGCCCTTGGGCGGTCACGACATTACTACATATTGCTTTGATTTTATTCGTTTTAATCGATAGTGCGAATATGGTGCCCGGAGTGGGACTTGAACCCACACAGCCATAAGCCGAGGGATTTTAAATCCCTTGTGTCTACCGATTTCACCATCCGGGCCTGGATGTAAGATTGGAGGCGCGTCCCGGAGTCGAACCGAGGTAGACGGATTTGCAATCCGTAGCATGGCCACTCTGCCAACGCGCCTTTATTCTTTTTTGCCTTCAGAGAAATTCTCTGCTGACTTAAACTGGAGCGGGAAACGAGACTCGAACTCGCGACCCCGACCTTGGCAAGGTCGTGCTCTACCAACTGAGCTATTCCCGCTTGGCCATCAACTTTGCTACTTTGTTTGAGTGAAACTCAGAAGCTGCTGATTTGCTTTATCTTCTGGCAGACCGTGCTGCCTTTCGATGCGTTGCATTCTACTGAGATGGCGCACTGAGTCAATCAAATTATCCGTACAATGCGTCCGTTTGCTGCTTTTTAAGTCGCTTCGATCAACGTTCGAGCAAATCACCGCGTGCAGCGCTCAAATATTGGAACATTGACCAGAAAGTCAGCACGGCGGCGATGTACAGTGCGGCCACCCCAATGCCCTCAACGATCGAGTTCGGACGCCATAACAGAGCAAAAAGTGCCAACATCTGCGCCGTGGTTTTCACTTTACCAATCCAGGATACGGCAACACTGCTGCGTTTACCGATTTCCGCCATCCACTCGCGCAGCGCAGAAATGATAATTTCACGGGCAATCATGGTTGCAGCAGGCAAGGTGATCCACCATGCGTGGAAGTATTCCGCCACCAGCACCAGCGCCATGGCAACCATCACCTTATCGGCCACCGGATCGAGGAACGCACCAAAACGGGTGGTTTGCTTCCAGCGACGGGCAAGAAATCCATCGAACCAGTCCGTTACCGCAGCAACGACAAAGATCAATGCACAAAGTAGTGGAGCCCATTCAAACGGCAGGTAGAACGCCAGCACGAAAAATGGAATTAAAACTACGCGAAACAGGGTCAGTAAGGTCGGGATATTAAATGGCATAATTATGCTAACTGTTTGGACAGAGTAGAATTTGTCTCTATGTTCCTACATTGCTACGGGTGTTGCAATGCTTAGTGTTTCAGCGCATAGAAGATTTTTTCGGCCAGCGCATGCGATATTCCCGGTACTTTGGCAATCTCTTCCACCGAAGCATTTATCAGCGGTTGCAGGCCCCCCATATACTTCAGCAGCATCTGGCGACGTTTCGGGCCTATGCCTTCTATCGTTTCCAGTGCGCTGGTATTTTTCACTTTCGCCCGTTTATTGCGATGACCCGTAATTGCATGATTGTGAGAGTCATCACGAATATGCTGCAATACATGTAGCGCAGCGGAATCCGGCGGCAGAGAAAAGCCCTCCCCCTCCGGTTCGAAGAACAGTGTTTCCAGTCCCGCTTTGCGATCGGTGCCTTTCGCAATACCGAGCAGCAAAGGATGCTGTTTATCCCAACTGACGTCCAGTTCCGCAAAAACGCTTTTCGCCTGCGCCAGCTGACCTTTACCGCCGTCAATAAGAATCACATCGGGGATTTTACTCTCTTCCAGCTCTTTGCCATAACGGCGGCGCAGTACCTGATTCATCGCCGCGTAGTCATCCCCTGGCGTGATTCCGCTGATATTATAACGCCGGTATTCACTGCGCACCGGACCATTAGCATCAAATACCACACAGGAAGCCACAGTTTGCTCCCCCATCGTATGGCTGATGTCGAAACACTCCATTCGATTGATTTCAGGCAGTTCCAGCACATGAGCCAGCTCTGACAGACGCTGATGAACGGTGGAATGCTGTGCCAGCCGCGTCGCCAGCGCCGTGGCGGCATTGGTCCGGGCCAGCTTCAGATACCGCGCGCGATCGCCACGCGGCTTGCTTTGTATGCTGACCCGCCGCCCGGCAAGCTCGGTCAGGGACTCAGCCAGCAGGTCTTTTTCCGGTAGAGTGAAATCGAGCAGGATATCTGACGGCAGCGTTCGGGCCTGGCTGCCCTGTAAGTAGAACTGCCCGACGAAGGTTTGCACCACCTCGGCCTGATCCGTTCCTGCCGGGACCTTCGGATAATAGCTGCGGCTGCCCAGCACCTTGCCCTGCCGGATAAACAGCACGTGCAGGCAGGCCAGGCCGCCATCGAAAGCAACGCCGATGACGTCCATATCATCGCCCTGATTGGAAACGAACTGTTTTTCCGTTACGCGGCGCACAGCCTGGATTTGATCGCGCAGGCGTGCAGCCTCTTCAAAACGCAGATCCATGGCGGCAGCCTCCATCCGACTGACCAGCTGGTTGAGAACCTGATCGTCCTTGCCGGACAGAAACAGCCGCACGTAGTTAATCTGCTGGGCGTATTCTTCCTCGCTCACCAACCCGCTTACACAGGGACCTAAACAGCGGCCAATCTGATACTGCAAACAGGGCCGCGTGCGGTTGCGGTATACGCTGTTTTCACACTGGCGAACGGGAAACACCTTTTGCAACAGCGACAGCGTTTCCCGCACCGCGTAGCCATTAGGGAAAGGACCAAAGTACTCCCCTTTCGCGTGTTTGGCACCGCGATGGCTGGCAAGGCGCGGATGGGCATCAGCGCTGAGGAAGATATAAGGATAGGATTTATCGTCACGCAGCAGAACGTTATAGCGCGGCTGGTAGAGCTTTATATAGTTGTGTTCCAGCAGCAGGGCTTCTGTTTCCGTGTGGGTCACGGTCACATCTATCTGCTGGATCAATGCCACCAGCGCTTCCGTTTTTCGGCTGGCAAGATTACCGCGAAAATAGCTGGAAAGGCGCTTCTTCAGATCCTTTGCTTTACCAACATAAATGACCGTTTCACTGGCGTCGTACATACGATAGACACCAGGCTGGCTGGTAACGGTTTTCAGAAAGGAACGGGCATCAAATACCATACTACTCACTGCTGATTAACGGTTCCGAATTGAACAGACCATAGCGAATAGCCAGATGCGTTAACTCAACATCACCGCTGATATTCAGCTTGCTGAACATACGATAGCGATAGCTATTCACCGTCTTAGGGCTGAGATTCAACTGCTCGGAAATCTCAGTCACTTTCTGTCCTTTGGTGATCATTAGCATAATCTGCAGTTCGCGTTCTGACAAACAGCTCAAAGGTGATTCTGACTGCGGTTCTATCTGGCTTAACGCCATCTGTTGCGCGATATCAGAGGCGATGTAGCGCTGCCCGGCATTGACTGAACGGATCGCGTTGACCACTTCCTGCGGAGCCGCACCCTTACTCAGGTAACCTGATGCACCCGCCTGCATTACCTTCGCCGGAAGCGGGCTTTCGGTATGAATGGTCAGCATAATCACTTTAGCATCCGGCGAGTAACGCACAATTTTACGCGTAGCTTCAAGGCCGCCAATGCCTGGCATGTTCATATCCATGAGTACCACGTCAACATTGTTGCCGCGGCACCATTTCACTGCATCCTCACCACAGTTGGCTTCACCTACAACCTGGATACCTTTGATATCTTCCAGTATGCGACGGATCCCTGTACGCACCAGTTCGTGGTCATCGACGAGAAAAACGCTTATCAAACGGAACTCCCTAAATGGCTGAGGCAGGTGATGATGTGCAATAACGCAGGGTCATAATTCTACTACTTTTTTTTCACTGGTAGAACATATTTAACACAGCGACTAACAATTTCGTTTCTTAAATCATAATGCAAAATAAAAAATAACGCTCAAGAAAATCTCCAAGGCAGAGACATTGATAATCGTCGATAAAATTGCAATAAATACTTACCAAAATAAATATAAAATACACAATAGCCAATAATTACATGGCGTTAGATAAAACCAATCGCGACAACTCTTCGTTAAGTAAATTCTACAGACATCCGGATATCTCTGCGAACTTAAATTAAGTTTAGTCTAAAGCGATAAGTAAGCAGGATGACGTTACCGTTACTGCATCACGCTTTACTTCGTAAACGAGATCGAAAACGAAGCGTGCCCGTCTGATTTTTTTTATGCTATGTATGATATACTTTTAACAATTTTTCGCGCCCTGCCCTGTGGCTCAGGAGCATGTTTTTTATCATTTATCAGGAGAGATCATGAGTCAGATTGACTTTTCAACCAGTGAAGACGTTAAAGCTTTAGCTAACGAAGTCACCTGTATGAAGGCGTTGGTTACGCTGATGTTGAAATCGATTGGTCAGGCCGACGCAGGCAAAGTGATCATCAATATGGAGCGCTACATTGCGGGCCTGGAAGATGAACAGCAGGCTGAAGTGTTCAGCAACACCGTAAAACAAATCAAACACGCTTTCCGCCAGTAACCAGACAGGGGCCGGCAGCAGGGACATCGATCCCGCTGTCGGCATCGGGCGTGCTTAATTTTCCCTGACGATACCGCCTTTCTGCATCATCGGATAAGCGTCAGGCCTTCAGAAAAATAAACAATAACCAGTTGATGAAATAATGGCCTTACTGATTAAAGCGATACTTGGTGCTGTCGTTGTGTTACTCATCGGCATTCTTGCAAAAACACGTAATTACTATCTTGCCGGATTGATCCCCCTGTTTCCCACTTTTGCGCTAATTGCACACTATATCGTCGGAAGCGAGCGTGGAGTTGAAGCGCTGCGCGCAACCATCCTGTTTGGCATGTGGGCGATCATTCCCTACTTCGTTTATCTGTTATCGCTGTGGTATTTCATCAATATGATGCGACTGGTGCCTGCACTGATGGCCGCGGTAGCCTGCTGGTCCGCGGCGGCATGGCTGTTGATAACGCTGTGGTCGAAATGGCAGGCCTAGCGCCCGCGCATACCCCAGCTGATTGAAACGCCCAGAGACGGCAGGACCTCTTCGGGCTTAAAACGTCTTGAGCCATGGAAACGGCTGGCCAGATGAGGCTGGGAAATCGGTATTCTTACAGCAAAGAGATTATCTTCCGACTGAATGACGCCCGGCGGCAGTTGCAGATAGTTAACCTGATACTGACCGAACATGTTTTCCAGCATCGGTGTCGCGGCGCTGAATAAATTGCTGATTCCGGACTGTTCAGCGAGCTGAAGCGCGTGCCATAAGATATTTAATGGCAGCTCACTGTCTATCTCCAGGCGCGCTGAAAAACGGGACATCTCCCAAATTTGCCCACCGTCGAGGCTTTCCCGGTCGGCGTCAGAAAGTTCGCTATTTTCCGGGCACTGCCATTTCATCAGCCGTGCACAGCCGCAAATGCCGTGTTGTGCATGCCAGGCGATCAGCCAGCAGACATCGGAACGATCAAAGCGATCGTACTCCTGGCCTGGGGTGCTGAGCCGTGAAGGAATTGACCAGCCTTCTTCTCTGGCAAAAACGCTGTAACGGTAGCTCCCCAATTCGGCCAGCAACGAGGAAGGCATATCCTTCAGTTTGGTCTGGATAATTTTCATTTATAAATCCCCGTCGCACTCCCGCACGAAAACCGCCCCGGGCGGGACGCGCAGGGTTGTTACCCTTGCGAAGGGTAGACAACCAGTTAGTAATACGAAACTACCAAAATTAGTAGTTGCGTTGTCTTTCAGATCAAACCGATTGCAGCTGCGTAAGAGGCAATTTGCGTCTTGTTTGGCGCATTTAATCGTTTTTGCATGTTTTTCTGATGAAAATTAACCGTATGTTGAGAAATAGAAAGTATCAGCGATATTTCAGCTGACGTTTTCCCTTCCGCCGTCCATTTAAGGATTTCGCGCTCGCGATCGCTTAATTCCAGTTTCACAGAGACCATGGAAATATCTTCAAGCCTGCTGAGCGTAGCCAGCGACAGTTCCACCATATACTGGAGTTTAAGTTGTAACTCGGTAGTTAACTTTACATTATTTAACGGATCTGATGAGGCGAATGATAATATCCCCGTTGCTCTGTTTTGTGCGATGGCTGAGATTGAGATGCCGTGATAAATCCCATGCCGCCTTGCCGCACGCATCATGACAGCCCCTTCGCCTGCGCTCTCATCGTCCCACACCCACAGACTTCCCGGGAGCTGACAATTCTGCAGTATCGGGTCTACAGGGGAATAGTTTTCCTGAAAATAAAAATTTATCCATTTCTCAGGCAAATTACAGTAATAGAAGGTTTTGGGCCGCGTAAATGGCACAGGGTGCTTGATGAAAAGCACATAAAAATCGAACCCAAGGCGTTTTGCCTGTTGCTCAATTAACAGAGTCACCTGTTCAATTTCAGTCTTTTTACTGAATGCTAATTGAACTTCGTCTCGCCAATTGAAATAAGTGTCAGCAGTCATCAATTCCCCAACGGAACGTAAGGGAACCCACTCGCGTTGATTCTGGTTTTCATTGTAAATATTGCTGTGTAATTAGACATTAAATGTGACCAGATAAATGATTATTGTAATAATGTTTTCGTGAGTAAATTACAGGACCGTTTACTAATTTTTATTAAGTGTAGCTATTTTTTCACCGAAACAAGCCCAACTTTTATCCAATCCATCACAATACCGTATGTTATTATCACCTGAGTGTCCTGACTTCCCACTTTGCAACAATCATTAAGCCTCAGATAACACTTGTATCATAGGATTTATCTTATCAGCATACATCAACTTTGCGCTTTTTTCCCCCTGATCTGCATGTTGTCTTCCCCTGACAGTGACTGCAGCCAAACCAGAATACCCGGCAATAACTAATTAATTGATTTTTTATAACATTAACCAACCTCACCGATGAACTGAAATCGCCATAAATGTTCAAAAAAGGCGCAAGCCATTATCTGTTTACACAATTCCTCTTTGACGTTCCTAATCCGGAATCCAACCCTGCCCCCTTTAGCATGGCGCTTTTTTGAGCAGACAATACCGCTTTAACGCAATGTCGTTGTTTTTTCTGCTTTATCATTCTGATTTTGCGTTAAGCTCCTCTTCCTGTGGTGTCAACCGGAATCATTCGCTTCGATCGCCATCACTATTACCGAAAAGAATTACCCGTTTAACGCGTTATTACACTATCTTATGCCAGCTAATCATGGCAGGACCGAATGAAATAAAAGCCATCAGAGCTTTAACTCATTTACACAGGACAGAACACGACAGGAGAACCTTAATGGTTGATCAATCAAAAGAGGCAACGCTTTCAGAGGAAGGCCCGGAAACGCTCAGGCGTAACCTGCACAATCGGCATATCCAGCTCATCGCTATCGGTGGGGCAATAGGCACCGGGCT
Organism: Erwinia sp. INIA01; assembly: GCF_025947915.1. NCBI lineage: Bacteria > Pseudomonadati > Pseudomonadota > Gammaproteobacteria > Enterobacterales > Erwiniaceae > Erwinia > Erwinia sp. INIA01. The sequence continues at coordinate 199,877 of NZ_JAPDNC010000004.1, forward strand.
GTTCATGGGGTCGGGCAAAACAATCAGCCTGGCCGGGCCATCAATCATCTTCGTTTATATGATCATCGGCTTTATGCTGTTTTTCGTCATGCGCGCTATGGGTGAGCTGCTGCTCTCCAATCTTGAGTACAAATCCTTCAGTGATTTTGCGGCGGACCTGCTTGGCCCGTGGGCCGGCTATTTTACCGGCTGGACCTACTGGTTCTGCTGGGTTGTCACCGGCATTGCCGACGTGGTGGCCATCAGTTCGTACTTCCAGCTGTGGTTCCCTGACTTCTCTATCTGGATGAGCGCCCTGCTGTGTATCGTGGTGTTCTTATCGCTCAACGTCGCCACCGTTAAGCTATTTGGTGAGATGGAGTTCTGGTTTGCGATTATTAAAATCGTCGCCATCGTTGCGCTGATTGCCACCGGTATTGTACTGGTTGCCATGCACTATCCTTCGCCGGGCGGCGGTACTGCATCCTTAAGCAACATCTGGGATCACGGCGGTATGTTCCCGAAAGGCCTGAGCGGATTCTTTGCCGGCTTCCAGATTGCCGTATTCGCCTTCGTTGGGATCGAACTGGTGGGCACCGCAGCAGCCGAAACGCACGATCCTAAAAAAGTGTTGCCGCGTGCGATTAACGCCATTCCCCTGCGTATCATCATGTTCTACGTGCTGGCACTGATGGTGATTATGGCCGTTACGCCGTGGAATCAGGTCGTCGCCGACCGTAGCCCGTTTGTTGAAATGTTTGTGCTGATTGGTCTGCCGGCTGCGGCAAGTATCGTTAACTTCGTGGTACTGACTTCGGCGGCATCCTCCGCCAACAGCGGTATCTTCTCCACCAGCCGTATGCTGTACGGCCTGTCACAGCAGGGCGTGGCGCATCGTCGTTTTGGAGTGCTTTCAAGCCGTGCAGTGCCGACGACCGGTCTGTTCTTCTCCTGCTTCTGCCTGCTGGGCGGCGTGGCGCTGATTTATCTGATCCCGAACGTCATGACGGTGTTTACCCTGGTCACCACGGTCTCCGCCATCCTGTTTATGTTCGTCTGGACGATTATTCTGTGCTCCTACCTCGCATACCGCAAAAAGCATCCGCAGCGCCATGCGGAGTCGAGCTATAAAATGCCGCTGGGCAAGTTTATGTGCTGGGTGTGCATGGCCTTCTTCGCCTTTGTACTGGTGCTGTTAACGCTGGAAGAAGATACCCGTCAGGCGCTGATGGTGACGCCGCTGTGGTTCCTGATTCTGGCCGTGGGCTGGTTCCTGCGCAGCCGTAAACAGGCATAAGTCTTATCTACAGGGCAGTCCTTAACTGGACCGCCCTGTTTTACCACTCCGCTATACCTGGCGTACGCGAATTCCCTCAATCACCATTTTCTGCACGTTTTCCACCGTCTGATTGAAAAAGGCTTCATCGCTCAGCGTCTGACCGGTCACGGCTTCAACCTGAGTCGCAAAATCAGCATAGTGCTGCGTGGTTGCCCACAGCATAAAAATCAAATGGTGTGGCTGAACTTCCGCCAGTTTTCCCTCGCGAACCCACTGTTCAATGATTGTCGCCTTATCTTCAACCAGATGACGCAAATCCCCCGCCAGCTCAGCCTTCAGCAGCGGTGCCCCCTGCAGCATCTCCATACAGAACAACCTGGAGGCCTGAGGATAATCGCGCGATACCTCCAGTTTAAGACGTATGTATTGGCGAATAGCATCCAGCGGATGCTGGTCGGCGCGCAGCGCTCGCAGCGGTGCCAGCCAGATATCCAGCAGATCTTTTAACACCGCAATGTACAGCTCTTCCTTAGAAGGGAAGTAATACAGCAGATTGGTTTTGGATACATCGGCGCGTTCGGCCACTTTATCCAGGCTGGTGCCGTGGATGCCAAACTGTGAAAAATACTCCAGCGCCGCCGCCAGAATAGCGGAACGCTTCGCCGCGACCGCGCGGGAGCGCCGCGTTGGGGCTTTGACCGGTTGTTTATCTGTCGAATTCACCGTGACTCCGTGATCCATATGGGTTGCGGGGATAATACCAAATCGCCCGAATCACACCTAATCGCGACGCTGCACTTTTATTGCGCACCGCTGCCAGTTATTTGTGCAGTTATTTTTTATCAAATGGTCCGTTTTGACCGACTGCTCTACCTTTAAATTCACAGAGCGAAAACAACCCATTGCTTTAATTAACATTTTTAATTCTGGCATAACCTTTGCAATCTTTCCTGCAACGCGCCGCTTTAATGGAAACCGCAGGATGCAACGCAGCGCCGGGATTAAATCTTTCAATTAATCAGAGGGTTCCATATGAAAATCGGTGTTTTTATTCCTATCGGTAACAACGGCTGGCTGATCTCCCGCAACGCGCCGCAGTACATGCCAACTTTCGAGCTGAATAAAGCCATTGTGCAGAAAGCGGAGGCCTACAACTTCGATTTTGCCCTGTCGATGATTAAGCTGCGTGGCTTTGGCGGTGAAACGGAGTTCTGGGACCACAATCTGGAATCCTTCACGCTGATGGCCGGCCTGGCCGCAGTGACTTCCCGCATCGAGATTTATGCCACCGCCGCCACCCTGACTCTGCCTCCGGCCATTGTGGCGCGGATGGCCTCAACGATTGATTCCATTTCCGGCGGCCGCTTCGGTGTGAATCTGGTCACCGGCTGGCAAAAACCCGAATACGACCAGATGGGACTGTGGCCGGGCGATGAATATTTCTCCCGCCGCTACGACTACCTGACGGAATATGTCAACGTGCTGCGCGATCTGTGGGGCACCGGTAAATCCGACCTGAAAGGTGAATTCTTCACCATGAACGACTGCCGCCTCAGCCCGCAGCCGCAGCGCCCGATGAAAGTGATTTGCGCCGCGCAGAGCGATGCCGGAATGGCGTTTTCGGCGCAGCATGCGGACTACAACTTCTGCTTCGGTAAAGGCGTCAACACGCCAACCGCTTTTGCCCCTACCGCCGCTCGCATGAAGGCTGCTGCCGATGCCGCAGGCCGCGACGTGGGCTCTTACGTACTGTTTATGATTATTGCCGCGGAAACCGACGAGGCGGCCCGCGCCAAATGGGAGCACTACAAAGACGGTGCCGATGGGGAAGCACTCGCCTGGCTGACCACCCAGAGCCAGCAGGATAAACGCTCCGGGAGCGATACCAACGTCCGCCAGATGGCCGACCCGACTTCGGCGGTCAACATCAATATGGGGACGCTGGTGGGTTCATGGTCCAACGTGGCCCGCATGCTGGATGAAGCCGCCACCGTAGCCGGTACTCAGGGCATCCTGCTGACGTTTGATGATTTCCTGCAGGGAATTGAAGATTTCGGTGAGCGTATTCAGCCACTGATGCAGAGCCGCGCTGGCCTGATTGATATCGCGAAAGAGGTAGCATAATGAACGCTAAACGCGCCGTAGTCTGTACCACCGCATCAACAACACATGCCGTTACCCTCCCTGCCCGTCCGGAGGATATCGTCTTCCCGCCCGAGCAGACCGCACTGATCGTGGTGGACATGCAGAATGCCTACGCCACGCCCGGTGGCTATCTGGATCTGGCAGGATTTGATGTTTCGGCAACACGACCGGTTATCGATCGGATTAACATTGCGGTTAACGCCGCGCGCGAAGCCGGGATACAGATTATCTGGTTCCAGAACGGCTGGGACGATAACTACGTTGAAGCAGGCGGCCCCGGATCGCCAAACTGGCATAAATCCAACGCCCTGAAAACCATGCGCCAGCGCCCTGAACTGGAGGGTACGCTGCTGGCCAAAGGAACCTGGGACTATCAGCTGGTCGATCAGCTTACCCCACAGCCCGGCGATATCGTTTTACCCAAGCCCCGCTACAGCGGTTTCTTTAATACCGCACTCGACAGCATGCTGCGCAGCCGCGGCATCCGCCATCTGGTATTCACCGGAATCGCTACCAACGTCTGCGTTGAGTCAACGCTGCGTGATGGTTTCTTCCTCGAATATTTCGGCATCGTACTGGAAGACGCGACCTATCAGGCCGGACCGCTGTTTGCCCAACAGGCGGCGATCTTCAATATCGAGACCTTCTTCGGCTGGGTGTCTAACGTTGACAGCTTCTGCGCCACGCTGAAGGCCGGGCAAAACGCGCTGCCGCAAACGGCATAACCATCACTTGACTGAGGAAAAACCATCATGCCTAAAACCATTATTACGCCACCCGGGACCAGCGTCCCCATTGCACCTTTCGTCCCCGGAACGCTGGCCGACGGTATCGTGTATGTTTCCGGAACGTTGCCTTTTGATAAGGACAATAACGTTGTCCACGTTGGTGACGCGGCGGCGCAGACCCGCCACGTGCTGGAAACGATTAAGAGCGTGATCGAAACGGCGGGCGGCACGATGGATGACGTTACCTTTAACTCCATCTTTATTACCGACTGGAGCAACTACGCGGCGGTGAACGCGGTGTATGCCGACTACTTCCCCGGCGAGAAGCCCGCCCGTTTCTGCATTCAGTGCGGGCTGGTGAAACCGGATGCATTGGTTGAAATCGCCAGCGTGGCGCATATCGGTAAATAAGGGGATATCTGATGCATATCGAACTGTCAGGCCGTAGCGATCCCGAGGCAAGAACCCTTGTACTGTCCGCCGGACTGGGCGGACTGGGGAGCTTCTGGCTACCGCAAATGAACGCCCTTCGCGCCGCCTATCGCGTGGTGGTATATGACCAGCGCGGCACCGGTCGCAGCGCGGACAGCCTGCCTGACGGTTACAGCATGCAGGATATGGCCGACGAGCTGATCGCGCTACTAGACCGGCATGGGATTGAACGCTTCGATGTTATCGGCCACGCGCTGGGCGGGATGATCGCCATGCAGCTGGCGCTCGACCATCCGCAAAGGGTGGAAAGACTCGTACTGGTCAACGGCTGGCTTCAGCTGGATACCCATACCCGTCGCTGCTTTCGCGTGCGTCAGGATCTGTTACTCAATACGGGTGTCGAGGCTTATGTCCGCGCGCAGCCGCTGTTTCTCTATCCCGCAGACTGGCTGTCGGAGCATCAGGAACGTATTGAAGCCGAAGATGCCCTGCATACCGCGCATTTTCAGGGGATGGAGAATCTGCTTAAACGACTGCACGCCCTGATGAGCTGTGATTACAGCACGCAGGCAGCGCGTATCACCCAGCCGGTACTTCTGCTCTGCTCCCGCGACGATCTGCTGGTTCCCTGGACCTGTTCCGAACGCCTGCATGCTGCCCTGCCCAATGCCACGCTACAACAAATGAACTGGGGGGGCCATGCCATGAGCGTTACCGACAGTGCCACCTTTAATCACCATTTACTGACCTGGCTGCAGCATACCGAACGCAGCCCCGAAACCGTTGATATGGAGCTGATATGGCTGAAACCCTGAATGACCCGACGGTAGAAAAACAGCAGTTTCGTGATGCCATGTCTCGCCTTGGCGCCGCCGTCAATATTATCACCACCGACGGCCCCGCGGGGCGCGCTGGCTTTACCGCCTCGGCGGTGTGCAGCGTCACGGATTCACCTCCGACGCTGCTGGTATGCCTGAATCGTTCTGCCTCGGTATACGAGGTATTCAGAGAGAACATGCAGCTGTGCGTCAATACGCTGGCCGCAGGTCATGAGTCGCTGTCCGGTCTGTTCGGTGGTAAAACGCCAATGGCCGAGCGCTTTATTGCCGCCGACTGGACGACCCAGGTAACCGGGTCACCGATCCTCAGCGGCGCGCTGGCCTCATTTGATTGCACCGTCAGCCAGATTGTGAGCGTCGGTACGCATGACATCCTGGTCTGTGAAACCCGCGCACTGGTGTTTGGCGATAGCCGAAGCGGCCTGATCTATTTCGATCGCCGCTATCACCCGGTGGGAGAGCACAGTTTCTGATTTTTCTTCGCGGGCTACTCGGCCCGCATACCTACTGGCTCATTCAGCGGCAACGCGGCCGGTCAATGTGGTTATGACACTCTGGAGAAGACGATGGCGAGTTCCTGGTTTCCTCAATGGTCGAAAAAAACGGCGTCAGCGCAGGATATTGTCGCGCCCGATGAAGCGTTGCCCGTCGGGCAAACCCTGATTATGGGCCTGCAACACGCGGTGGCGATGTTCGGTGCCACCGTGTTGATGCCGCTGCTGATGGGTTTTGATCCCAACCTGTCGATCCTGATGTCGGGTATTGGCACCCTGCTGTTCTTCCTGGTGACCGGCGGGCGTATCCCCAGCTACCTCGGTTCGAGTGCGGCGTTCGTCGGCGTGGTCATCGCTGCCACCGGATTTAACGGCCAGGGCATCAACCCCAATATCAGCGTTGCGCTGGGCGGGATCATTGCCTGCGGCGCACTGTACACGCTGATCGGCTTTGTGGTGATGAAGGCGGGAACCCGCTGGATCGAAAAGATGATGCCGCCTGTGGTCACCGGGGCGGTGGTCATGGCCATCGGCCTGAACCTGGCGCCGATTGCGGTTCGCGGCGTATCCGCTTCGATGTTCGACAGCTGGATGGCCGTGATGACGGTGATGTGTATCGGCGTGGTGGCGGTTTTTACCCGCGGCATGGTGCAGCGATTGCTAATCCTGGTCGGGCTGATTGTCGCATGGGCGATTTATGCACTGATGACCAACGTGCTGGGTTTTGGCACGCCGGTGGACTTCAGCCCGCTGGCCGCTGCGGCCTGGTTCGGTATGCCGCAGACTACGTCACCCACGTTTAGTACTCAGGCCATCGTGATGATCGCGCCGGTGGCGGTGATTCTGGTGGCGGAAAATCTTGGCCATATCAAAGCCGTAGCCGGAATGACCGGGCGCAACCTCGATCCGTGGATGGGGCGAGCGTTCGTCGGTGATGGTCTGGCTACGATGATTTCCGGTAGCGCAGGCGGAACGGGCGTGACCACCTATGCGGAAAATATCGGGGTGATGGCCGTCACTAAAGTCTATTCGACACTGGTGTTCGTTGCAGCAGCGCTGATTGCCATGGTGCTGGGCTTTTCACCTAAGTTTGGTGCGCTGATCCACACGATTCCGGGCCCGGTCATCGGCGGTGCCTCGATCGTGGTCTTCGGCCTGATCGCCGTGGCCGGCGCGCGGATCTGGGTACAGAACAATGTTGATCTTAGCCAGAACGGTAACCTGATTATGGTGGCGGTGACACTGGTACTGGGTGCGGGTGATTTCGCACTGAAAATCGGCAGCTTCACACTTGGCGGCATCGGCACGGCGACGTTTGGTGCGATTCTGCTCAATGCGATTCTGAGCCATAAGCGTGCCGCTGCCTTAAGCGACGGCAGCGTAGTACGCCAGGACAGTTAGCCGTTTTTACACTCTACGGGCGAAGGCGATCCCTTCGCCTTTTTTTTGCGCTTCAGTTTCAGCTCGCTAACCAGCACCCCCATCACAATCAATGCGCCGCCCAGCAGAGCGATAGCCGGCAGGCGTTCTCCGGCAATGCGCCCTACAACGCCTGCCCATACCGGTTCACCGGCATAAATCACGGTGGCGCGGGTCGGAGAAACGCTGCGCTGTGCCCAGTTCATCGTCACCTGAATGATGGCGCTGGCGATACCCAGGCCCACCGCGCTGTACAGCAGATACGGGCTCCACGCCGGAACAGACTCGCCGTTCGGGGCCATCATCAGAAAACCAAAAATCGAGGCGGCGGCCAGCTGAATGACGGTCACACGCCGCACGTCCACTTTCCCCGCACTGGCTCCAATCAACAGGATCTCTGCGGCAATCGCCAGCGTGCTGAGCAGCGTGGCAATTTCACCGACGTTAAATGCCACCTCTCCGCCATCAGGCCCGGCCAGCAACAACAGTCCGCTGAACGCCAGCGCAATGCCAATCCACGACATCAGCCCCGGCATTTTACGCAAAAACACCCACTGCATTAGCGGAACGAGCGGTACGTACATTGCAGTAATAAAGGCCGACTTACTGCTGGAGATGGTTTGCATACCGTAAGTCTGCAGGCCATATCCCAACCCGATCGCAATGCCAATCAGCACACCGGCTTTGATCTCAGGCCAGGTAACGTTGCGCATAACGCGCCATGAAACCAGCCCAAGTAACAGCGCCGCAACGGCAAACCGCACGCCAATAAAAAAGAACGGGCCGCTGACGGTCATCGCATGATGCACGGCAAGAAACGTCCCACCCCAGACCATGGTGATCAGAATAAGCACCAGCTCGCTGGTATTAATGGAGAATTTATAACGGGAAAGTAAACCAGACATAACGCACTCTGCTGTAATTTTGGCGTCAGTTTGCGGGGATAACGACGGCCGGTCAAGCACCGCACGGTGTGGGCTGCGTTCATCCCCCTCTGCCGGGTTTGCTGGCCCTGCCCGTCGCCTGCATAGACAGACCCTGGACCATCCTGCAATGATTTTTAATACAAAATTGATCTGCCGCCAGGCAGCCGCAGAGGCTTCTTCTATACTGAAAAATCAGTTAAAAAATTAACCTGGCGTTTGAGGAGGTAAGTAGCGTATGGCTAAAATTCTAGTGCTCTATTACTCCATGTACGGACATATTGAAACAATGGCGCAGGCCGTTGCGGAAGGTGCCCGTAAAGTCCCTGGTGCAGAAGTCACCATTAAACGCGTGCCGGAAACGATGGATGCCGCCCGTTTCGCCGAGGTTGGCGGTAAAACCGGCCAGACCGCAGCGGAGGCTGACCCGAAAGAACTGGCAGACTATGATGCCATCCTGGTTGGCACACCGACCCGCTTCGGTAATATGGCCGGGCAGATGCGTAACTTTCTCGATCGTACCGGTGGGCTCTGGGCCTCCGGCGCCCTTTACGGCAAACTCGCCAGCGTCTTCGCCTCTACCGGTACCGGGGGAGGCCAGGAACAAACTATCACCTCAACCTGGACCACCCTCGCCCATCACGGCATGGTGATCGTTCCCATCGGATACGGGAGCCAGGAACTGTTCGATATCTCCAAAGTGCGCGGCGGGACGCCGTATGGTGCGACCACAATTGCCGGCGGCGATGGTTCCCGTCAGCCCAGTGAGGAAGAGCTCAATATTGCCCGCTATCAGGGTGAATATGTTGCCGGGCTGGCAGTGAAACTCAACGGATAATCTGACAGGAGGCAATTATGGCAACACAACAATCTAAGGCTCATCACGTAGGAGAATGGGCCGCCCTGCGCTGTACCTCGCTGGAAATCGCCGAAGCCATCTTTGAGGTGGCTAACTATGATGAACGCCTTGCCGAACAAATCTGGGCGCAGCAGGGAAGTGACGACGTTCTTATCCGCGCATTTAACAAAACCGAAGACGATGTGCTGACCTGGGATAACAAAGTCGTCGAACGCAAAAACGTCTGAAGCCAGGGGCGGGATTTTCCCGCCCTTTTTGTTTGTAGCCCACTGGGAGTCTTCCGATAACCTGGCATGCCCTTCAAGGTTTCTACTACGCTTAATTCCACGTGACACATTTCAGCCCGCCAGGGCTGACTAACGACCAAGGAGCGTAGAATGTCCTATCAGACCATCAATCCCGCGAGCAATAAGCTGATAAAGTCCTGGCCCGCGCACACTGACGAACAGGTAGAACAGGCGCTGGCAACCGCCGATGCGTTGTATCACTCCGACTGGTCGAAAGGGAGTATTCAACCGCGCCTGCAGGTACTACAGAAGCTGGCAACGCTGATCGAGGAACGCGTAGAGGAACTGGCCACCGCCGCCAGTGAAGAAATGGGCAAGCTGATTGGCCAAAGCCGGGGAGAAGTTGAGCTTTGTGCACAGATCGCTCGCTACTATGCCGAAAACGCCGAGCGTTTCCTCTCTCCGGTACGTTATCCCAGCAAGCTGGGTGAGGCCTGGGTGGAACATCATCCGATCGGCGTGCTGGTCGCCGTTGAGCCGTGGAATTTTCCTTTCTATCAGTTGATGCGGGTGCTGGCTCCTAACCTCGCCGCCGGTAATCCGGTGCTGGCAAAACATGCGCAAAACGTTCCGCATTGCGCAACGCTGTTTGCTGATCTGGTCAGCCAGGCAGGTGCGCCAGAGGGCGCCTGGACCAATCTGTTCGCCAGTAATGAGCAAATCGCAGAGTTAATTGCCGATGACCGCGTACAGGGCGCAGCCCTCACCGGTTCAGAACGTGCGGGCAGCGCGGTAGCGCAGCAGGCGGGTAAATATCTGAAGAAAACGACCCTTGAACTCGGTGGTAACGACGTTTTCGTGGTGCTCGATGACTGCGATCTGGACAAAGCCGTGAAGGCGGGTGCGGGTGCGCGCCTCAGTAACTGTGGTCAGGTATGTACCGCCGCGAAACGTTTCCTGGTACACGAGAAGATCGCCGAGACGTTTATGGCAAAACTCGTTGCTGCTTTTGAGGCGGTGAAAATTGGCGATCCGTTAGATCCCAACACGACGCTTGGTCCACTCTCTTCTGCTGAAGCGCGCGATCGCCTTGAGAAACAGGTGAAACAGGCCGTTGAAAAAGGCGCAAAACTGGTACTGGGCGGCAAGCCGGTGGACGGTGCAGGCTGTTTCTATCAGCCAACCATTCTTACCGGAATAACCCGCGATAATCCCGCCTGGTTTGAAGAGTTCTTCGGCCCGGTAGCGCAGATCTACATCGTGCGTAATGACGATGAGATCGTCGAACTGGCTAACGACTCCCACTATGGTCTGGGTGGTGCCGTGTTTACCGGAGATATCGCTCGCGGCAAAGCGCTGGCATCGCGTATTGAAACCGGCATGGTGTATATCAACTCGGCCAGTAATACCGCACCGGAGTTACCGTTTGGCGGCATCAAACGTTCTGGTTTTGGCCGTGAGCTTTCCGATCTTGGTATTAAAGAGTTTGTGAATCAAAAGCTGGTGGTGATCAGCAAATAAGCCCACCTTGAAAATAGTGAAAAAAAGGCCGACACCCGGGTGTAGGCCTTTTAACGTTGGCGGGTCTGGAAAAACGCAATCAGCTCGCTGACGGCTGCGCCTGTGTTTTATCAGCACTGCTGGCAGAATCAGGCTGAGCGGTCTTAGGTTCGCTGGCCTTATCTTTCTCTGCTGCGGCTTTATCCGCTGCCGCTTTGTCAGCAGCGGCCTTATCGGCGGCCGCCTTATCTTTTGCTGCCTGTTCTGCGGCAGCTTTTTCGGCTGCGGCTTTCTCAGCAGCAGCTTTCTCCGCGGCGGCCTTTTCCTTCGCAGCTTTTTCCTGAGCTGCCTTGTCTTTTGCCTGCTGTTCAGCCGCCGCTTTATCTTTGGCTTCCGTCGCGGCTTTATCCTGTGTTGCTTTAGCAGCAGCCTGATCGGCAGCGGCTTTGTCCGATGCCTCTTTCGTTACGTCAGCCGCATCGGCTGAAGCGGCAACAGGTTCAGGAACCTGCATTGACGTACCCTGCAGCGCAGTATTCAACACCGCAGTGAACTGATCCCACGGGCAGAAACCGTTAGCATCAGTCTGGCAACCGGCCATTTGCAGGGTCACGCGTTTCGGCGGGTTATCCAGCGACAGAGGTTCTGCATCGCGTAGTTGCTCGGTGCTCTGATAAACGTATTCCACCTTCACCAGCTCACGGTTGTTTTTCTTATCCAGCCAGCGCTGGAACTGAATCATTCCGCCAATCGGCGTGCGCTCGTTCTGATCCGCTAATTCATAAGGTTTAAAGTCCAGTGCGGTCAGTAATGAGGCGATATTAGAATCATGGCCGACCATCAGCGTGACTTTCGGCGCGCCGTCTTTATCCTGGTCGATCAGCATGCTGCGAATATAGTCCACCAGCGGGGCTGCCACTTCTCGCGCGACCAGAGGTGAGGTGAACAGTGTGTCCTGATAACCATTTTTAATGGCCGACAGTTCTTTCCACTGCTCCGGAGTTTTAATTTGTCCCCAGGCAACCTGATCGAGCGGCATACCTTCGTAATACTGCAGGGTAAACGCATCAACCAGTGAGTTACCCACTTTGAGCGGGCCGGAAACGCCAGGTTCTTTGCCGGTATCGGCGCTGAAGGTGTTTTGATTGGTGCTGGAAAGATCGCACTGTTTTTTGCCGTTGCAGGCCGCAGAGTTTTTATAATCGATAATTTTTTCCAGGCGCTGGAATGCAGGCTTAAGCGCCAGCTTTTCGCCTTCGGCATTCATCGCTGAGAGCGCCTGCTTGTTGAAGTCTTCACTGTTGCTGGTGATAACCGGATTAAAGATCGGGTCCATCGATCCCATTTCATCCTGATGAGAAACCGCTACATCGCATCCCGGGAACGCACCGGTAATAAAGAACTGCGCGGTGGCGACGGTGCGCTGCAGGCTGTTGGCATACGCATAGATCGCGTCAGGAGACGGGCATTCGCCATCTTTAATCAGCCCCTGCTGCGCCAGCCATTCGCGGGTATAGCGCCCCATATAAACTTCCAGCACGCCGCCCTTGGTGGTCAGTTGACCACCCGGTACATCCCACTTCGGCCAGGCTTTTTTCGTCGCCTGTGCCAGCACGCTACCATTGTCCGCCAGCGGCGCACGCAGGTTGTGGCGGCTCATCATCAGCACCTGTTCCAACTGGTAATCGCTATCGGCAGCCCATGCAGACACGCCGGAAAGTGCAGAGCATACAGCGAGTGCACAGAGACTTAACTTTTTAATCATAGGTGTATTCCATTGATTCATCAGGGTGAATAACTGGCAGATAAACGTGCAGCACAGAAGAAAACAGCGCACAACGCTGAGTCACCACCACCGCTCTCCAGAGAAAGTCCAGAAACTCACAATCATCATCGATATTGAGAATATAGCAGACTCTGCCCCCGGCGGTTTAGTGGCATTAGAAGATTGAAAAGAAACAAGATGTTTTCGGTAATGCTCAATCGCTCATCACAGCAAGAAAATAGCAGGATGTGAGGGAAAACAGAAGACGTTTGAGGTGATAGCTGTAAAAAGCAAAAACCCCGAGCTTCTTCAAGCTCGGGGTCAGAATGGATGGTGGAAGCGTAGAGATTCGAACTCTAGAACGGTTTCCCGTCGCCGGTTTTCAAGACCGGTGCCTTCAGCCACTCGGCCACGCTTCCACACGGTATCAGCTTGGGCTAAGGTGCCGGTAACTGATGGAGCGCAGTATAGGGGGAGTTTTTTCGTTTGCCAAGATTATTTTTCGCTATTTTGTTGATTTTGTGAACATATGAATTCTTTTGGCTGTTTTACAGGCAAACATTGCGGCAAGTGATTATAAAACAGACGGTTTTTCCTCTCAAACCGATGATGTTGCAATACAAAAATGACAG